>JAFTTY010000005.1 GCA_017466525.1 Alphaproteobacteria bacterium
AAAAAAAGCGGCTGTTAAAAAAGTTGCTGCAAAACCAGTTGCAAAAAAAGTGGCTGTGAAAAAAGCAGTTGCTGCAAAACCAGTTGCAAAAAAGCACCTGCGAAAAATGCAGTTGCTGCAAAACCAGTTGCAAAGAAAGCACCTGTGAAAAAAGTGGCTGTTAAAAAAGTAGCCGCAAAACCAGTTGCCAAGAAACCTTGTGCAAAAAAAGCGTGTGCTAAAAAAGCCTGCGCAAAAAAGAAATAAACCAATCCCCACATTGTGGGGATTTTTTTTTACAAAAGTATCAGTCAGATATATGCGCATTGTCTGACTGATATTTTTTCTTTGGACAATCCCGTATAACGGACCCAACTTTTATTTTGTTGCTTTGGCGCACCCTGTGCATAACCAAAAAACAAAAACATATCGGCGACATTTACGTCGCTGTTTATTTTTTAACCAAAGGATTTTTATATGTCTGTTTCCATAGATAACGTATTTGTGAAACAATTCGAGGCCGATGTTCATCTGGCCTATCAGCAAATGGGTACTAAATTACGTTCAACTGTTCGCAGTAAATCGGGTGTAATTGGTGCATCTACTACATTTCAAAAGGTTGGTCGTGGCACTGCCAGCACAAAATCTCGTCACGGGATTGTGCCGGTAATGAATTTGAATCACGAACCAATCGAATGTGTTTTATCAGATTATTATGCCGGCGACTGGGTTGATGCCTTGGATGAATTAAAGGTGAACATTGACGAACGCCGTGTTGTTGCGTCTGCGGGTGCGTATGCCCTGGGGCGCAAGACGGACGAACTGATTATATCTGCGATGAATAAATCCACAACAAATGTTGGCGATTATTCAACTGGTCTGACCAAAGATTTGATTTTATCTGCGGTCGAAGTATTGAATACAAATGACGTTCCAGACGACGGTCGTCGTTTTGCCGTTGTTGGTGTTCATCAGTGGAATGAATTGCTGTCGATGGATGAATTTGTTTCGGCTGATTATGTTGGTGGCACAACCCCATTATTAAACGGTGCCGAAGCCCGCAAATGGTTGGGTATCACGTGGGTGTTGCATAATGGTCTGCCGGCATCAGACACAAACCGTGATTGCTTTATTTATCACGCATCCAGCGTTGGACACGCCTGTGGCCAAGAAGTCAAGACGGACATCACCTGGCACGGTGAACGTGCTGCGCACTTTATCAGCAACAGTATGTCCCAGGGTGCAGTCTTGATTGACAATGACGGAATTGTTCGTGTTCGTTGTTCGGATGCGCCTGCCGCTTAAATAAATTCATAAATCTTAACTAAAAGGAAAAACGTATGGCTTTTCAGAATAAAAATTTATCTGTGATTGCGTATGCAAATGGATTTACCTTGTGGCATTACAGCAGTGCATCTGAAACCTTGGCAACGGTCAGTGCCAACGGCTATTTCAATGCAGTCAAGACGCTGATGAACATTGGCGACATTATAATCATAAACGCATCAGACAACACAGCGATTAAGAAAATAAACATCACAGATTTGAATGTCACAACAGTTGCGTTGTCGTAAATAAAAAATTTTTCTGGGTCGTTTAACTACGGCCCAGTTGATTTATCCAAAGGACAAATAATGCTTACAAAAATAGACTTATGTTCAATGGCATTACTGAAACTGGGCGAAAATCCAATTCAGTCATTGACCGACGACAGTGCTGCGGCAAAATTATCACGAACATTATTTGATGTGACAATGGATTCTTTGGTTGCGTTGCACCCGTGGCATTTTGCAACCCAAGAACTAGAATTAACAAAAAACACAGACGGTGATTTTTTAATTCCTGCAAATGTTTTGCGTGTGTTAAAGACAGGTGGTCGAATTGTTGGCAATCGCATTATATCAGATGGCGATACTATAACGATTGTTGCGCTTGTTCATACATTGCCAGAAAATTACCCTAGTTATTTTGTATCATTGGCGGCAACACGTCTGGCGATGGAATTTTGTGTTCCGTTAACTGGCAACCAAACGGTATTTCGTATGTTGGTCGCATTATATGAAACAGAATTACAGACTGCAAAATTCATAGACAGCACGACATCCATCCCCGATGGCATTTCTGAATTTTCACTACTTAATTCACGTTTTTAATTCACAGGGCGAAAAAATGACAGATTTTATAAAAACACAAAATACATTTTCGCACGGCGAAGTATCTCCGGAATTTTATAGCCACGATAATATCCAGGGCCTATCACGTCTGGAAAACGCAGATGTTTTATCTGGGGGTGGTCTGTCGCGGCGCAGTGGTTTGCGTCACATTGACGGCTTGGTTGGTCCGGCACGTTTGATTCCATTTTCTGCATCTGACGGCACAGATTATCTAATCGTCCTAACAGATTTTCATATGTATGTTTATCTTGGCGATAATCGTTATCAGGATTTAATTACACCCTGGGGGTATGACGATTTATCACACCTTCAATACGCCCAGCGTTTTGGCACGATGATATTTGTCCACCGTGACTTTTGTCCCCAGACATTACGAATCCAGGACGGTAAATTTTATTTATCAGATTTTACATTTCTAAGAAACGATTCTGATTTATCTGTGAACATACCGTTTGTAAAATTTGATGACGCCGCTGATATAACAATCACAGTCACTGCAAATTCGTCTGGCAATAATTATGCGACTTTTACCACGAACCAAGATTTTTGGACACCCGAAAATGTCAATGGCCGATTATTTTTATTAAATCGTCAATGGTCTGTTGTCGAATACATTGACCCAACCCAGGTTGTTGCACACACAAATGGTTCATATTCGTTGCCCACGGGGCCTATATCAGATTGGCGTGAAGCGGCCTTTGGCACACGTCGTGGTTGGCCGTGCAGTATAACCTTTCACCAAGACCGTTTAGTTTTTGGCGGTTCACGTGATTGGCCGGCTGGCATTTGGTTATCGGCGGTTGGTCGTCATACTGATTTTAATCCTGGGACGGGCCTTGATGACGAAGCGATTTTTATATCCCTGTTATCTGCCCAGCGCCAACAAATCTGCACCGTGGTCAGCAGTGATAATTTGCAGATTTTAACAAACGTTGGCGAATGGGCGATTTCCAGCAAGCCCCTGACCCCATCAGTTGTTGATATTAAACAGCACACAACGGTTGGTTCGTATACAAAACGTTATTTGCCACCCCAGAAAATAGAAGGTGCCACAGTTTTTATTTCGGGCAACGGACACGATATTCGTGAACTAAGTCTGGATGAACTGGGGGAAAATTATAATGCAAATGATTTATGTGCATTATCTAAACACTTGTTGGTTTCGCCAATAGACATTGCATATAATGCGACCCAACATCGGCTATACATTGTTCGCCAAGACGGCAAAATGGCTGTTTTGAATCAAAACGCAGCACTTGGAATATCCGCCTGGGGGACATATCAAACGTCCGGGGAATTTTTATCGGTCGCAGTATGCGACAACAAAACTTATGTTGTTGTGCGCCGTGATGATGAAATATCATTGGAATATTTCGATGCCAGCCTGTATTCGGACTGTGGCAAATACGGTTATGCATTTTGTGCGTGTGGTTTGCCACTGCGAATCTCGGGACATAATACAACCCGATTGCGTTTGCGGAAAATAACTGCCCGTGTTTTTGATACGAAATCCATATCGTTAAACGGTCAGCGCATATCATTACCTGATGAAATATATTCATCTGAAAATACTGCGGGATATTCAGGTGATGTATCGATAAATTTGCTTGGCACGACCTGCGAATACACGACCCCGATATGGACGATACACGGTGCTGAAAATTATCCTGCGACAATATTGTCTATCACAATTCACGGCTGTTATAGCGTATAAAAACAAATCAAAAGGAATAAACAATGGGACAACTTGTATCTGACGTCACAGAAATTTTAGATTACAAAGATGCCAAAAAGGCTGCAAAAACTCAGCGCAAAGAAATCTTGGCACAAATGGCGGCCGATGATGCCGAAAAGACAAATTTGATTAAAAAGGTATTGGCCGCCCAGCGTGCTAAATATGGTGCATCTGGTGCATCTGCATCTGGCATAACCCAGGGGGCAGTCTTGGAACGTATGCGTTCTGAAACGGCTGCGCCATTTTTAGAAAAGCGTCGCACTAATTTAACAAAACTAAAAAATGCCACCGCCAAGAAACCAAATTTATTAAAATCATTATTGGCCAGATTTGATGATTTAGTTGGTTAACATCGGGGCAGGGGGAAACACAATGTATAAAATATCATATATCACAGATGGTCAAACGACAGAATTTGCCTTTGCCTTTCCTTTTTTCCAGACTGCCGACATCTGTGTTTCGTTAAACGAAGTAAACGCATCATCTGAATACAGTTATTCAGTCGTGCCAAACGACGATTTTTCTGGTGGTAATATTGTCTTTGAAATTGCACCACCTGCGGACATTCAATTGGATATTTATCGTCAAATATCATTATCACGCACAATTGACTATCAGCCAACACGAAAAATAGATCCCGAAGATTTGAACTCAGATTTTAATTTTCTGTTGGCGGCATTCCAAGATTTGCGTTCTGTTGACGTTGATTTGACCCAGTGGGCCAACACGCACGACAATATCAAATCTTTGATAGATTACACCCACCAGGTAATCCAAGATAAACTTGGGGGTGGGGCGGTAATGGGGCTTTACCGCAATTTGTTATCGGTCCTTGAAAACGCATTACCAAAACTGATAAATGATTATGGCCTGATAACAGAAATTGCGCCGAACGAAAATACTGATGATTACGGAATTTTATAGATTTCTGGACGAATGGAATCGCATACTGGGATTCAAGACCCCGACCCATCATCGTGAAATAATGAAATTCCTGTATGATATTTTGTGTGATTCGCCCCACCGTGGATTGCTGATGGCATTTCGTCATTCTGGCAAATCGACGGTTGTTGGGATTTTTGCAGCGTGTGTTTTGTATCTGCGCCCCCAGACCCGGATTTTGATTTTGTCTGCCGAAAGTGGCCTGTCATCACGTATGGTTTCCCATATTCGGCATATTATTGAAAATCATCCATTTTGTGTAGAAATGATTCCTGCGAACAAAAAAGAATGGGCAAATGGTCGCATAACGATAAATCGCCCAATTGGCATACGTGAACCATCTGTAATCTGTCAGGGAATCCACGGCAACATAACAGGTATGCGTGCAGACCTGATTATCTGTGACGATGTAGAAGTTCCAAATACATCAAACACACCGCAAAAACGGACAGCGTTGCGAGAAAGACTGCGTGAACTGGACTTTATTTTATCGCCCACCGGCGCAATGATTTATATTGGCACACCACACAGCCACGACACGATTTATCGGACGGAAAAACAAGACTAAAAATCAGTTCATACTGCTGATAAAGGTGCGCAACTTGGCCAACAATTCACTTCCTGCATCACCGAACATTGGTAAATACGTTTCATATTCTGGCATATCTGCCTGAACCTGCGCACGAACACGGTCGGATATTGGGTTTGCGATAATTTCATTTGCGCTATCCCACAGTCTGTATGCGTTATAGGTTTGCATAACGACATCCCATTGTGGTATCAGTTCTGGTTTTTTTACCAGTGCCGCCCGTATTGCGGTTGGCCATTCTTGTCCAAAATCTTGCACTGTTTTCAGTCCCAAGAAAGTATCCAGACCCGCCTGATCTGGGGTAAAGTTGCGAATTGCGTATTCGATTTCGCCCCATTGCATTGGTGTCAGGTTGATTGTATGCATATCTTCGTTTGCCATCATCCCGCCATATGGCATCAGTTCTGGGTCGATTGAATCCATATTGGTTTTGCCGCTACGCAGATTTTCAATATGTTGAATCAGCATTTTGCCCGTTGGCATATCACGCAGTTCTTTGATGACGTCATCGGTTGCCTCGTTCACAAATACAGGGTTAACCGTTGCCCAACCACCCACTATAACGTGTTCTTGGCGATACAGGTTTAACAATCGCAGTGCGGTTGTGCTGGCTTTTGTATTCATAAATCCCTCCTGTGGTGGCTAGTTGCTTATTCAATTACAATCATAACGACCTTGTGCATTGTCTGGGCAGAAATTTTTTCATCAGGCGATGCAATTTGTCCAAAAATTTTACCTTTGGAATCTTGTTTAACGCTAACGATTTGTGCCATCAGTGATGTTTCGTCGTCCAGTGAATCAAAGTCCGCATCAAAAGCGACGGCCAGGTCCCCTGGTTTTGCAGGCTTTGTTGCATCTGCAAACACATACGATTTTTCAGGGATAAAACCGCCCAGTCGTTTTGTATTTGGCATAACTGCATAGACACCTTTTTTCCCTTCCAGGGTGCTGGGTGCGACAATCATTGTTTTGTCAGATTTCTTGAACGCAATTGCCTTGCCGGACGGTGTTCCGAACACCGGCACCAGTTTTTTTCGTGCGCTGTCATACAATTTTGCGCCATACAAACTGCCGTGCATATCCATTGCAGACATTGGACTGCCCGGTTCCAAGACCGATTTAACACGTTCTTTGACCTTGCTGATTTGTTTGTTTAATTCGCCAGACTTATAAAGTGCGGCAATTTTATCAAACAAGCCTTCGGCCCCCAACGCAAAGGATTTTGCCAATGGTTCGATTTCATTTTTATAGCTTTCACGTTGACCGACTTCGATTTTATGATACACAGACAACGTCATACCGGCATCTTTTGCCGCCTGTGCGATTGTTTTACCCGACTGTTGACGTATTTTGCGCAATCCGCTGCCAAATACTTTCAGTCCGCTATCTTCGTTATCGTTCAGGCGTCGTTTAATTTCGCTTTGCCATTGACCTGCGACGTCGTCTGATTCCTTGATAAAAATATCAGACAGTTTGCAACCCAAAATATTGCAAATATTCAATAACTGTTTCTGGTTCAGGCGTCGAACACCCTTTTCAATTTTGGAAACAGCGGACAAAGACAACCCGGCCTGGCGTGCCAGTTCTGTCATTTTCATACCATTTGCCAATCGAATATTGCGAATATTATTTGGAAATATAATTTCTTCTTGGGCCATTGCAAACTCCTAAATGACTATTACTTGACAAAATAATAGTCAAATTTTAACCCTGGTGCAAGAAAATAATTATAATTACAACGGCATATCGTCTGGAATATCGTTCGGGTTAATTGCGGTTGGCATTGCATCGGCATCATTGCCCAGGCTTGCCGCCGTGACGGTTGGTGCCGGCTGTGCGAAATCGTTTTCACCACGTGATTCAAAATCGCTAAGATTATCGAACAGACTGTAATCACCAAAGAACGCAGTGCGCACTGTTTCTGGTCGTCCGTGACGGTTTTTGCCGATGATAATATCTGCCTTGCCACGTGCCCGTTCCAGGCGATTTTGCCAAGAATCGTGTGCGGCCGAATTTGTATTATTTGACATACGTTCATCTGGGTCACTATTTTGCATATAGTATTCTTCACGATACGTGAACATAACAATATCGGCGTCCTGTTCAATAGACCCTGATTCACGCAGGTCCGACAGCATTGGTCGTTTGTCATCACGCTGTTCTACGCTACGTGACAACTGGGACAACGCAATAACGGGAACATCCAGTTCCTTGGCCAGCATTTTCAGACCTCTGGTAATTTCGGAAATTTCCTGAACACGGTTATCACTGTGCTTACCACCAGGCGATGTCATCAACTGTAAATAGTCGATTACAATCAGTGCGATTCCACCGTGTTTTCGTGCCAATCTGCGTGCCCGTGTTCGCATCATTGGCACAGACATTCCTGGGGAATCGTCAATGAACAACGGCACCTTGCCAATTGCTGCGGAATATTGGGACATTTTCAAGAAGTCTTCGTCTGTCAAACTACCTTCACGCATTGCGTTTGCCGGCACCTTGGACTGGGATGATAACACACGTGCTGCCAACTGTGACGCAGACATTTCAAGACTGAAAAATACAACTGCGCCCTTGTAGTTTGGATTTGCCCGCCCATATGCAATGGCGTTTGCCGCATTAAAAGCGATATTCATTGCCAATGTTGTTTTACCCATTGCCGGTCGTCCAGCGATAATAACCAGGTCCGAATGATGCAGTCCGCTAATCGAAGCGTCCAGCACATCCAACCCTGTTGTTAAACCCGATAATTGTCCATCTGCCTTGTATGCGATTTCTGCTTCGTTCAGTGCGCTTTGCAGTGCGGTAGCAATTGGTGTGATATCACGTTCTGATACGCCCGTTGTTGCCATTTCGAACAATTTTTGTTCTGCGACCTCGATTTGTCGTGACACAGGGTTATCTAAATCCTCGACAAAAGCTTTGCCGACAATATCCTGACCCAACGCAATCAAATCCCGTCGCATTGCGTGTTCATAGACAATACGTGCATATTGTTCGACATTAACAACGGTTGCGCCTGCGCCGGCCAACTGGCCAAGGTATTCGACCCCACCAACAGATTCCAAAACGCCCTGTTGGTCAAGATAGTTCTTGGCTGTGATAATATCGAACGGGATACCTGCTGAAAATTGTCGATTGGCCAACTTAAAAATTTCTTGGTGTGCCGGATGTGTAAAATGTTCCGCCCGCAGAAATTCGCCCACACGTTCCAACGCACGATTATCCATCAGCACTGCGGCCAACACCGCCTGTTCTGCTTCTAAGTTTTCAGGCAACTTTTGGGGGGTAAAATCCATTATGCAATCCTTTTCTTCTATGCCCATAGTATATGAAAAAAATGCTTTTTCAACGCCTTTTTTGTCTGGGTATAAAACATTGAAAATTCCGATAGTTAATGCAAACGGCGACCCAGCGTGGCCTGAATTATTTCCGATTTCCCGCATTGACCAATTGCGTCAAATGGTTGGTATTCGGCATTTTTCGTCCCAGATGTTGCTTGAATTTATTCCGCCCGAACGGACACGTCTTGTCCCGGGTGGTTTGCATTTCTATGACGAAGAATTTGATTCACGCACGGCGAAAAT
>JAFTTY010000006.1 GCA_017466525.1 Alphaproteobacteria bacterium
ACTTGGCATATATCATTCGTAAGAACCGCAAGGCACACTACGTTATGTTGAATATCGAATTGCCAGGTGCGCAGATTACAGAGTTGGAACGTCGTTCACGTATCGACGAAGACGTTATCCGTTTCTTGAATGTTCGTGTTGACGAATTGGCGACAACACCTTCTATCATGATGAAGAAAAACACAGAGGAGGCAGAATAATGGCAGTTCGTGCAGCAATTTATCGTAAAAAATCAAACCCATTAAAGGGCAAGGTTATTGATTATAAAGATATCAAGACATTGTCACACTATATCACAGAACGTGGTAAAATTGTGCCAAGTCGTATCAGTGGTGTTTCTCAGAAAGATCAACGTGCGTTGGCAACTGCCATCAAACGTGCGCGTCATTTGGGGTTAATGCCATTCGTTCGCAACAATCTGGGTTAAAATTAAATTCTGTGGATGCTGGTTGTGTTTGCTGGTTCTTATGTAGCATTTGTACACGGCGAACCATCAAACACTTCCCATCATCTCGCATAATTTAATTTTTGATTCAGAAAAATATTTGGGATTTATCCCTAACTTAAACTAAAATAAGGACAGATAAAATGAAAGTTATTTTAACAGAAAAAATTACAAAGTTGGGCAATATTGGTGATGCTGTTGAGGTTAAGACTGGTTATGCACGTAACTATTTGTTGCCAAATGGCAAGGCAATGCGTTTCACACGTGAAAATGTTGCATTGTTCGAAGCCAAGAAAGCAGAATTGACAGCACGTCAAGAAGCAGCAAAGAAAAGTGCAGAAGCGAATGTTGATGCGGTTAAGAATGCAAAACTGCATATGATTCGTCAGGCCGGTGATACAGGTCAATTGTATGGTTCTGTATCCACACGTGATATTGCACGTATGTTGAAAGAAGTTGCAAACGTTTCTGTTGAATCAGCACAAGTTTTGTTGGGCGCACCAATTAAATCTGTTGGCGCATTCGATACAAAAATTGCGTTGCATCCAGATGTTATTGTGCCTGTAAAAATCTATGTTGCACAGACACAAGACGAAATTGATGCATTGGTTGCTGGTAAATCTTTGACATTTGGTTCCAAGAAGGTTGAAGAAGTTGCAGAAGAAGCACCAGTCGCAGAAGCAACAGAAGAAAAAGCAGAAGATGTTGCAGAAGCAACAGACGCTGAATAATCTGTGTGCGAAAAAATTAAATAACCCCATGCGTAAAGTGTGGGGTTTTTTATTGGTAATAGCATTTTTTTAAATGAGGTTAAATATGGCGATCTGATTATTTCCCTGATTCAGAAAATGCAGATTGTGCAGAATTTGAACGCAATAATAAACGTTGGTTGACAGCGGTTATGGTGACGATTTGTGTGCCGGCTGCCTTGGCGATAATACTATCCCCTATGAGGAGGCTGTGCATGCAAATGCCAAAGTGCGCCAATTACATTGTCTTGTCCGATACAGATCAAAATAAAAATCCCCAAACGGGGATTTAAATTTTGGTGGCCCTGGTCGGACTGTAAATACCCATATTCGCTTTCGCTCTATGGGTCCCCTTCGCCACGTAAGGTTCAAACTTCGCCAAAGGCTTGTTTTCACCAACTATCGGCTCGAACCGACGGTTCTCGTCCAACCAGACCAAAATAAAAATCCCCAAAAGGGGATTTAAATTTTGGTGGCCCTGGTCGGACTCGAACCGACACTCCTTGCAGAACTTGATTTTGAGTCAAGCGCGTCTACCAATTCCGCCACGGGGCCAGAACACATAGAAAACCGAATTAGGCGGCTTTCTTTGCTTCTACTTTCTTTACCAAGCGTGCGCTGCGGTTTGCCTTGTGTGCAGGCTTTTTTGCAGGGGCAGCTGGTTTGCCTGTTTTCTTTTCAATGGCTTTTTTGATTGCAGCCATATCTTCTGTTAAACGTGATACAGGTTTTGCCATTACGTATGCATCCAAACCGCCATGCTTGGTCAATGTGCGCAAGCCAGCAGTTGAAATACGCAATGAAAAATCGCGACCCAAAATATCACTGTGGAATTTTAATGTTTGCAGATTTGGCAAGAACGTACGTTTTGTACGACGATGAGAGTGGGAAACATTCATCCCAACTTCTGTTTTCTTACCTGTAACTTTACATACACGTGGCATAATACTCTAACCTTTAATTAATAGCGACGCTAAATTTATAACAAAAATATGAAAAAGTCAAGCATTGTTTTCATATTTTTTATTTATTTGACTTGTGACCGTCGTTTATTAGGTCTGTGACAACCTTGGCAGGCGTAAATGTGGACAACGGCACCTCTACAAATACGGTGTTCCATTTTGCCATTGCGCCATTCCACAGGCCGGGACGTTCCATCGCGCGTAAAGGGCGACCATTTTTTGATTTTTCGGATATGAATCCGGTTTTGGGGTCTATGTATTCTGTTAAATTGAATTTATTACCCTGGTAATCACGTACAAAACAAATCAAATCAACTGGATTGAAATATTCGCCATTTTTCAATATATGTGCATTTTCTGGCGCGACTTGGCCCGGTTCAATTATTTGCAGTGTTTGTACGCCATCTGATGATTGTACCCAGAAAGGACCACCACCAGGTTCGCCAGTGTTTTTTATCATTCCGCATACACGTAATGGACGATTTAATACGTTACGGATATTTGACGCGTCAGATATTTTTATCCCCAATTTTTTTGCAATAAATTCTTTTATTGTGTCCAAATTTGCCGCCCCAGAATCCAGCGCATTAATATAATCAAATATTTTTTGTTGTATTTTTATCCCCAGACCCGCCAGCATTTGCTTATGCAATATGGTATCAGCCCGCAGGCTATCTGGACATACGTTGTCGATATTTTTTATAAAGATTATATCCGCATCAATTTCGTTCAGGTTTTCAATTAATGCCCCATGTCCCGCGGGACGAAACAGCAAAGAACCATCTTCATTCCTGAATGGGGTATTGTCTAAGTTTACTGCGATTGTGTCTGTTTCTGATTTTTGCGTGGACATTGATATATTATACTTTTGTCCAAATTGCGCTTCGTATTTTGGAACCAGTGTTGTTAACAAATCTTTGAATCCAGATATGTGTTCCGGTGATACTGTAAAATGAATGTTTACATTATTATTCGCGGATGCGTATTGGGAACCTTCGGCCAAGTGTTCTGCAATCGCAGTACGATTTTCGTCATTATATTTATGAAATTTTAATAATCCTTTGGGCAAGGCGCCATAATTCAACCCCTGATTTGTTATCAGGGCTTCAATGATTTGTTTTGGTGTCGCGTTTTCTGGTAAATACTGTTTTAAATCCGAATAGAATGCAAATTCTGTTAAATTATCTAATACGTTTTGTGTGGTTTTATTCATTGTGCCAGACGATAAAAATTCAAACAAATCTTTGAACATGCGTGTTGCAGCGCCAGATGCCGGAACAAACTTTACAATTTTATAATTGTTTTTGTTTTCATTAAATATATCTGCGAAATCGGGTGTCAGCATTTCTTGTATCCCATCACCAATGGTTGCAGGCGATACAATATCCGCAAATGCAAAACCTGTTTGAAAGTCGTTTAACTGTTGATTAATAGCATCGATTGATACACCGTGATTTTTGATTTGTTCGATATCTTTTTGGCTAAAAACTGACATTCTTTTTCCTTTTTTTCGATGTTAGTACAATTTTCTTATGTGCGCAAGTGATGTGTTTGGCATTCGTTCCTGTGTCTTGAAAGCGTGATTTATGGCACTATATATTGGTAAAAGAATTTCTAAGGAGCATAAAAATGAATCCAGAAGATTTGCAAGAAACGCCACAGCAGGCAATCGCAAAATATACTACCGATTTTACAAAATTGGCGGCAGATGGAAAGTTAGACCCGGTAATTGGCCGTGACGAAGAAATTCGGCGCAGTATTCAGGTGTTAAGTCGTCGTACAAAAAACAATCCTGTTTTGATTGGCAATCCTGGGGTTGGAAAAACAGCAATTGTAGAAGGTTTGGCGAATCGTATTATTTCAGGCGATGTCCCAGAAAATTTATTAAAAAAGCAGTTGTTGTCGTTGGACATGGGGGCGTTAATGGCGGGGGCGTCATTTCGCGGACAATTCGAAGGACGCCTGAAAGCGATTTTGAAAGCCGTCAAAGAAGCGGATGGAAAAATCATATTGTTTATTGATGAATTGCATACCTTGGTCGGTGCAGGCAAGGGCGAAGGCAGCATGGACGCAGCCAACCTGTTAAAGCCGATGTTGGCACGTGGTGAATTGCATTGCCTGGGTGCAACAACGTTGGACGAATATCGTCAATATATTGAAAAAGACCCTGCGTTGGCCCGCCGTTTTCAACCAGTATATGTTGATGAACCGACAGTTGATGATACGATTTCTATTTTGCGTGGGTTAAAAGAGAAGTACGAAGGTCATCATGGGGTACGAATTTCTGATTCTGCGCTGGTGTCGGCGGTGAAATTTTCGAACCGGTATATTACAGACAGATTTTTACCGGACAAGGCAATCGATTTGATTGATGAGGCTGCCGCACGCGTGCGAATCGAAATCGCGTCAAAGCCCGATAGACTGGACGAGGTTGACAGACATCTGATGCAGTTGAGAATCGAACAACAGGCATTGAAGAAAGAAAAAGACGAAGAATCTAAAAAGCGTCTGAAAGATTTGGAAAATATAATCAAGGGGGTCGAAGAAGAATCAAAAGATTTGACCGCCCAATGGCAGGCAGAACAGCAAAAAATGCGTGGGCTGTCAGATGCAATGGCGGCACTTGATTCTGCCAAAGCCGAAGTTGCAACGGCGATGCGAAATGGTGACTATGAAAAGGCATCTGCATTGCAATATGGTAAAATTCCAGAATTGGAAGAAAAAATTGCCAAGATGAATGAAAATGCACGGGAATATAAAACGGTATTGCCG
This sequence comes from Alphaproteobacteria bacterium, assembly GCA_017466525.1. Classification (GTDB taxonomy): domain Bacteria; phylum Pseudomonadota; class Alphaproteobacteria; order Rs-D84; family Rs-D84; genus Enterousia. The sequence continues at coordinate 4,929 of JAFTTY010000006.1, forward strand.
GAACATATTGCCGCGGTGGTTAGTAAGTGGACGGGTGTCCCCGCTGACCGATTGAATGCCGAAGAACAGTCCAAGTTATTAAATATAGAAGATGAACTGCGCAAGCGTGTTGTGGGGCAAGACCATGCGCTGGGGGTAATTGCGCGCGCGATTCGTCGCAGTCGTGCAGGATTGTCTGACCCACGCAGACCAATGGGCAGTTTTATGTTCTTGGGACCGACCGGTGTCGGCAAGACAGAGGTTGCAAAGGCATTAGCGGAATATTTGTTTAACGATGATGCTGCAATGACACGAATCGATATGAGTGAATATATGGAACCGCATTCTGTATCGCGCTTAATCGGCAGTCCCCCGGGCTATGTCGGATATGAACAAGGTGGCGTTTTAACAGAAAGTGTGCGTCGCAGACCATATCAGGTTCTGTTGTTCGATGAAATCGAAAAGGCAAATCCAGATGTCTTTAATGTATTCTTACAGATATTGGATGATGGGCGTCTGACCGATGGTCAGGGACATGTTGTGAACTTTACCAATACAATCATTATAATGACCAGTAATTTGCCAGACATGGATGCGGTAAAGAAAAATTTCAGACCGGAATTTATTAACCGAATCGATGAAATCTTGTTCTTTAACGCGTTGGGCAAAGATGTTATGGCGGGCATTGTTCGAATTCAATTGCGTGGTTTGGAAAAACGTCTGGCCGAACGTCGTATTGAATTGAATATCACGGACAAGGCAATCAAATGGTTGGGCGACAATGGATATGATCCTGTGTTTGGTGCCCGTCCGTTAAAGCGTTTGATTACATCTGCGGTCGAAGATAAAATTGCAGATTTGATATTGACAGGTTCTGTTGGCGAAGGCAGTACCGTATACATCGATGTCAAAGGCAAAGATTTAACGGTTGGATAAAAATAATCCTAGACAAAAATATGTGTCTATGTGATATAATTTTTGTGCAAAGTAAACAACAAAAACAAAGGGGCAAAATATGAAAAAAATTTCAATTGCTGTGTTAATGGGTGTGTTGTCGATTGGTGGTGCGTCCGCTGAATTTGCAGGGCCGGCTGCGGAAACTGCAAAACCATCTGCTGGTGCCAAAGGCGGGTTTGTTGGTGGCGCAGAAACAATCGTCGCGGTAAAGCAGGTAAATGAAATGCGCGATGATGTGCCTGTTATTGTAAAGGGCAATATTGTTCAGCGTATGGGCGATGATAATTATCTGTTCGAAGATGCAACAGGTTCTATCACAGTCGAAATCGATGATGATGAATGGCGTGGTCAGACGGTTACGCCAACTGATACAGTAAAACTGTATGGCGAAGTTGACCGTGGTATCTTTAAAACAGAAATCGAAGTCAATTATGTTGAAAAGATTTAAAAAAATCCCCCGTTTGGGGGATTTTTTTAACGCTGACGTTTATACAAGTTGTTTAATGTTCGTGCAAATTTCGAATCGCATACGTCTGCGGTGGCGTCACGCGAAAATGCGTGAACGGCATATCGTGTTACATCGTCTGGCGTCAAATAATGCGCAATACCAATGTGCTTTGCAGGTTGTGGTATGATTTGTCCTGTTTTTTTATTCCGACAAACCAATGCACCAATTGCATTGTTCTTTAAGCTGATGTTTGTGTTTTTTGTTCTGGTTAAATTACCCCAGCCTGGATATTCCATGCAAGTTATGATAACAACAGCGACAATTTCTGTATCGATGAAATTTAATTTGTTTTCAAGTATTGATTTCATTCTTTTGACATCGGCGGTGTCATGTAAAATGCCTGTGCGTTGTTTCCCCATAAAATATTCGGTATTCCATTTTTCTGTGTCAAAGTTGTAATACAGCATATATGGTTTTGCGCCAAATAAGTGGTTGATTTTTTCGTTTGTTAGAATTTCTTTGTTTTCGGGGTGTTCTGGATCGATTTTGGTTGCACGCGATAGAATTTTGCGCGCGCGGAATCCACCCGCCGAAATTAAATAGTCACATTCTTCTTTGGTTAATCTGATATCATATAAAGATTGTTTCATGAAATTGCCTTTGGGTTGTTTTTTTAGCATGTTAACACAAGTGCTGTTTTTGTCAACGTGTTTGTGGGGCTGGTAATTTTTGTTTGCTTTATATATAATGTAATAGATATGAAATTGGAATCTGTTGGTTTGTTAATAAATTTACGGCCGTTTAACGAACGTGATTGTGTCGCGCGTGTGTTTACCCGTGAATATGGGGTGTTGGTCGGGATGATGCGGGGCGCAGTTGTGGCAAAGAAAAATCGACCGTTGTTGGGGCAGGTTGGTGTTGCGGTGTGGAATGCGCGCTTGGATACCCAATTGGGGGTGTTTCATTGGGATGCAGAAAAAAATTTGTCTGCACCACTGATGTTGGATTCGGTGCGACTGATGTGTATGAATTCGGCGTTCGATATTTTGGGGACTTTATTGCCAGAACGTGAACCGTATGTGGCGTTATATGACGATACGTGTTTGTTATGTCAAAAATTGGCCACTGGTGATACAGGGGCGTATTTAGATTGGGAAATCGGATTGTTGCGTGAATTGGGGTATGCGTTGGATTTGTCGCATTGTTCGGGATGTGGTGGGGTTGATAATTTGTGTTATTTGTCGCCACGTACGGGTCGGGCAGTATGTGCGGACTGTGGTGCGCCATATGTGAATAAGCTGTATCCGTTACCGGTAAATTTAAATGTGACATTGCGTTTCTTGGAAAGTATTTGTGCACAACAGGGTACAGATGTCCCGTATATGCGTCGAATGTTAAAATTGATTTAATTTTTATATATTTATTCCTTGCGCTTTTTGTAAAATTTGCTATGGTAAACCTGTTCAACAAAAGAAGGAGAAAATCATGACTTGGACAATTTTGGTACTGGTCTTGGGTATCGCACTGTACATGTTTGGTGGCATGTTGTTGAAACATGATGCTAAAAAACCATCTATGGGCGTTATCTTGACTAAAAAAGCAATTGCAGTTATTGCAATTATTATGGTTGCAGGCAGTGTTTGCCGTCTGTATGTTCCATATTATTTGACAAGCGTTAATCCTGCGATTCTTCAGGAAATGGTTGAAGGTATGCAAGAACAACAAAATGCAGAAAAGAACAAGGCTATCCGCAAATATGTTCGTTCAAAGGCAGATACAATGTCAGCAGATGCACCATTCTTGGGCGCACAGGATGCGAAGAAAACAATCTATGTTTGGACAGATTATTCTTGCCCATATTGCCGTCGTGTACATGGTGAATTAGATCGCGTATTGGCAGAACGTGACGATGTTCGCGTTGTTATCAAGAACTTCTCTATCCATGGACCATTGTCTGATGCACCAGCCAAGGCAACAATTGCTGCAAAATTGCAAGATTCTGCAAAGGCTGCAAAATTGGTTGATATGTTGATGACACGTGAATACTATACACAAGATGACATGAAGGATCAGTCAAAATTGGGTGAAAAAGTTCATAAGAACGTCATGAAATTCGCTGCAGAAGCTGGCTTGGATACAGAAAAGCTGGAAAAAGATATGAAGGGCGAAGTTGTTGCACGTGAAATGGCAAACGTTCGTGAATTGGCACAACAGTTTGAAATTTCTGGTACACCTTTCTTGATTATCGGTGAAGAAGCATTCCCAGGTGCAATTCCTGCGGCACAAATTAATGCAGCATTGGATAAATAATCTGGTTTGTTGTATAAAAGACCGCCCAATTGGGCGGTCTTTTTGTTGTGGATAAATAGGGTTGTTTTTTTATAGATTTTGCCTATATATATGATAAATTCGCGAATCGGGTTTTTATATGGTATAATTTCGTAGATAGTAAAAGGATTTGTATTATGGCTCTTATTCCAATGGTTATCGAAGAATCGCCACGTGGTGAACGTTCGTTTGATATTTATTCTCGTTTGTTGCGTGACAGAATTATTATGGTTAATGGTCAGATTGAACCAACAATGGCAAACAGTATTGTTGCGCAGTTGTTGTTCTTGGAATCTGAAAATCCAAATGCGGATATTTCAATGTATATTAACAGCCCAGGTGGCGATGTGTCTGCTGGTTGGGCAATTATGGACACTATGCAGTATATCAAGGCACCGGTTTCAACAATTGGTATGGGATTGGTGGCGTCAATGGGTTCTGTGTTATTGGCCGCTGGTGAAAAGGGCAAGCGTTTCGTTCTGCCAAATACTCAAATTATGATTCATCAGCCGTTGGCCGGTGCCCAGGGGCAAATTACTGATATGGAAATCCAGATGGCGCAGTATCAGAAGAATAAAAAAATGTTGATTAAACAGATGTCTGAATTTACAGGAAAGAAAGAAAAAGAACTGTTTGATGCAATGGAACGTGATAACTGGATGTGCCCAGACGAAGCAAAAAAATTCGGTTTGATTGATGGAATCTTGGAACGCAAATAATTCGTAAGTGTAGGAAATGCGATATGAGTGACGAAAAAACGCCAAAAACAGAAAATAATCAGCAGTTTTGCAGTTTTTGTGGCAAGGCTGTGTATGAAGTAAAAAAACTGGTCAGTGGGCGAAATGTGTGCATTTGTGACGAATGTATCAATCTGTGTAATGATATTATGGCAGATGATACCCGTCGCGAGGTTAGCAAAGATGCAAAAAAATTGCCAACCCCGTCCCAGATTTATAATTTTTTAAATGAGTATATTATTGGTCAGGATACCGCAAAGCGTACCCTGGCAGTGGCGGTATATAATCATTATAAGCGTCATTCTGTCGCGACAACGTCGAATGTTGAAATTCAAAAATCAAATGTTCTGTTAATCGGTTCGACTGGTACTGGAAAAACTTTGTTTGCCCAGACATTGGCCCGTATATTGGATGTCCCATTCGCAATTGCAGACGCAACCACATTGACCGAGGCAGGCTATGTCGGTGATGACGTGGAAAGCGTTTTGACGCGTTTGTTGCAAAATGCGAACTTTGATGTAGAGCGTGCAGGACGTGGTATTATCTATATCGACGAAATTGATAAAATTTCGCGAAAGTCTGAAAATCCTTCTTTGACACGTGATGTGTCTGGCGAAGGTGTGCAACAGGCGTTGCTGAAATTAATCGAAGGTACTGTTGCGAATGTTCCCGCCGGTGGCGCAGGACGTAAACACCCGGGCGAGGCAACAGTTCAACTGGATACCAGCAAGATTTTGTTCATTTGTGGTGGTGCGTTCGATGGCCTGAACAAGATTATTGGAAATCGTACATGTGAACGTCGTGGTATTGGTTTTGGTGCGCATGTTGAATCCAAAGAAGAACGTAATGCAAAGAATTTCTTGAAGGATGTTGAGCCAGAGGATTTGGTAAAGTTTGGTATTATCCCAGAACTAATCGGTCGATTGCCTGTGATTACAACATTGCAGGAATTGGATGAAGATGCGTTGGTTAAAATTTTGACAGAACCAAAAAATGCGGTTGTAAAACAGTTTACTGCGATGCTGGAAATGGATAATGTAAAGTTGAATATTACAGATGATGCATTGCGTGAAATTGCAAAAATGGCGGTTGCGCGCAAGACAGGCGCACGTGGTTTGCGCAGTATCTTGGAACGCGTGCTGATGCAGCCGATGTTTGATGCGCCGGATAAAGAAGACCTGGCAGAAATCGTGATTGATGCGGATGTGGTCTTGGGCAAAAAACAGCCAATTGAAATATTAAAAGAAGCCAAAAAAGTGGCATAAAATTTCCCCCAATTAATCGGGGGATTTTTTTTACTTTTTTTATGAGCGGTTCTTGCATGGTGCGTAAATGCGTGGTATTATTTTTCAGACAAAGGAAAAATGATATGCAAAATGAATTATTAAAAGAATTAGAAGCACGCGGTTTTATTAATCAGGCATCAAATATGGACGGGTTGAATGATGCATTAAATTCTGGCAAGATTACGGCGTATTGGGGAACAGATCCAACCGGCGATTCGTTGCATGTTGGTCATTTGGCGTCCTTGATGTTGATGCGTTGGTTTCAAAAGTTTGGACATCGTCCGATTACGCTGGTTGGTGGTGCAACTGGGCGTATTGGTGACCCGTCTGGTCGTGATAAAGGGCGGCCAATGTTGACCGATGAAATGATTGAAAAAAATTGTGCGGGTCTGCGCAAATCAATTTCTAAATTTATTAATTTTGAAAATGGCAATGCAATTATGGTTGATAACTATGATTGGATGAAAAATTACAGCCATTTGGATTTCTTGCGCGATTTTGGTACGGATTTTACGGTGCCACGTATGTTGTCGATGGAATCTGTAAAGCGTCGTTTGGATAACGGCATGACGTTCTTGGAATTTAATTATATGACATTCCAGGCGGTCGATTATCTGGAATTGTATAAAAAATATAATTGTATTTTGCAGTTTTGTGGTGCAGACCAGTGGGGTAATTCGATTATGGGTATTGAATTAATCCGTAAAAAGCTGGGGAAAGAGGCGTTTGTTTTATCAACTGCATTAATTACAGATTCAAACGGAAATAAAATTGGGAAATCTGCGGGGAACGCTGTTTGGGTGAACGAAGAAAAAACGTCGCCGTATGAATATTATCAGTATTTCCGTAATACACCTGATGATTTGGTGGAAAAATTCTTGAAAATATTTACAGAAATTCCATTGGATGAAATTGCACGCCTATCAGCATTACAGGGGGCGGAATTAAATCAGGCGAAAAAGATTCTGGCATTTGCTGCAACAGAAATCGCACACGGTAATGATGCAGCTGTTAAGGCACAGGAAACGGCCGACGCGTTGTTTGGTGGTGGGGCAAATATGGAAAATATGCCGACAGTGGAAATTCAGCCAAGGGCAGAAGAGGTTAGTTTGTTGGAATTAATTGTTGAGGTCGGTTTGGTTGAATCTAAGTCCGAAGGACGCAGATTGGTACAACAGGGCGGATTAAAACTGGATGGAAACAAGGCCGATGGTACGGAACGCTTTGAATTAGGTAGTCAACCATTTGATATCGTCTTGCAAAAGGGCAAAAAGGTCTTTTTAAGAGTTGTAAGAAAATAAAAAAGGGCGATATGCCCTTTTTTTATTGTTCTTGGGTATTACAATTATCGTCAACTTTTTTCCAATATTCTGAAAAAGGAAATTCTTTTTCGTGATAATCAATCAAAAAATCTTGTGTCGCAGCAACCCACTTTTTTTCCACATCAGAACCTTTAAGTTCATTTGCAACAATGTTTTCTATGTCATCTGGAATAGATATCTTGCCGGCCTCTCCGATTCCACAACCACTTATATTATGCTTTTTTGCCATTGCATTTAATCTGTCTTTGCCAGCATTGTTAGCAGATATTTGTTTGAAATCCCATACCAATTCCATTAAATAATCAAAACAGGCATAATTAGTTTCAAAATCATTTATATCTGTTGGTGCAATGTTATCTGGTATTGTTTGCATATATGCAAATGCGTCTTGTGGCGTATCAAAAACAAATAAATTGGCGTGTTTTTTACATTTTTTCTTGTCCTTTGGTGCAACTAATATTACATTTACTTGCATTTCTATATCTGTCAGAGTTTCTTTGATAAGTTCAGACATTTCATGCATTGCTTTTAATGCAACATTCGTATACGTTTCTTGGGTTGCCATCCATAACACATTGCTTTCAAAGTTATAGGCAACTGTAAATTCTTTGTAAGTATTACCATCTTTAAGACAGTAGACAAGAATACGCGGAATTGTACGATAACCTGCAGCAGAGAACATATAACTAAAATAATGATAAATAGATACGTTATGAATACTTGTTTTAAATCTTTTTATTTCTTTTTTCATGCTTAGTCCCCCCACCATTGTACAATACCGTGTTATTGTATCATAATCACCGATTATTTGCAATTTGAACGATTTTTATATATAATGCACTCATGCGCTTTTTATTAATAATTTTTACTTTTGTATTTTGTATGCCTGACACCGGACACGCTGTGACCGAGTTATCAAAAATTAACGCCCAGATAAAACAAACGGAACAGCAAAACAAAAAACTGGAACAGCAGGTAAAGTCATCTGAACGCGAAATTTCAAAGACAAAGAAACAGTTGGTAAAGGCGGCAGACAAGGTTAGTTCACTGGAAGAACAACGCAGTGCCATGGCAAAAAAAATTGCCGAATTAGACGCACAACGTGATAAAATCAATCGTGAAATGGAACAAAACCGTGGGCGTATCGCAGATGCCACTGCCAGTATTTTATTCGTTGCAATGCATCCCAGTTTCGATTCTGAAAATATGCATGAATACGTTCTGACGTCGGCTGTGTTGTCTGGTACGGCAGATATGTTGGATGGTGAAATTGAACGTGCAACGTCTCAGGTCAAAGAACTGGGGGAAATTCGTGATGCGCGTGCAATTGAAAAAGAAAAATTGGATAGAACTGCGAAAAAATATGCCCAAGAAAAGACAGAGTTAGATAAGTTGTTGCGTACACGCAGTGCGCAAAATGAAAAGTTAAAAAATAAGCATTCTGCATTGAAAAAGAAATTGCGCGAATTGTCGGCGCGTGCAAAAAGTATTTCTGAATTGTCTGCCGGCGTGGGGAGTTCACAAATGTCAGGCGATTCGCGTTTTTCGCGTCGAAAGTTAAATCTGCCGGTAAAGGGGCGTGTTGTTGTAAAGTTTGGCGAGAAAACGGCCCTGGGGTTAAAGTCTGATGGTTGGCGCGTTCGTACCCGTGGGGATGCGCTGGTTATGGCACCGGCCGATGGCGTCGTGAAATTTGCAGATAATTTCAAAGGATTTGGCAAGGTTATAATTATGTCGCACAAGAATGGTTATAATACTGTTATGACAAATCTGGGCAATATCGATGTTATGTTAGAGCAAGAGGTTCTGGCTGGTGAACCAATTGGACGGATGAATCCGGATAAACCAGAAATGTATTTAGAGGTTCGACGTGGTAATAATGCGGTTGATCCAGCGCGATTATTCAAGGAAGAATAAGATTTTATCCGTTAAAAGGAAACGGGGCAACGGCCCCGTTTTTTAATCAATTTGTACTGGCACTATTGTTTGATGTTTTGAATTGTCAAGTGCGTGGTATTGGAATGGTACAGTTGCAAAGTCTATATCTTTCATGTTGATACTGCGTATAGTTCGGTTGTACATGGTGTGATAATATATAACCATGTTTTTTAAATCTGTTGCGACTGTCCATTGGGTTGCAGATGGCATGTTATTTGGTGCCTGTCCGACTTTGAATTGTATACCCAGTGGTACATCAAAGTTGTTCAAGATATGAAATGCCTGTTGCATGGTGTCGTATGCTGTATCTTGTTGCAGTGAATATGTTTTAAAGAATGCAGCGCGAACAAAACGTGATGGTGGTGTAAAGTCACCTGGAATCCCACGAAAGCCGGACCCAGAACCAAATGCGCGCAGGGTTATAGGGCCAAATTCAGTTGGACCCGCGCCACCGGGATGTAAATTGACATAATTGTTCAGATTTGTGGTCTGCCATTCGAACCCAGGTGAATTTGTCAGTACGCCAATTTCATTTTCATAAAAATGTGGTACGCCGTCAATGATTTCCATTACAACTTGGCGACCGTTGGGTTCTGTTATTCGCCAATGTACGGTTGATGCGCTGGGGTCGATGTTTATTATACGTACGTTGTTAATGGCGTTTTTGACCTGGTCGATGGTGGAAAAACGCGATAATATCCATGATACAACCTGAAAATCTGCCAGGGAAATATCTTTGTCTGTATCATTATATTCTTGGTATTTACCATAGCCAGGAAAATAGAATAGGGCGGCAGATAGGCCGGCTTCGTTTGTGCCGTCAACAACAAATTCTGGTTGTTCAACCGCCATGCCGACATAGCCGTAAAGGGAAATGAATTCCAGACCACCCATTGTCTCGTCGGGCAACAGTGATTGCTGTTGATGGCCACGTGGAACAACGGTATAAATATTGTTCATTTCTGTACCAGACCAATCGATTGTTCGGGCAACAATTGTTGCGTCATCTTTGGATTTTAAAGTGATACCGGTACATGCGTCGGCAGCCTGGACCAGGCCTAAACACATGATAAATGTCGCGATAAATTTTGATTTGTTTGTTTGCATTTTTATGTTCCCCTTGGTTGATATATAAATTATTTATATTTCGGGGGGTGCGTTCCATAGGAAGCATTGCACATGAAAAAAAATCCGCCGTGTCGGCGGATTGTATAATGGTGTATGTCTTTTTAGAATGGAATATCGTCGCCAATGTCTGCAACGGATATTTCTTCGCGTGGGGTCGCCGCTGGTGCAGATGATGTGCCAAAGTCGCCACCACCCATTGAATCCATTGTTTTTGCCCCAGACAAAATTACCATTTGGCCGCCGAATGGATTTAATACAACTTCTGTTGTATAAACATCTGCGCCTTGTTGATTTTGCCATTTACGTGTGCGCAATGAACCCTCTAAGTATAACTTTGTTCCTTTTTGCAACATGCGTTCTGCAACTTCTACCAAATTTGGGTTAAAGATTACAACGCGGTGCCATTCGGTTTGTTCTTTTTGTTCGCCTGTTGCGCGGTCGCGCCAACGATCAGATGTTGCCAATGAAAAACTGACCACTTTTTGACCGCTACCCATTGTGCGAACCTGGGGTTCTTGACCAATGTTGCCGACCAGAATAACTTTATTAATGCTGCCTGCCATATTCACTTCCTTTGTTTGTTTTTCCTTGTTTTGAATTTGAGCAGGAATCATACGAAATTGCAAGGATTTTTTATTGCGGAACTAATGTGGTTTTAAAATTCTAATTTGCCCCGTCCAAGTATATAAAATTCATCAGTTCCGTATGGATTGTCAACAAAGCCAGCCGTTACAAATTTATATGTCGCGTTGTATTCCAATGTTGGTGTGTGATTTGTTAAATCAATGGTTGTGCCACGGAATGTATATTCGCCTGATGAAGTGCGTCCTGTTGGTATGTTCAGGTGTGCGTTGCCGCCGATAATCGTATCTGGGATGCCAATGCTGAAACTAAAATCCTTATAACGTGTGCCCATAAAAATAGATGCAGTATATACGTTAAAGAATCCGGAAATCATTGATTCGGGTGTTGGGCGTGGGTTCATTGTGCCGAATGTTGTGTGTTGAAATAATTCTGTGTTGCCAAGTTCGATTTTGTCATCATATCTGATAAATGTCATGGTGTTACGTGTGTCGGATTGTAAAAATCCGTCTGCCATTAATAGGTCACTTTGTTTTGTGCCAAATGTGAATTTGCCAATTGTTGCCTGGGGGGTATTGTGTTCACGTAAACGTTCAAAGCCAATACTGCGGTTTTTGATCTTTATGTTGTCGTTTAATGATGTTTCAAATGCACGGCCATATGAATCAACAAATGCGAATTTTATATCTTTGGATTTTATTTGGTTGCCAATGGATGAACCAACACGTGCCTGGGTCAGGTTTACGGTCATACCGTCTGATAGTGGTACCAAGGTTGTGCCAACAGGGCGGGTTGCGCGTTCCAGGTCCAGCATCCCGTGACCATATGTTTCGTCAATGCCGGCGACGCCCAAGTCACGTGCAGTTGTGAATAATAAGTGTGTTATTTCTGTGGATTTCATGTATGGGAATGCCTCGCGTATTACCGCGATGGCAGATGATACGATTGGGGCTGCAAAACTGGTTCCGTGTACGGGTTCTGATGTTTGTGGTGATGTTAAATTTGTGCCGGGGGCGGTTATGCAATAATTCATTGTGACACCACATGAATTACTAAAATCTGCCAAGGCGCCTGTTGCGTTGTCCCATGCGACGACGTTCACAACATGACCTTGTAATTCTGGGATAACATTTGGCATTGCCGCCAATGCATTTGGTTGTGTGCGATATTCATTGCCGGCCGCCCAGACAAAAATTGCATCTTTTTGTGTGGCAGCGTTTGTTAGTGAATTTATAAAACTTGCGCTGGTCAGATGTTCTAATTGACTGCGTGATTTTATTTGTGTGGCAGGTTTATCCATTGCCCAACTGAAATTGTAAACATTTGCATTGTTTGCAGATTCAATAACCGTGGCAATTTCATTAAATGGCATAAAATTGCCATTGCGGTCAGATACCATGTACGAATTTACGGTTGCGTTTGGCGCAATCTGACCGGATGCGAAATGTGCGACATTCCCGCCGTGCCATGTATTTTTGCCAGAATCAAAAACAGCGATTGTGGTGCCAAGACCTGTATAGCCACGTGCCAATGAATATGCCAGGCGAATTTCGTTATATTGATCGATGTTTTTAGAATATTCGCTGTCTTGGATTATTCGATTGATGCTGGCGATGTCGACGTCGGCCCCAACATGATCGTATGTTGATGTTGTTGGTTGTAAAACGCGTGGGGTATTACTGTTTGATGATGAACCAGATGAAGAATTGCCAAGCAGCGCAATCCCGCCACCAACCAGTGCCAGTGCGGAACCTGCAATAATTGTGCCTGTTTTTATGCTGGATGTTTCTGATTTTGTGCATTCGTCCGGATGATAAAGGCGGTATATTTCGCTGTTGCAATTTTGTGCGTGAACGGGTGTGCAAACTGTTGTTGCACATATAAGCGTTGCGATAAAATTTCTATATCTTGCCCACACATTATTAATATAATACAAATGAATTGTTTGTCAAGATTAATAAAAGGTTGGGAAAAATTGGACAAAATTAACATTTTACTTGATTTTTTCATAAGTTTTGGCTATTATCGTGGCACGCACGTTGTGCGAAGAACACAGCCGTTGTGCAAAATTTGTGTCTGGGGTGCTTTAATTCCGGTCTGATGCATGCGGTGAGGATAATAACACAAAAAAGGATAAAATCATGGCATTGCCAACATTTACAATGAAACAGTTGATGGAAGCAGGTGTTCATTTTGGTCACCACACACGTCGCTGGAATCCGTTGATGACACCATATGTTTATGGCGTTAAAGATAAAATTCACATCATTAACTTGAACAAGACGGCACCTTTGTTGCATCGTTCTTTGGTCGCGCTGGAAGCGATTGCTGCCGCAGGTGGCAAGGTTTTGTTTGTTGCAACCAAGCATCAGGCAAAAGACATCGTTAAAGATGCCGCAGAACGTTGTGGTCAGTATTATGTTAACAATCGCTGGTTGGGCGGTATGTTGACAAACTGGACAACAGTTTCACAGTCTATCCGTCGCTTGAAAAAGATGGAAGCAGATATCGCAAATGCAGAAAAATTGGGCTTAACCAAGAAAGAAGTTGGTGTTATGACCAAGGAAGTTGAAAAACTGCGCGGTATTTTCGGGGGTATCATGGAAATGCACGGTACACCACAGGCGATGATTGTTATTGACGTGCCACGTGAAATGAATGCAGTTCGCGAAGCGAAAAACTTGGATATTCCAACAATTGCAATTTGCGATACAAACGCAAATCCAGAAATGGTTGACTATCCAGTCCCAGGTAATGATGACGCGTCACGCGCAACACAGTTGTATTGCGACTTGTTCGTAGATGCGATTTTGTCTGGTATCGAAAAACGTTTGGGCGGTGCGGCTGGTAAGAAAGCAGAAGCTGATATCAAGGCTGATGTTGCAGACGAATTGGAAGATGAAATCAAAGAAAAAGAAGCAAAAATCAAATCCAAAACGTCCGAAGCGCGCGCAGAACGTCGTGGCAAATTGGCAGAAAAAGCAGATAAATAATTATCTGGTTATACTATAAGTGTGGGGCGAACACCCCACACGTACTTTAAAAATTATGGGAGATTACAATGGCAGAAATTACAGCAAAATTAATTCAGCAATTGCGTGAAAAAACATCCGCCGGTATGATGGACTGTAAAAAGGCGTTGATTGAAAATAACGGTGACATCGAAGCTGCTGCTGATTGGTTGCGTCAAAAGGGTATCGTAAAGGCAGCGTCCAAGGCAGGTCGTGTTGCGGCATCTGGTTTGGTTACAGTTGTAAAATGTGATAATATGGGTTGCGTTGTTGAATTGAATGCAGAAACAGACTTTGTTGCAAAAAATGAGAAGTTCCAAAAATTGGTCGCAGATGTTGCAGCCAAGGCAATGGAATTAAAGGGTGATTTCGATGCAACAATGGCGGCTGTAAAAGACGATATCGCAGCAACAATTTCAACAATTGGTGAAAATATGAACCTGCGCCGTATCGCAAAGGTCGAAGGTGATAAAATCTTTACATATATTCACAATGCATTGGTCCCAGGTATGGGCCAGATTGGTGTTGCGGTTGCAATCAATGGAACAGATGAAAAAATCGATGAAATTGGTTCGAAAATCGCCATGCATATCGCGGCAAACAAACCTGAATTTATGACAATTGCAGACGTTGATCCGGTTGCTGTTGAACGTGAAAAGAAAGTATTTATCGAATCAGGCGCAACAGCTGGTAAACCAGAAAACATCGTTGAAAAGATGGTCGAAGGTCGTATCAAGAAATACTATGGCGAATCTGTTTTAGAATAACAGCCATTCGTTATTGACCCATCAAAGACAGTAAAACAGATTATCGAGGAAGCCAACGGTAAATTGGCAGGCTTTGCATACTATGTCTTGGGTGAAGATATTGAAAAACGCGAAGACAATTTGGCAGACGAAGTTGCCAAAATGTTGGGCTAAAAATACATTTATTAAAAAAAATCCCACACATGTGGGATTTTTTATTTGTTTTCAAGGATTGCAATGCCGGGCAGGGTGCGACCCTCAATAAATTCCAGGAATGCGCCACCACCGGTTGAAACGTATGTTATATCATCTTTGACACCGCATGCTTCCAGTGCGGCGACGGTGTCACCGCCACCAACAATACTTTCCAGTTTGCCGGCGCGTGTTTGTTCGGCAATTGCGTTTGCAATCGCAAATGAGCCGTATGACCATGTTGGTTGCCATTCAGCCATGCCGACGGTTCCATTCCAAATTACTGTTTTTGCGTTGCGGATTGCATCAACGTCGCGTTCGGTTGTGCGTTCACCTGCGTCAATGATAACATCATCGTCTTCTATTTCGGTAAAGTCTTTGTTTGTACGTTCTGCATCACGGTCAAATACTTTGGCGACACCTTTGTCCAGTGGTAACAGTACATTGCAATTGTGTTCGTGTGCATAATCTAATATTTCCAGGGCGGTGTCTTTCTGGTCTGCTTCGTACAGTGAATTTCCAACGCGTCCGCCCTGGGCAAAATTGAATGTTGTGCCCAATGCGCCACCAATAATCAATGTGTCTGATAATTTTGCCAATGCTTTTAAAACGCCGATTTTTGTTGAAACTTTGCTGCCGGCGACGATGGACAGCAGTGGGCGTTTTGGATTTTCCATAACCGCAGTCAGGTGTTCGATTTCAGACGCCAATAATTTGCCCGCGTATGATGGCAGGATTTCTGCCACGCCGACAGTGCTGGCGTGTGCACGATGTGATACGGCAAATGCGTCATTTACAAAAATATCGAATCCGCGTGCCAGGTCCGCTGCAAATGTTGGGTCGTTTTGTTCTTCGCCTGGGTAAAAACGGACATTTTCCAACATAACAATATCGCCATCTGACATCTGTGACATGAATTCGCGGTCCAGGCAATCTGGAATTAATTTAATGCCCATGTATTCGGCGATTGGGGCCATGGTGTATTCCATGTTGCGTGTTCCCTTTGGACGGCCGCGGTGTGCAACAATTACAATGCGTGCGCCGGCGTCGCGCAGGGCGTTGATTGTCGGCATGCTTTGTTCAATTCTGAATGGGTCAGTGATTTTGCCATCGACAATTTGAACGTTAAAGTCGTCGCGCAATAAAACATATTTGCCACGAACGTCGATATTTTCAATTGTTCTTAATTTCATTGTTTATCCTTTCCTTAATTGGACCAAAACTTTTTCGATAATGCTGATTTATACCATATAAATCAATCGCCTGTAAATGAGATTTTGTTGGATAACCTGCGTTTTTGTCCCAACCGTATTGTGGATATTGTGTGGATAGTTCGGACATTATTTTGTCGCGTGTTTCCTTGGCGATAATAGAAGCGGCGGCGATTGATAGCGATTTCGCGTCGCCTTTTATAATGGCTTGACCTGTCAAATTGTGTGGCAATCTGTTCCCGTCTGCAAGTATGTATTCTGGTTTTAAACTTAAATTATTTACGGCGCGTGTCATTGCCTGCATTGATGCCCATAAAATGTTAAGTTCATCAATTTCGGATGGGCTGCATTCTGCAACTGCCCAAATTGTGTTTTGGGTAATCCATTCGTATGCCAATGCACGTTGGCGTGCAGTCATCTTTTTAGAATCACGAATGATTACGGGTATTTCAATGTCGCGATTTGGAAAAATAACCGCGCCGGCAACGACAGGGCCGCATAGTGGACCGCGTCCAGCCTCGTCCACGCCGGCAACCAGTTTGTGGCCACTTGCAATTTCTATGCTAAAATCGGGTTCTGTTATAATCATTGTATAAAATATAGCAATAAAATGAAAAGAATACCAAACTTTATTTTGTTATTGACAAATAATCGTTTTTGTGATAAGATTCTGTCAGCTAAAAACAAATAAAAGGATTTAAAATGACAGAAAAAGAAAGAGTAGCAAAAGAACTGCGCAAAAAAATGAATTGGTATTTGGCGCGTGTGAAATTGAATAAGTTGGCAGGCAATGCGGCATATGTTGCAGCCGTTATGGTCAGTGCACCATATATTATGCGTTTTTATGAAACGGGGCATTTGGGTGCGTTTGTGGTTCCAGGGTTGGCGTTCTTTTTGGCCAAGATGGCAAATTGGTCTGTAGAAGACGCAAACAATACCTTGGCAGCAAAGCGTGATAATATGAATCAAAGAATGCAAAGGCTGCTGGCAAGTCAAAAAACACGATAGTTAAGGGAATCTCTTATGGACGATGGTAAAAAGAAGAATGATATTCCACGTGTTTTTGAGTTGATTTATCTGATTATGAACGGCTTTGCGGTTGGGAATACGATTAATGCAACCAGGGATATGGTTAATAACGGGTATAGCCAAGAAAAAATGGCAATTCTGGGTCTGTGGGCGTTGCTAAGCGTTTATTCTGGAGCCCGTTGGTATCAGTTGTTTCACAAGAACAAAAATAACAACAATAATAATCAAAAAACACGATAAAGAAAACGCCCGGTTTGGGCGTTTTTTATATTGTCATACGTTCGGCAATTTGTTGCTGAACATAGGCGTCTTCGCTGTTGTACAGCGGCCAATTACCGTTGGCTAGTTCTTCCATTGATGTTAATGGCTGATTCAATCGTGCGCGATACAGCCATAAATTAGACATTACGCGTTTTATATAACTGCGGGTTTCGTATGCAGGAAAGCTTTCGATATATAACAATGGGTCATATGTATAGAACGACTTTTCAAATTTGACCATTGTTCCCATGCCGGCATTATATGCCGCCAACATCTTTATGATATTGTTTTCAACGCTGGGGTGTGCCAACAGGTCTACGATATATTGTTGACCCAAGAACATATTGTGTTCTGGGTTTGACATATCGATTTGCGAAATGTCCACCTTGTTTTTACGCGCGACGCGTTTGGCTGTGCTGGGCATTAATTGCATAACGCCGTTGGCGCCAGCGGTGGATTTTGCAGATACGCGGAAATTACTTTCTTGTTTTGTTATCGCCAACAGTAATGCACGGTCGATTGACCAGCCACCCATTGGTTCCCAATCGGGCAGGGGGTACTGTGCAGAATAAATAATGTCGTCGTCAATTTCCAAGATGCCACGGTCTTTGATAACGCTGGCGGATTGGATTGAAACGCGTGGCATACTGTACGCGGTTGCAATAGAATTTACAGCGTGTAGTGTTCTGTCGGATGCCTTGGATGTGATTAAATATTTTAAATATTCTTCGGCGCGGTCTTTGCGACCAACCTGTAATAATGCCAGTGCGATTTTTCCGTATTTTGTGTTGCTTAATTCGATATAGTCTTCGTCTGTGACGTCGTTTTCAAAGAATTCATATTGTGGTTGCTGACCCAACATTGTTGCGGATAATGCGCCATAAAATGCCATCGGATATGTTGCCGCCACGCGCCAGTACTGCTGTGCTGTTTCGCGGTCCCCGTTAAAATCAGCCGAGCGACCTGCCCAGAATGCTGCCTCTGTCTTTCTGGCGTTGTTGATTTGTTTTAAATCCAGAATACGACTGAAATATTTTTGTGCCTCTGTATAATTTTCTTCTTTGAAGTATAGTAATCCCATTGCCCACAGACCGTATTCGGAACGTGCGTCAGATGCAGTAAAACCCCATTTCTTTGCCAATTCCATTTCGCCATTTGTATAATATATGTATGCCAGACGGCCAGAAAGACGACCATAATCTGATTCGGTTAATTTCTTTTTGAACGATTTGTCTTCCAGAATTTGACGGGCGATTTTTGTTGAGCCAGTGCGAATTGCGCGTTTGAATTCGTTGATTTTTTTGTTTGTTGCGCCTGTATATTTCTTGGCGGTCCATGTTTCAGATTGTGCGGTTTCAATCGATTCGGGTCCTGTCATAATATTTGGAACGCGTGCGCGACGGACGGTGGCTTTCTTTATCTTGGCCAATTTTTCCATGCGCTGTGCCCCCGGCATATCATAGTAGCGTTCCATCCATGCAACAATTTCGCGGCCGCGTGTGCGATATGAATCTGATATATAGCGCTGATATAAAACTTCGTTCATTAACAGTTTGTCTGCAATTTGATTTTCAACCTTTATTGCCGTGTCGATTTTTTCTTTGTCTTGTAACATAAATATTTGTTCATAAAGACTGGCGTCGACGTCTGTTAAAATTTGTGGCGTATCCACCGCCATCACAGTCAGCGGCAAAAACAAACCGATAAAAAGGGAAATTATTTTTTTCATTTTATTATATCATCAGAATAATGACGTCTTGGGCAGTTTGCATACCACTGCGTCATCTTTATCCTCTGGTATTTGGTCAATGATTTTTTTGAAATCTGATACGCGTGAAAACTTGCGATAAACAGATGCAAAACGTACGAACGCGATTGGGTCCAGATTTAATAATGAATCGGATACCATTTGGCCAACCATAACACTGGTGACCGTATCGTCTGGTGTTTCTGTTTCCAGACGGCGATGGATTGAGGTAACCAGTTTTTCGATTTGTTCGTCGCCAACATCACGATTACGACAGGCTAACTTTATGCTGCGACGCAGTTTTTCGCGATCAAATGCCTCTAACTTGCCGCTATTTTTGCGAACCATTAGGTCGCGCATTTGTACGCGTTCAACGGTTGTGAACTTGGCACCACATTGTTCGCAGACACGACGACGGCGAATAATAGCGTCTTCGATATCTGGGCGTGAATCCGTCACACGACTATCCGTAGAATTGCAATATGGACATCTCATGGTTATATACGGTAGCAATCAAATCCGAACTTGGCAAGTGATTTTATTTTTCAAAAAAAAATGCATTTTCATAAAAATCAAGTGTTTTATTTCAAAAATGTGGGGTGGGGTGCAAATTTTTATGCTTAAAAATATGATAAAATGTCTTGCATAGGGAGAGCGTGAGAGAGATGAACAAATACCTGAATCAAATTTTGCTGGGCGATTGCATTGAATTGATGCGTGGTTTGCCAGATGCATCTGTTGATGCGGTATTTGCTGACCCACCATATAATTTACAGTTGGGTGCCAAGACATTATATAGACCCGAAGATCAGACCGCGGCACGTGCAGTGCGTGATTCATGGGATTCTTTTGAATCAGCAGCGGCATATGATGAATTTACGCGTCAATGGCTGGCGGAATGTAAACGTGTGTTAAAACCAAATGGGGCCATGTGGACGATTGGCAGTTATCATAATATCTTTCGTGTTGGTGCAGCGTTACAGGACATGGGTTTTTGGATTTTGAATGACGTTGTTTGGGTAAAGACAAATCCAATGCCGAATTTTCGTGGAACGCGCTTTACAAATGCGCATGAAACATTAATTTGGGCAACTCCAACAAAAACAGGTAAATATACGTTTAATTATGAAACGATGAAAAAATTAAACGGTGGAAAACAGATGCGTTCTGATTGGGGGTTGAATATTTGTCTGGGCGAAGAACGTGTAAAGGGCGCAGATGGTAAGAGTTTGCATAACACCCAAAAGCCACTGGATTTGTTGCATCGTGTTATTTTGGCGTCGACCAAGCCAGGTGATATTATCTTGGATCCTTTTATGGGGTCGGGTACAACGGCGGTTGCGGCGCGTGAATTGGGTCGTCAATTTATTGGTTTTGAGCGGGAGGCAGAATATGTGGCCGCAGCCCGTGAACGTGTTGCCGTGGCAAAACCAATTGATTTGTCTGATATAGAGGTTGCAAAACCAAAACGTGAAGAGGTTCGTGTTGCCTTTAAAGAATTGATAGAGGCAGGATTGTTGTATGTTGGTCAAACGTTGGTTAGTCCGCGTGGTGAACGCGTCATGATAACGCGTGATGGTATGTTGACCCATCCATTAATGGGCAAGGCGTCAATTCATGTTATGGCGGCAAAGTTGCAACGCAGTGTCAGTTATAATGGTTGGGATTATTGGTCTGCGCAAAAGCGTGATGGTTCGTTGGTGCCAATTGATGATTTGCGTAAATATGTTCGTCAGATTAAATCTGATATGAAACAGGTTGCATAAAAAATCCCTGATTTGGGATTTTTTTTATGGTGTTTGTTTTTTATATATGTTAAAATATTTTTACAAGAAGTTTTTGGGGGAGGTATGAAAAAATACATTATATTTTCGGTCTTTGTAGTGTTTTGTATGGTGGGGTTGACTAATCCTGCGCCGGCGGCTGTTGACCCAAGTGTTTCGCCAAAGGTTGAACAACAGCCAGAGGCAGGTTCGTCATCGCAGTCAAAGTCTGGTTCGTCGTCACAGCCAAAGGCGACGGTTGAAAAGACTGTTTCTGGTGTTGTTTATGGTAAGAATTCAGACGGAACAGAGGAGGTGTTGTTGGGCGCAACTGTTTCGATTAATGGTGTGAAAAGTGGCTCGTATGGTAAGAATATTACCGTTTCTACAGATCCAGATGGAAAATTTACATTGTCGGGGTTTGATAAAAATGCAACTGATTTGACGGTTAGTTATATTGGCTTTAAAGATGCAGTCTATAAAATGTCGCCATCTAAATTATCTGAGACTGGATTGCGGATCGTCTTGGAGGGGTCTACCGAACAGTTGGGCGAGGTTATTGTTGTTGCATGTGATGGTTTAAGTTTGAATAAGTTGCACGCAAAAACGGCTGCGGCGATAAACGATACCTGTGTGCCAATTACGTGTGCCGATGGATATGTCTTGGTTGATGCAAATAATAATCTGGCCACCCAACCGGCAACCTGTAACGCGCAAGAGTTTAAAACGTGTAAGGCAGGTTTTAAATGTGTGGTTTCTGGAGCACAGAATGCAAAGCCGATAACAAAACTGGAACCAGGGGTTGTAAATGGTGTGTCGATTCCAGGTGCGTTGCCAACAAAGCCAGGCGATTTGAAAATTGAAAGACCAAATTTAAAACCAACGGAACAGCCTACGAATTTGGCAGGTTGTTTTGAAGTGGTTGATGCGTGGAATTATTGGGTGTATTTTGAACATGCAAAGAATACGTTAAGTGATGCGTGTCGTGCCCATGTGGAAAAAGAATTAAATAAATTGTTGGGTGTGCAAGATGCTGCAACGATTGGTTGTATTAATATGGTTGGTTATGCAGACGCAACAAATGCCAGTGGCAGTTTTGATAACGGCAAGTTGAGTTTGGATCGTGCAAATTATGTTCATAAATTGGTGCCAGCAAATTTGCAGTCTATGGTTAAGCCGCGTGGTGGTGGTGATGTGACAGCGTTGGCAAATGATGGTCGCGGAACTGCAAATGCCAAGGAACGTTCTGTACATGTGTTTATTGGTTCGTGCCCAATTGTACAACCGGTTGTACAGGGTAATACAGAGACACAAGTTACAGTTAATGTTAACGTGAGCCAGAATGTTGTTACAGAAGAACAGCTGCGTGCCGAATCCCGTGTAAAAATAATTGCTGCGGGTAAGGTATTGAACAGCATTTCAGAACAGTTCAAGACCAGTGTATGGAAGAACAAAGAAGGTGGATTTAATACAGCGCGTTTGGCGTCTGATAGTATCGCGGGTGTTGTATTAGGTACAGCTGGTGGATTGATCACAAGTAATATTATCAAAAAGAACCAGATTAAGGGTGGCTTTGAAGATATTAAATGTACCATCGGTGGTCAGGTTGTTTCCGAGTTTGGTGATGACTTCCAGGTTGGAATTGGATTGAGATAAAAATAAGGTTAGTAGAAAAACGCCCCGTTTGGGGCGTTTTTATAAGGTTTGTTTTTTTTTGTTTGGGGGTTACATAACAAAATCTTCGCCCAGGTAAACTTTCTTTACCATTTCGTCTTGGACGATTTCGGGTGTTGTACCGTGTTTTAATATTTTTCCGTCATGCAAAACATAACTGCGATCAGTAATCCCCAGTGTTTCACGAACGTTGTGGTCGGTAATAATCACGCCCAGTCCGCGATTTTTTAGTTGTGATACCAGGCTGCGTATTTCGTTCACCGCGATTGGGTCAATCCCTGCGAAAGGTTCGTCCAATAATATGAATTTTGGGTCGTTAGCCAGGGCGCGCGCAATTTCGACACGACGACGTTCACCCCCAGATAGCGCAGTTGCAGGACTGCGACGCAGGCTGGATATTGAAAATTCTTCCAGTAATGAATCGAGTTTCTTTTGGCGTTTTTTTCTGTCTGGTTCGACAACCTCTAAGATTGCCATAATGTTTTGTTCGACGGTCAGACCGCGAAAAACACTGTTTTCCTGGGGCAGATAGCCAATGTGTAGGCGTGAACGCTGATAGAATGGCAGGTGGGTTATGTCTTGGGAATTTAGGAAAATTTGTCCGCCTGTTGCAGATAATTGTCCTGTTATGCAATAGAAAGCAGTTGTTTTTCCTGCGCCATTTGGTCCCAATAGCCCGACCGATTCGCCTTGGCGTGCTTCTAAAGATATATCCTTTATGACCATACGTTTTCCGTATGATTTTGATAAATGTTGAACGCGTAGTATAGATTGTTTCATAATTTAATCACCAATTCGTTTGTTCGTAATTTGTCGCCATTGCTGGAATCAACATGTACGTTGCCAGTCAATGTAATACGTTTTTTCTTGCGATTGTATTGTCCTTTGTTCGCAGTTATATTATCTGTAATTTTCTTGCCACCGGTTACACGACTGATTGTGCCGGATACGGTATTCATAAATATTATATCTGGGTTATCGTATTCTTGGTACCCTGTTTTTGCGCGTAATCTAAATGGTTCGCCGTTTTTGTCGGTTCCAACAAATGAAGCACCAGACATTTTAAACTGGTTGCTGACGATGTCTGTCATATTTACTGCGGAAATTGGTGTCCATAATAATTGTTTTGTAAACAGTGGTGCAGCAACCAGTGCTGCAATCATAACCAGCCCCCAGCCAGTAAAAAAGAACTGCCACAGGCGTTTTAATCGCTTGTGTTTGGTAAGGATAATAAAACTGCGTTTATCTTTTTTCACACATGCAGTTTAGCGCGAAGATAATAAAAATGCAATTTTTATATTTGTCTGTATAATTTTTTATGTTATAATAACTTTCAAGAGAGATGAAAAAGCCCCTGATGTTCTTTATCGCTATTTTGATGGCTGTACAAGGTACGGCGGGTGCGATAACAATTAAAAAAGCAACAGTTGTAAAAAAGCAAGAGTCGTCCGTGAAAGATATGGGGGCCAGTTTGGTGCCGACAATAATGGGATTGGTTAGTGGTGTACAGGAAATTTCAAAAAAACAAAAAGAATTAACAGAAGAATGTCGTCCAACATCTCAGGAAATTAACTGGGTTAATGGTATTATCAAAGAATGGGCGAAAACTGGTGCTGCAACTGCGGATGAGGTAAAGTCAAAACTGGGGATGGAGCCGTGTCCTATGCCCGAAGGTGGTTATGAACAAAATATCAAATTGGCTGCAGATATTGAAGATGACAGTTTGCGTTGTTATGACTGGTTTGGTGGCGATGCAAATAGGTCTGCTGTTTGGTATCGTTTTCCAATGGCAAAGTTGGCGTACTATTGTGCCGATGGTTCAATAGATAGTTGTGCAGAGAAAAATCGTAAATATGTTTCTAATATTTATGACGTCTTTAATTTGGTTGATTTTTCAACAGCAGATTATACCAAGGAAGATGCAACCAAGGCGCAAAAATTGACGGATAAAATTGAAAAGTGCTCGTTTGCAAAGTTGAATGAAAAGAAAAAAGCAATTTGGGGTGAATTCTTGGTCAATACAATTGGAAACGTTGGACAAAAGACAAATACAGGAACTATTATGCAGTCGGTCAGTGGTATTGCCAGCAGTGGTGGTTTGGGCGGTTTGTCATCGTTGGGTGGTATTGCGTCACAGTTTATGAATAAATAACAGAATCCCTGGTTTGGGGATTCTTTTTTATGGTGTTTTTTCTGCTTTACTAAGATTAAGAAAAATCGTATAATATAAAGGATTAAAGAAAGAAGGGAAATTTAACATGAAAAATAAGACTTGTGTGGCAACTTGGGTTATTTCGCGTATGCTGATGGTGGCGGGTGTTGTGTCGGTCGCGGCGTGTGCACGTCATGGCGGTCAGGCAATGGAATATACTGGACCTGTGGCAACCCCAACCGTTGATTATGTCGAATCGCTGGATGTGTATTCTGCCCCACACAAGGATTCTTTCTTGAATCAATTGGCGATGAATTATCGTTCGTATGCAATTTATAATGCGCGTACCAGTGGCTATGCGGATATGGGTGAGTTGTTCGCAAACAAGGCTGTGGCCGCCTTCTCGGGCGAGGTTCCATTCCCAGAATCTTTGGAAAATTGGCCGGTAGAAAATGAACAAGAAGCGTTTGAATTATCAAACGCGTATGGCGAATTGATGGAACAGTTAAAGAATGATGCATCGTATACAAATCCAGAATTAGCAGCAGAGGCACAGGCAAAATTCGATTGTTGGTTATCTGCATCGGCCAGTGGACAAGTCGGTACTGCAAATCAGTGTCGTGACAGATTTGAAAAAACAATGACGGCCTTGCGTGATTGTACGGGTGGCAAAATTGTAAAAAAACAAATGCCAGAAACAACAGTTGTGGCTGCGGGTGAAACAGTTGTTGAAACACAGCGTTATTACCCAGAAACGCGTAACATGTCTGCAATGTCTGGTGCAGGTCAGGCACGCGAAGGTGTTATTATTGTTAATAATGTTAATGTTCCAGAACATCTGATTAACCCAGAACCTGTTCAGCCGATGGTATTTAATCAGAATATCTATGGTGGGGACAAGACTGTGACAAAAAGTTCAAATGACAATAGTGTCAAAAACAGCAATAATAAATTGATGGCTGTTGATTGTCCGATGGGTGGTCCTGATTGTCATGGTGCCCAAGATGCCGGGGTGACTGTTATGATTGCAGAAAAAGATTGCCCTGCGTGTCAGGCGTGTCCGACATGTCCAGAATGTCAGGCCTGTTCAGGTCAGGCAGAACAAATCCCGATGGTTGGCGAAGAATTAGTTAGTCGTGAAGAGTTTATCAACATGATGATGGCGATGCGCGCAGAATTGGCTGCAATTAATGCGCGTCTGGATCAGATTCAGGCATCTGCTGGTGAAAAAACAATGATAAAGGTTCAGCAGATTCCATTGGAACCAAAACAGCATGTAATGGAAGAAGTCTTTGAAATTCGCTTTGACTTTAACAAGGCCAAAATTAAACCAGAATATCAAGAACTGATTCAAAAGTTGGCGTCCGCAACCCAGGAAAATAAAAATATAAAGGTTTCTGTTGTTGGGCATACAGATACCGCAGGAACAAGCAACTATAATTATGCATTGGGTGGCCGTCGTGCCGAAGCAGTTCAGAAGATGCTGATACAATATGGTATCCCGGCAAGTCAGATTGTTGCAGTTTCTGCAGGTGAAGAAGATTTGGCGGTGCCAACCCCAGATAACACACCAAATGCGGCAAATCGTCGTGTGCGTGTTGTCAAAGAAGTTCACTATACGGAAGAACAGGCAGCGGCCCCCGTCGCGATAGAAGTAGAAGAAGTTTCTGTTTCTTCGTGTGGTGAATATGGTTGCGAACAGTAAAATATATTACGATAAGACTTGACAAAAAGATTTTATTGGTGTATATTGACTGACGTCAGAGAGATGTTTTTTGAAAAGGGCATTTGAAATGACTGATATGATAGATAAGTTTAATGTTGGTGTAGAGGCCTTGCAACAAGGGGCCAAGGCACATGGGTATAGAAAGGGCGCAGAGGCTGTTAATTTAGCAGCAATTTTCCAAGCGCGCGGTATTACGTTTGGTGTGGCCGACATTATTGGCAATGAAAAGCAAAACGAACAATAAGATTTTTTATATGGTTTGTTAATGAAAGACCCGCCGTGTGGCGGGTCTTTTGCGTGTTATGTAGATAATATTTATTGTGTAGGTGTGGGTGGTAATGTTTTTATATAAAAACCAAATTCAAGTCCCAGTGATTTATTCTTGGTATTTAATCTTATAATTGTCTGGGGTGATAGCAGTGCTATTATTTGTGCAGTTTTCCCATTGGCGCGTTGTCATATCATTGTTTGTGAAGACGATGTTTAATTCGCATGTTGCATTACCTTCGGCGACTTTTGCGGTTGCCAATGCTGTTAACTTGTTGGCAGCAGTGATTTTATAATAAACGCCATCGCTGTCGATGATAATCAGGTCGCCACCATTACATTCTATTTCACTGCCTCTTGGCATTGTTGTGTCCCCGGTTTCTGTGGCATCGACACTTCCGCCCAGGCAAAATACATGGTATGTTTTTCCTTTATCTGCTGCTGCTGTTGTGCTTTCTGGATCGATGTAGTACTGTGCGATATATTCGGCATTTTCTACGTCGCTTGGAACGCATATCTCTTTATCTTTGGGCAGGTCGTCGGGCAGGTCGTCTGCGTTGTCGTTGTTTGATTTGTATGTTGGGGTTGTGTTTATTGTTATTATTTGGCCATCGGCGCAACAATTGCCAAAACTGTCAAATATCCCGTTGTTGCAGCAGTCGGTTATGTTGGTATTGTTTATGGTGGCAACGTTGTATTGGTGTGTTTCGTCGCAGGTTGCGCCAGTTGTTGTAAAATTGTCAGATGGGATGCACATCTTAGCGGTAGTGTCATATGTATAACCGGGCTTGCACGTATAGTCGCGGCAACTGTCGCTTTTGTTTGCGGTGCCTGTATTATATGCAAACCAAGATAGTAACGTTCTGGTTTTATCAAGGTCGTTTGAGTCTTCTTTATATGCGTTCTTGATTCTGTTGTCGTTGTTTATGTTTGCAGGTTGGTATTCGCAATTGCCCCAGATGCGCTCTGCCAGACGACATGTATAGCATGCGTCGGATACTGGCATGGTGGTTTGTTCGTCACATTCGCTATGGCAAATGTCATAAACGCAGTTAGAAATATCGGATGTTGTAGAACAGTCTGAATTTTTAACATCTTCTATATCTTCTATTCTATATAGGTCGTAATAGAAATGGCCGTTTCTGAAATCACCACTGTCGATTGTGCCCTGTTGAATTTTGTTAAGCGCATCTGCGCCGGCGCTGGATACGCATTGTACAACCTCGTCCCAGCAGGCGGTACGATTTAAAATCGATTTGCGGTTGATAGATGTGTATATGTCTTCGCACAGGCCGAAATTACCAGATGTTGATTTGCATGCCTGGATTATACAGTTGCGTCCAACCTCGCGACAGGTGTGCATGATTGTGTCGTGTGTAATTTCTGTTGCGATTTGTGACATTCCACCAATCCATTCTGATTCTGTGGTGTCTTTATCGGTGGTATTTTCAAACAGTGCATTACATGCCGTTTTAACGTTTTCGCACATGGCGTTTACGGTCTTGTCAGCCTCTATCCCAAAGATAGACAAGGCGCGTGCATCAAATTCTTGGATTGTTTTGTTTGCCGCGCTAAGGCATTCTGCGGTTAATGTTGTGCATGATTGTCGTACTTCTTCTAACTTTTTTTCTTGGGCCAGTTTAATTTGTGCCAACGCGTCTTCGATAAACGAATCCCATACGTTGTCCGCAATATCTTGGCATTTTTCCATGGCCGGTTCTAAAAATGTTTTCTTGGTTTCCAGGAAAGATATAAATTTATCGTTGCCAGGTGCGCTGGTCCATGTCTGTTCGCCAGATGGGCGGGTGATTAATTTGCCCAAATCGGATAAGTCTTGGGTCAAGAAGGCGGTGCCGGTTGTCGGATCAATATAACGTCCAGATGTGTCAAGACATTTGCCCAAGCCGTCGCCACATACACTGGTGTCGGAAAGTGCGTCCAACATTTTTCGTTTGCAGGTCAAAATGTCGTCGGAATTACGTTGTTGGTGTATGTCCAGACGTGACATGTCTAATAATGCGCCGCTTTCAAAAACTTTGTTTCGTGTTTGTTCTGTTTGTGATTGGTAAGATTTGGCAACAGTGTTGCAATCTTGTTCGATTGACATTTGATAGCCACTTTCTGCGATTTCCAGTTCGTCTGGGGAACAAACCTCCATCGCCATTTCGCGACAAACGGGCAGGGCGGAAACATACAGGTCTGTTCCTGATTTTGTGGTTGTTGCAGAACCCATTAATGAATCTACGTTGTCAAACGCGCTGTCTGTATTTAGTGACAGATTAATGGCGTTCAGATTGTTGTCAAAATTGCTGTCGTTAAAACTGGTGTTTAATTTTTTTGCAATTTGGTCCAGTAATTTTTTTGATTCGGATTTGTCATCTGCCGCGAATGCCA
>JAFTTY010000007.1 GCA_017466525.1 Alphaproteobacteria bacterium
GATAATCGATATAAGTTAGAATTTTTTGTTTGGGATGTCGCAGGTCAGGAACAGATAGAAGCGCAGTCGTTGGTCGCGTCGCGTAAGTCTGCACGTCGTTTGGCGCATATCATGGCGGATGCGATTTATGAAAGATTAACCGGTGAAATTGGTTATTTTGATACCCAAATTGTGTTTATTGCGGAATCGGGGCCTGTGCATAAAAGAATAAAACGTTTGGCAATTATGGACCAGGATGGTTTTGGTATGCGTTATTTGTCGGACAAGGATAGTTTTGTAATGTCGCCGCATTTTTCACCAAATATGCAGTCGATTGTTTTCTTGTCTTATTACAATGATGATCCAATGGTATGGAGTTTGGATTTAGATACAGGCGAACAGCGTCGTTTGGGACATTTTGGTGGTATGAATTTTGCACCACGTTTTTCGCCGGATGGTACCCGCGTTGCATTGTCGCTGGTAAAAAATGGGATTACGCATTTGTATGAATTTAATACAGAAACCAAAGAATTGCGTCAATTGACGTTTGGAAATTCGATTAATACCAGTCCGTCTTATTCGCCGGATGGAAAAAAGATTGCGTTTAATTCGGATCGTTCTGGGCGTCAGCAAATTCATGTTTTAGATCTGGAATCGGGCGAGGTTGAACGTATTACATATGGTTCTGGACGTTATGCAACGCCGGCATGGTCACCAGATGGTCAGTTTATTGCATTTACCAAAATTGCAGATGATACATTCTATGTCGGTATAATGGATCCGCGTGGCCGTAACGAGAAAATCTTGGCTGGTGGCTGGTTTATGGAGGCGCCGTCATGGGCCCCAGGTTCCCGTCGTATTGTGTACTATGAAACGGAAAAGCATGTTGATGGCATTGAACGTATCAGCCATATTCGCAGTGTCGATATCACAGGACAAAACGTATATGATATTGAATTGCCAGATGGGGTAAATGGATTGGAACCAACGTGGTCACCAAAGTTGCCGTAATAAATGAAAACCGCCCAACGGGCGGTTCTTTTATTGAATAAAAGACACATGGGAATTGTGTCTTTTGTTTTGCTTCTGATTATGATACAATCAGTATACATTAAAAAACATAAAAATCAAGGACAAAAAAATCGTATTTGTCAAATTTTTGTATGGAAATAAGTATTTGAAAATAGTACATAGTGCAAAGCAAACATAAAAGATAGGGGGTGTTATGCTTAGAAAAACTGGTGCTTTTAAACAAAACAATTGTAAAACAGATGCGACAGAATTTCCAACGACATTGCGCGGGTTTTATTGGCGGTTGATTAAACGCTTTCCGTTTTATTTTGGTTCGTTGTTTACGTTGCGGACATCGCGTTATTGTATTTCGATGTTGACGGGGTCCTTGATATCAATGTGGACGTTTGGGTTATTTGAAAATGTGGCAAATATCAGTTGGCCGGGATTGATAATGACATTGGCGATGATTTGGTTGGTTCATGCTGCATCAGATATTTTGTATTTGATAGAGTCATTCATCTTGGGGTATCGGCGTGAAGTTGTAAATCGTTTTCGACATTCGATTATGTATAACAGGTTATTGAAAAATGATGTTCAGTACTTTATTGATAATCCGTCCGGTCGTATGGTGACACAGATGCAGACCATAAATTCGGGGATGCAATCGTTGACAATTGCATTTTGGTCCGAATTTGTTGGTGTGTTGCTTGGGTTTTTGTTTGTTGCAGGGTATGTTTTTAAGTTAAGTGTATGGTTGGCGATAATTATTGTCGGTAATGGTGTGTTGCGCTTGGTTTGGCAGATGTTTGTTCAAAAAAAGATAAGCGTTTTGAAAAAGCAACTGCAAGAAGTTGGTGCTGCATTTATGGGTGCGCGTTCGGATGCGTTTGAAAATGCGTTGTCGGTCAAGGCATTCGCAAATGAAGAAGCAGAAAATAAATTTATGTTAAAATCGCGTTTGCCGTTGTTGGCACTGTATCGCAGGGATGCGTTTTTAGATAGGGCACGTTTTTTGCCGACGGCGATAATGTGGGGGATTATGCATATTGCTGTATTGGTGATTTGTTTCTTTGGTATTCGTGATGGAACAATGACGATTTCAGAAGCGGCATTTGTTATCACGGCGTCTGGGGCGATTACCAGTGCGTTTTCGCGCTTGAATGATACGTTGCGTCGATATTCTGAAAATAAAGCGCGTACAGAACAGGCATGGGATGATTTGTTTGTAGATGTTGATATTAAGGATTCTAAGAATGCAAAGAAGCTGAACGTGTCAAATGCAGAAATTAAGTTCGACAAGGTGACATTTGCGTACCGTGAAAAAAATGTTTTAAAGAATTTTGATTTGGATATCGCGTCTGGCGAAAAGGTTGGCGTTGTTGGTTTGTCTGGTGCGGGCAAGACGACCTTGGTTAATTTGTTGCTGCGTTCGTATGATGTAAAGGGTGGGGCAATAAAGATAGATGGCAATGATATTCGTGATGTGACACTGCATTCATTGCGCAGAAATATTGCATACGTGCCCCAGGAAACGGCGTTGTTTAATCGTACAATTTTGGAAAATATCAAATATTCAATGCCTGGCGCCACGCGTGCCCAGGTGATTGCGGCGGCAAAAAAAGCGAATATTCATGACTTTATTGTTGGGTTGCCCGATGGGTACGATACAATGGTTGGTAATCGTGGCGTAAAGTTATCAGGTGGCCAGCGTCAGCGTATCGCAATTGCGCGTGCGATATTAAAAGATGCGCCAATCTTGATTCTGGACGAGGCGACATCTGCCCTTGATTCCGAGAACGAGGTTTTAATCCAAGGCGCGCTGCAAAAGGTTATGCGTGGAAAAACAACGGTTGCAATTGCGCACAGATTGTCAACCTTGCGTAATATGGATCGGATTATTGTAATGAGTAAGGGAAAGATTGTTGAATCTGGAACGCATAAACAGCTGTTGCGTCGAAGTGGTGTGTATCGTAAACTGTGGGATATGCAAACGAATGGTTTTGTTAATGAGTAGGATATTGTGTATTTTATTTTGTCTGTGTTTGTCGGTGCCTGCCCATGCGGTGCCGGCAATTGTGGACTATGTTTTAGACGGTGATACATTTGCGGCGCGTGTGGCGTTGGCCGATGATACAAAAATCACTGTGCGTGTTCGTTTGATTAATGTTGATACGCCCGAATTAAATGGTGGGTGTGATGCGGAAATTGCTGCTGCGTATCGTGCCAAAGAACGCTTAGAGGATTTGTTGCCAATTGAAGCGATTGTCGATTTGCAGAATATCAAAGATGATAAATATCTGGGGCGTATTGATGCCAATGTTATTTTGTCAGATGGACGTGATGTTGGCGATGTGTTGGTTAAAGAAAAATTGGCGCGACGGTATAATGGTGGTCGCAGAAAAAGTTGGTGCGAAAAATAAAATCTGGTGGTGTATCTACGGGGGGCGGCAACTTATGTTGCGTTTGTACACCGCATTGCCGGCACTGCGTACAGCTATGTCATTATCTTTTATTTTTGTGTGGAAAAATACCCGCCGGGTGGCGGGTGGTTTATGCGCTGTGGCGGTTAATCGCCTCGCTAATTTCGTCTAGTGATGCCTTGCTGGGCAAGATTGGTTCGAATGTGATGGTTGCGGTACCCGGCGTTATGCGACCGCGCTTTGGCCAATATAAACCTGCGTCTGTGCCAACTGGTAAAATAGGCAGTTTTAAGTGACGTGCCAGAAACAGCAGGCCGCCCTTTAATGGTACGTGTTGGCCCGGTTTTGCACGTGTGCCTTCGGGGAATATGACCAAAATGCGACCGTTGCGAATTTCGTCTTCGACCTGGTTGGATAGTTTTGACAGATTTGTGCGCCCCTTGGCACGATTAACGCCAATCATGCCCATGCGCCAAAATGCCCAACCGTAAATCGGAATCCATAATAATTCGCGTTTCAGAATAAAGAATGTGTTTTTTACGACCTTTGAAATGACGGCAATTTCCAAAATAGACATATGTTTGGCGGCGATTATAACCTTGCCGTCTAGGCGAACGTTGCCGTTTGGCATAACAGGAATACCGTTTTCTTCGGTTTTGGGATAATTTACCTGATATTTTATGCCACCAAAAATGCGGGCGATAACTAAAACACCGGCGGCGCATTTAAACACCAGATAGCCACACAGTTTTTTATTGATTAAACTTGCTAATAATATTGGTGACCATAAGATAAAATGTGTTGCCAAGGCGGTTTTGAAAACAATTGTTCTGAACATATTTTTTCCCTTTGTTATTTGCTTTCTTTGATTCCAATCATTGTGACGATGTATTTTACATATTCTGTGGCCCATCTTTCAAGTCTTTTCCCAGGTGGCATACCGGCCAAGGTGACAGGGCATGCAATGATTTCTGTTTCTGGCAGTTCTTGCTTAATTAAATATTTTGCGCGGTTAATGTGGTCTTCGGTTGTTATTACGACAATTCTTTTTAAGTCGCGGCGTACGACAATGTCACGTATTGCCAGGGCATTTTGATAGGTGGATTTTGATTCTGCCTCTATAACTGCGGGGCGTGCAACCTCTATTTTCCCTTGGGCACCGGCGCCGATGATATACAGGTCTGCATTGGGGTGTTTGCGCATTTGGCGCATGGCGAACGGTATACGACGTTCGTCGCCGGTCAGTACGAAAATGCTATCGTTTGGCATAATGGTATCACAGCGTGTGGGTGCACTGGATTTAAATATTATGCCACCCAGTATGAATAGCGCAAATATTACAAAAGATGGTGTTAATATACGTCGCAACATTATTTATTAACTGTCTTTTAATATTTTTAAAGTGGTTCGGCGGGTTATCCAAATTGCAAATGCCAAAATCGCAATTGGCATCAATAGCAGTATTATCCAGCCCATACCAGACAGGCCCATCATTGCCATCAGGCCGACACGCGCACTGTGTGCAGAAGATATGATTAATAGTAATATTGGTATGGCAACCAAGAATCCGGCCCCTGTTGCAGTCAGGCATATGCGTGCAACGATTGATTGCATCTGGCGTGCGACAAAATTGTCGGATGCGCCAATTTGATTTAATATTTCCAGTTCGCGTCTGTGCAACATTGCAGTGTTGCGTGCAATGTATGAAATGCAAACCGCAATCGCGCCCAGGGTTAGTGCCAAAATTAATCCGGCCATAACAATCATTTTCCATCCCGCGGATGTTGCGGTTTTAAGTGCGCTGGCATGTGTTAAAAAACGTGCGTTCTTAGATAATTGTTCGCCGACCGATGTCATATCTGATTTTGTTTTGAATTTTAATTCCCACATT
The DNA here is from genome assembly GCA_017466525.1 of Alphaproteobacteria bacterium. GTDB lineage: Bacteria > Pseudomonadota > Alphaproteobacteria > Rs-D84 > Rs-D84 > Enterousia. The sequence goes on from JAFTTY010000007.1 coordinate 5,305, forward strand.
TTAGGCAGGTAATCTTTTAAAACGCCGCCACCCGAAATCCATGGGGACATTAATTCTTGCATTTGGGCGGTTGTGATTTCGGTCACAGATGCGATTTTGTTTGCGTTGTCGTTAATTATTTTGCGTGTGGCGTCGGCTTTGGTTGTGTCCATAACCTGAACCGTGGCGAATAATTCCCACTGATTATTCCAACGCATGACCCCGGTACCAATTGATAATGCAACCCCCAGTGCCAATACAGACAAGAATGTCAACAGTGACATGATTGCGGTCATGAATATAGATTGTTCACGAACCAGTGAAAATACAACAGGTCTTTTAATCATTATGCGTTCCCGATTTCGTCAAATTGTTTTGATAGTTCTGCAAAATAACTTTGTGGTTTGGGGCCGCGCCAGACTTTTTTTGATTCTGGTTCTGGTTGTGGTGTGGCGGCAGATTTCCCAGTAAATCCAACGCGGTGATTTTCAACGTGGATTACAGGAAATTTATAAGTGTCCATTAATTTTTTGCTGTGTGTGGCCAATATAATTGTTGTGCCAAACATTTTGTTCATCTGAATAAACAGTTCCATTAAACGTGATGCGTTTTCGTCGTCCAGATTTCCTGTTGGTTCGTCGGCCAGCAGAATTGTTGGCTGAACAATAATTGCGCGTGCAACAGATACGCGTTGCTGTTGGCCGCCAGATAATGATTTTGGATTTGCGTCTGCATATTTGCCCAGACCGACCCAGTCCAGTACCTTGGCCACCAGTTTTTTGATTTTATGTTCTGGTACGCCACGTACGCGCAGGGGCAGGGCGACATTGTCGAATACAGACAAATGTGACAGCAGTGAATATTCCTGAAATACAATTGCCATTTTGTGGCGTAATGCGGTTATTTCGTCGCGTGTCATATTGTTTGTGACATGACCAAATAATTTTATTTGGCCGGTCGACGGTTTGTGCAATTGGTATATCAGGCGTAACAGGGTTGTTTTTCCAGCGCCAGACGCCCCAGATAAAAAGTAAAATGCACCGTTGCTGATGTTAAAAGAAACATCAGTTAAAATGTCAGGCGTGCCGTCATATTTGGCAGACACGTTTGCAAATGATATAGCTGTCTTTTCTTCCATGCATGGAATATAGTAAAAATTTTTTTTATCGTCAAATAAAAATCCCCCAAATGGGGGATTTTTTATTTATTCTGTGACGGGTTTTTGAACAACCGTTGTCGTATTGCGGTTTTTTGCCCAAACTTCTTCGCCAGTTCCCGGATAGATTGGGTTTTCTTTGCCGTAAGAAATTGTTTTAATGCGTTCTGGTTCGATACCTTCGTATATCATGACGTGTGCAGCGTTTCCGGCACGCAGTGCGCCCAATGCCAAATTGTATTCTGTTGAACCGCGTTCGTCACAGCGACCTTGCAGTGTGACGTTTATGTCAGGATGTTTTTTCATATACAATGCCTGACCTGCCAGTTCTTTGCGTGCGTCAGATGATATTTCTGCGGAATCAAATGCAAAGAATGCCTGTTGCCCTTCTAATTCTTTGGGGGCGTGTGCGCATGCGGCAATTGCCAGTGATAATGATAGCATAATAACTTTTTTCATAGGGTATCCTTTCTTCTTTGATTTGAATTTAGCAGAAAATATAAAAAGTTGTCAATATCTGATTTTTATGTTTTGGAATGAAGTCATTTTTGTGATATACTTATATAAAAATTATGGAGGGTTTTATCATGAAAAAAATAGTTTCTGTCGCAGTTTTGGCGGTTTTAGCAACGGCAGGTGCGGATGCGGCGCCCAGCTATATTCAGCGTACAAACAATGGTGCGTATCAGGTGACGTATGATTATACAGACAAGGCAAAGACCGGTTGGTATATTGGTGGACGCCTGGCGTTAAGTCTGATGAATTGGGAAAATGAATATAGTACGAATGCGCCCAATGCCCCAGAATTAGATGAAAAAGAATCTTTTTCAGAATTGGTTTTTGGCGGAGGTGTATCGGTTGGACATACGTTTAATTACTTTTGGCGTGCTGAATTAGAAGGTGGCTTAATAGGGCAGTATGAACAGGATGATGTCGGTACAACGTTTAAGTTAACAGTCACTTATTTGTTGGCACATGGGTATTATGATTTTGCAAATGGTTTTTATCTGGGGGCAGGTTTGGGTGTTGCGTTGCCAAAAACAGAATTGCAGGGAATCTTTTTCTCTGGCGGGGATGATTCAGAACGTGGCGTGTCACCAATGGTTGGTTTGATGGCGGGGTATTCGCATAAGTTAGATTACAATTTGGTCTTGGATATTCGTTATCGTTTGGCGGGTTTTGTTGGTCCAGATCATGAACGCAAATTTGTTTATGAAGATTTGAACGAATACGATATTAAAAACGAAATTGGTTTGATATTGGATAACTCTATTTCAATCGGTTTAAGATACGAATTTTAATTTTTTTTAGGAAAAGTCAGAAAAAGGTATTGACCCCGATTCGCGGATTGTGATAAACTTAGTATCAGTAGAGAGAAGACATGAAAAAAGAACTGAAAATTTCAACGCTTTCCATTGTTTGCGTGTTGTGTACGGCCGTGGCTATGCCTGCGTTTGGTGCGGCGTCTGTGCGTTCGTTGGGTGGTGTCGGGACGTATAATGGTACGTCCAGTGCGGCGTCTGCGAAGTCTGGTTCGGGCAGCAGTGCAATTAATTCTGTGCGTGGTGGTGCAATGCGTGTGAATTCAACGGGCAAGACGGCGGGAACGCGTGTTTCGTCGACGCGTTCTGCGACAACACCGCGTTTGTCAATTGGTAAGTATTTGGCGGGGTCAAGTGCGTTGGGTGGTTCGTCGATAACGCAATCTGGTGGTCATAATAAGCCGGGCAGTGGGTCTGGTGGCGATACCGGTAATTTGCAGACCAGGATTGAGGTTTTAGAACAATTTATGGGCTATACACCAAATGGTTCGACAATTCCAGAGCAGTTGGAAGATGTTGAATTAAAGGTTGAAGAGTTGGCGGCTGATTTGTCTGCGATTTCTGGGGTGCATACAACGGTTGATTATGCGGATGGGAAATTGACAGTTGTTCAAAATGGCGTGTCCACAGAATATGATTTGGCAAATGATTTTGCGGCAAAGTCTGCAATTGATGCGTTGCAGTCTGCGATTGATGATGTGGTTGCCAAGATTCCAAGCAAATTGTCAGAATTGGAAAATGATACTGGCTTTATTACGGCGGCAGATATTCCAGATATAACGGGTTTTGTGTCGACGTCGGAATTAGATGCGGCCAAGACGGAATTAAAGGCGCTGATTGAAACCAAGCAGGCGATTGGCGATTATGCTCAGCAGTCTGACTTGGAAGATTTGCAGACACAGTTGGGTGATGTTTTGGCGTCTGATATTGTGACTGCGGGTCAGATAACTGATTTGCAGGCAGATGTTGCTGTGTTGCAGGCGGCGACAGATGATTATGCAACAAAGACTGCGTTGGCGAATTTAGAGGCTGCATTAAATGATGCGATTGCAGATAAGGTTTCTGAAACTGATATGGCGGCATTAAAGACAGAATTGGAACAAAAGATTGCGGCGGTCACGGGTGGTGTTGATTTGACTGACCTGTCTGCATCTGTTGCGCAAAATGCGTCTGATATTGCGGCGGTAAAAACAACGGCTGATTCTGCAAGTAATATGGCGAATGAAAATGCGTCAGATATCATTGCGTTGCAGGGCTTGGTTGGTACGGAATCTGTTGCAGCCCAGATTGCGAATTCGTTGGGTGCGGCTGATTATGCAACGAATACGCGTGTTAATGAAGTGGAAGCAAAAATCCCAACAAATTTATTCTCGGGCGATTATAATGATTTGACTAATAAGCCGACATTGATTACGCAGGCTGATTTAACGAATTTGCAAGATGTGTTGCAGGCGGAAATTAACAACAAGGCAAATTCGCAAGAAGTCACACAACAGTTAACAAATATTTCAAATGCCTTGTCTAATTTGCAGGATGATACATATACCAAGGATGAAGTAAATCAAAAGATTGCGAACGCAATTACAAATGGTGAAATTGATTTGTCGGACTATGCGACTGTTGACGACTTGTTTGATTTAGAAGATAGTTTGGCGGATGTTGCATTTAGTGGTGACTTTAATGATCTGGATAACAAGCCAAATATGACAGAATATGTTGCCAAGACAGAGATGTCAGAGGTTGTTCAAAATGCATTTAACAATAATCAGGTTGAAATCCCAGATGGATCTGTAACGGCTGTAAAGTTGGCAGATAAATCTGTGACGGCGGCAAAGTTAAATACAGGCGCGATGTCAAGTGGTGAATTGGCGATGTTTATGGCCGACGGTAATGGTGGTGGCGATTGGGTCACGGTTGATGTTTTGACAGAATAATAAAATCGGTTGTAAGAACCGCAACAAAATAAAAAGAAAGGAAGGAAAAAATGAAAGTAAAAAACATTGCATTTTCAGGATTTGCAGCAGCAATCTTGGGCGGTGTATGTGGTGCAACCGATGCGAATGCGATTCAATTGGTTAGCCCAGAATATGTCAGCAAACAGTTGGAAGCAAAACAGGATGTTTTGAAGGAGGGTTCAAACATCACGATTGCAGAGGATAATACTATCAGTGCAAGTTTTGATACAACAGGCTTGGCAACCAAGGAAGAAGTTCAACAAGTCGAAGGCTTGATTCCAACAGATTATGTAACAGAAAATGATTTGGCTGGTTATGCCACAACGGGTGATTTGCAGACTGTCGAAGGTAAGATTCCAACAGATACAGTGACAAGTCAGCAATTGCAAACGGTTGAACAAAAAATCCCAGCAACTGTCGCGGAATTGACAGACGCAGCAGATTATGCATTGAAGACAGAGGTTCAAGATGTTGCTGGTGATGTTGCTGCATTACAGGGAACGGTTGGTGATGCAGAGTTGGCAACAACAGCTAAGACAATTACAGCGGCAATCAATGAATTGAAGGGTAAAACCGACGGAATGGCAACGACTGGTAATTTTACAGAAATGAATAATAAAATTTCGGATTTGGAACAATTGGTCGGAACCGAAAGCGTTGAATCCCAGATTCAAAGTGCAACATCTGATTTGGCAACCAAGGATGAATTGCAAACGGTTGAACAAAAAATCCCAACTGCGACATCACAGTTGACGAATGATTCTAAATATATCAGTGGCACTGGTGCGGCGGGGAACTATATCGTTCATCTGGACGGTGCTGGCAATGTCACATGGAAAGCGGTAGAGGTTATCGGTGCAGACGGCAATGACATGTTGGCAGAATAAGAAAGAATTGAAAAAAAACTAACCATTCCGGCGTCGCCATGATTCTGGAATAAACAAAAAGAAAGGAAGGAAAAAAATGAAAGTAAAAAACATTGCATTCTCTGGCTTTATGGCGGCGATTTTGATGGGCGCCGTTGCAACCCCGGCTGACGCGGTCAGTGTTGCATCCAAAGAATATGTTGATGCACGTGAAACGGCAATCAATACAAATTTGACACAAACCTATCTGACCAAGACAGATGCAGGTAATACATACGTGACCCAGGAAGCAGCAAAAGACTTTCAAAAGTCTGCGGACGCATTGACAAGCGAAGATGTTCAAAACGCAATCACAGGTGCGGTCACAGATAACGAAGCGTTGGCTGGTGCCTTGGCTGGTAAAGAAGATACAACGAATAAGGTAAATGAAATTACGGAAGAAAATAAAAGTGATACTACCAAGTATCCGTCATTGAAAGCGATTTCTGGTTATGTGACAAAGATTGCACAGGGTGAAATTGGTACTTTGGGTAAGTTGGCTTCTATGAATGAAATAACAGATGATGAGGTTGCGGATGGTGCAAATATCGCACAGTCCAAAATTGCGGGCTTGACAGATTTGGCAACCCAGGTTGGAACAAATACAACTGCAATTGGAACATTGAATGGTGGTGTGGGCACAACTGGTTCTGTTGCAAATACAATTGCACAGGCATTGGCTGACGGTGGTCAGATTGATGTGGCGTTGGATGGAAAACAGGATAAATTGTCAGACGGACAGATAAGTGCAATTGCCCAGGTTGCAACAAATACACAAAGCATTGCGGATAATGCCGCGGATATCGCACAAAACGCACAAGATATCGCAGATAATGCAGGCGCAATCGCAAAGAATGCAGAAGATATCGCAGATAAGGCAGACAAGGCAACAACATTGACGGGTTATGGTATTACAGATGCGTATACTATGACACAAACGGACAACTTGTTGGGTGGTAAGGTTAATGCAACCGGTCAAACTGCAAATCAAATTATGGTGACGGATGATGAAGGTAATGTTGTGACAGCTGCAACAATTTCTGCAAGTCAGGTTGATGCATTAAATAAATTAGCAACTGCATCATTGCCAGAAGTTTGCACAAATGACGATGGAACATTGTGTGCGCTGACGGTTGATAAGCAGGGTAAATATGCCTGGACGGTGATTGTAGAACCAGTCAATCCATAATTTTATAAAAAATTCGGGTTTTGTGAATTAATCACTTTACCCGAATATAGGATTTTTGATATAATCAAATAAGCTAAAAAAGATAACAAAAAAACAAACGAAAGAAAGGAAAGCAAAATGAAAAAATTAACCGCAGGAATCTTGACAGTTATGTTGGGAATCGTATCCGCAAACAGCGCAGATGCCGCTGTTGCATCCAAGAGTTATGTTGATCAGATAGCAAAGTCAAAAGCTGATGCTGCACAATCAGCAGCCGAAGCAACGGCCGCTGGTGCGTTGGCAGGTGCAAAGAGCGAATTGGAAGGTAAAATTGATGCCAAGGTTGCACAATCTGATTATAATACAAAAATTGGTCAATTAGAACAGGCAGATACAGATATCTCTGACTTGGTTGGTACATTGCCAGAAGGTACGACCGCAACAACAATCGTTGGGTATATCGACAAGAAGACAGAAGGTATTGCATCACAAGGTGCTATGACACAATTGTCAAATCAGGTTTCGACATTAAGTGATAAGGTTGATACAAATACTGGCGCAATTGAAACATTGAATGGTACTGGCGACGGTTCTGTTGCAAAACAGATTGCAGATTCTATTACTGCCTTGAATTTGGAAACTACATATGCGTCAAAGACAACTGTTGAAACGGCATATCAGAACGCAATTAATACAGCAGAACAGGCTGCAAAAAATTACGCAGATGGTTTGGCTGGTAATTATGACGCCAAAGGCGATGCAGCTAGTGCGTTAGCAGATGCAAAAGCATATGCAGACGGTTTGGCTGTTAATTATGCAACAGCGGATCAGGGTGCGTTGGCAGCTTCCGCTTTGCAGAAAGCAGATATTACAGTTGGTGCAACCAACGGTACAATCAGTGTTGATGGTACAGATGTTGCAGTGACAGGTTTGGGTTCTGCGGCATTCACAGAATCAACTGCATATGATGCGACAGGTTCGGCAGCGCAAGCATTGGCAGATGCAAAAGATTATACGGATGATGAAATCGTAGAACTGGGCTTGCAACCAATTTCAAAGGTTCCAGCATCGTGTGCAAATGAGGCTAATTATTGTGTGTTGACAACAAATGGTTCCACATTTGTATGGGAGGTTGTTGCACGTGCAGATGGTGAAGTTGGCGGCAGTGCTGCAGATGTAACAGAATAATAACAAACAATATGTTGTGGGGTGGATGACCCATCCCACAGCTTAAAATAAAAACCAAGAAAGAAAGGAAAGAAAAATGAAAAAATTATTTACAGTTTCAGTTTTGGCGATTATGGCTGTTTCAACTGCAAACGCAGAAATCGCATCGACACAGTATGTAGGAAATCGTACTGGTAATTTAGAGTTTACTGGACAGGCGGAAGGTAAAACTGACTTGACAGCGGCTGTTAATGCAATCGCAAATGCTGTTGGTGATACTAATGTTGGAGCTCAGATTGAACAAGCGATTGGAAATGCGAGTGTTTTGGATTTGTCAGACGGTGCTGAATATGCGAAAACAGCAGATGTTGTGACGAATGAGGAGTTGGAAGCTTTAGATGGTAATGTTACTGGTTCTGGTGTTGTGACATCGATTTCACAGGCAGATGGTAATGTCACGGCAACGTTGAAAAAGATTACTGATGATGAGGTTGATTCTATCTCGAAAGATAAGATTACTGGTTTGGGGGCCTTGGCGACAAAAGATACTGTTACTCAAGCGCAGGTAGATGGTTTGGAAACTACTTTAGCTGGTAAGCTAAATACAACTGATTTGGCTGGTGTTGTTACTGATGGTGATGTGACCCATGCAGTAACAGGTGAAGCTGTTGCGGAAGCTATTAAGTCTGCAAATGAAGATATTTCATTAGCGTTGGATGACAAGGCAGATAAAAACGATGTCTATGCTAAATCAGAGGCTGATGGTAAGTTTGCGCCAATCAACACTGTTGAAGCGGCAGAACAGACTGCAATCGATAGCGCAAAAAATGCAGCAATTGCGGCAGCAGAAAATCAAGTAAAAGCTTTGGATGCAACTTTCGCTGCTCAAGAAGGTAAGTATATTGCGTCTGTCTCACAGGTAGATGGTACGGTTGCTGCTACTTATGCTGATTTGACTGATGTTGCGAAAATGCAAGTTCCAGAAGTATGTAATGGTACTGCAACTTGTGCGTTGGTTTGGAATAAAAATACTAAGAAGTTAGATTGGGAAGCGATTATGCAATAATAAATCCCACATGTCTGGTGGTTGGGGGTGGCGTATGTCGCCCCAATCCCCAGCGGAAATAGAGATGTATTATCTAAACCAGGGGGCGTGGTTTATATAATGCCTTGCCGGGGTCCATAGGCGGAGAGAGAGAATATATTTAAAAGCGGTTGATGGGGAACAAATGTCAATAACAAAGCTATTTTTATCGGTGTCTGTAATTGCAATGTTTGCAGTTGGTTCTGCATGGGCAACTGATCCAGAAAATACGAGTGAAAGTGATACTGTCGCGACGTCGCATAGTGATGATATTTATCCAAGTGGTTTAGGGCCAATAACTGCAGCAGATGGTATTACGGCTGCTCTTTCGCAATTCAAGGATTCTGGGATTGCTGGGGTGACATATGTGAATCGTATGGTTGGTGTTGCCGGTGGTGCCGCGCAACAGGCCGAAGACCATGCCGCCGCCGCAGGTGCCTATGCAATTGCCGCCGCCCAAAGTGCAGACGAAGCCAAATCCGCATTAGATGGTAAGGAAGACAAAGTAAACAAGTTAAAGACCACTGATACAACGACGATTACAAATGACAATAAAGATACGTTATATCCGTCTGTTGGTAAGGTGCAATCAATGCTGCCGAATACAAGTTATATGGGTGATACGTTAAATATGGCATTTACAAATGGTGGTGGTATTCAGCAGCGTTATAAAGAGGTTGCGTCGATTGGACAGATACAAGAACTTACTACTACGAAAATTATAAATAGTCCTATGCCGTGGGTTCGTCGAGACTATGTTAATAAGGGTTTAGAGATTGTTCCCACTGAAGATTATTCGTCTGCTGAGCTGAATGTAAGGGTAGACCCGGAGGGTTCGTTGGGTTTTAGCGAAGATGGCGAATTGAAAGTATTGGAATCGGCTGATGGTGCCATTGGTGGGGTTAGGAAATCAACGGAATCTTATTCGGACATGCTTAATGTCCGTGATGGGGTTGATACAAACAGTGATGGAGACTATGTTCCGACAACTGCTCAGATTAGGGCATTGCAATCAGAGGTTGCAAATAGAGTTGGATGGACTCAAGGAGCGGTTGCTAATGGGGTTGTGACAACTGATAACAGTGGTAATGTGAGTGCACGTTCAGTTGGTGATACGATGGTTGTAAATAATGGTGTCTTGAATGCGAAAACTGCGACTGCGTCTGTTCCGGGGGTGATGAAGTGGGGAGAGGTTCCGTCGGGTTCGGCAACGTCAACAACATCTGCCCAGATTTGGATTGAGTAAAAATTCCCCCGTTTGGGGGATTTTTAATTACCCCCCCGGTGCTATGCACCACCCCCCTCCGGTGGAGGGGAATACCCACCCCGTCCTGCGGACACCCCTCCAATGGAGGGGAATTATTATTTTCTATCTAGACTCTTAAAAACTCTCCTTGTCGCTTTGCGGCACTGCGTAGTCACTCCTGCGACGGCAGGAGTGGGGCTATACAGTGAGAGCAACGCGAACCAAAAAAACCACTACCCCGTCATGCATTCGCATGCCACCCCTTCGCCAGCGAAGGGGATTTTATATACCTGGGTTCCGTGGGGATTCACCCACAAAAATTTTTCAATTTTTGCGGGGCCCGAAGCAGGAATGACAAAATCAAAGATTTTGTTAAAACAAGAATGTATAATCTGGGCGACAGGGGACTTAATTTTTAAAACAAACTAATTAATCCAATTCCCAAAACAGCGGCGACGATTGCGCCAATCGTCAGGGGCCAAAAGTATTTCTTTACAATCGCATTCGCGCGTTCTTGGAAAAAATACAGCAATGTCGCGATTATCGCAAAGCGACCTGTGCGGAATATCGCAGATACAGCCAAAAATAATATCATTGGATAGCCAATAAAGCCCAACCATATCGCCAGTAACTTATACGGTATCGGTGTCACCGCCGTCAGAACAATAATCAATATGCCGTATTTGCTGAACATCGGTTTTATTGTCGATTCAATTAATTCGGGGTTCGAAAATGTCTCTATCAGCCAGACACCAACAGAATCGTACAGCCACATACCAATCAAATATGCAATTGCACCGCCGACCAATGAACCAAGTGCCGCAGCAATCGTTATCGGCAGGGCGCGTTTCTTGTTCGCAATAATTGGTGGGGTCATGAATACTTCGGGTGGAATGAATAAAAATATCGATTCGCATATGGTCAGGAAAAATACCAGCCACGAATATGCAGGTGATTCAGATTTTTTTAATATAAACTCAGAAAATTTCATTCCCACGGCCCTTTTTTGTCAAATTTTTCTTGATTATAGCGAAATTTTTACTAATTTACAATTGTATAATCGCAAATATGGGCGCAAAAAATGGCAAAAAGACAATTTAATTCAAATCGTGGTGAACGTATCGCTGCCAAGGTTCAGGTCTTGGTTGCAGAAATTCTGCGCGATGTTTATGGTGATGACCCAATTGTTTCGGGGGTGTCGCTGGTCGGCAGTATCGCACACGGTGGTTTGCAATTTGTGCGCTTGTTTTACTATACACGAAATCCAGATGTGGCGGCCGTTCAGGCAAAGTTAGATAAAATTACGCGTTCTGTGCGATTTGAGTTGGCCGCGCGTATGAATCAAAAATATGTGCCTGATATTAAGTTCGCGTATGATGATACGCTGGACAAGGCAGAACGTATCGATGAATTGTTAAATAATTTGACGTTGGGTGAAGAATAATGATACGTCAGGTGTATAATTTGTCAGATAAATTGTTATTGGACTGTTACTATATCGTCAGTTATTTTATGGGTGATGCGTATAACTTTTATTATTCAATTCAAAATAAAGTAAATTCAGGGCGCAGTGTCATGTTCGTTCATGAAAATGCGGGATGTATAGATGGATTTGTCACAGGGCATATTGATGGACAAATCGCACATGTCGATAATCTTTATATAGATGCCAAGGCACAGGGAACGGGTGTGGGGACAGCGCTGTTGCGTACGTACGAGAATTATGCCAAGGCGCAGGATATAAAGAATTTTTCGTTGATGTCGCGTAATACGGCACGTGCAATAAAGTTCTATGAAAAACAGGGCTATGTCCGTTTAGGGATGAGCAATAAAATGACAAAAAGTTTGTAAAATTTCACCTTGCGATTGCGGCAATAGTATACTAGTATATGTTTCGTCGCATAAGTATAGGTGTATTTTTATGAAGCAATCTAATATCCGTAATTTTTCAATCGTTGCACATATTGATCATGGGAAATCAACGTTGTCTGACCGTCTGATTGAATTTACAGGCGGATTGCAATCGCGTGAGATGAAGGCGCAAGTCCTGGATTCAATGGATATTGAACGTGAACGCGGTATCACGATTAAGGCACAGACTGTGCGTCTGAATTACAAGGCAAAAAATGGCGAAGTGTATCAATTAAACCTGATGGATACGCCGGGGCATGTGGACTTTTCATATGAAGTGTCGCGATCGTTGGCGGCGTGCGAAGGCGCGTTGGTCTTGGTGGATGCAACCCAGGGGGTTCAGGCGCAAACGCTGGCAAATGCGTATCTGGCGTTGGATAATGATTTGGAAATGTTGCCGGTGCTGAATAAAATTGACCTGCCGTCCAGTGATGTTGATGGGACGCGTGAACAAATTGCAGATGTTATCGGATTGGACGCAAATGATGCGTTGGCGGTGTCTGGCAAGACGGGCGATGGGGTGCCGGAATTATTGGAAGAAATTGTAAATAAGCTGCCCGCGCCACATGGGGATGAAAATGCGTCGACGCGTGCGCTGTTGGTTGATTCGTGGTATGATTCTTATTTGGGTGTTGTTATTTTGGTGCGTGTTGTTGATGGTACTTTATCGCGTGGTCAAAAAATTAAATTTATGGCAACCGGTGCAGAATATGTCGTCGATAAAATTGGGTACTTTACGCCAAAGATGGTTAATGTCGATAAACTGCATACTGGGGAAATTGGATTTATTATTACAGGTATGAAGACAATTCATGACTGTAAGGTTGGTGATACAATTATTGATGCGCGGGCAGAAAATGCAAAAATGTTGCCGGGGTTTAAACCGTCTGTGCCGGTGGTGTTTTCGTCTTTCTTTCCGGTAGAGGCAGATGATTACCCGACGTTCCGCGAAAGTGCAGAAAAGTTAGCATTAAATGATGCGTCGTTTATGTTTACGGTGGAAAAGTCGTCAGCGTTGGGTTTTGGTTTGCGTTGTGGTTTTTTGGGATTGCTGCACATGGAAATCATCAGTGAACGACTGGCACGCGAATTTAATTTAAATCTGATTAATACTGTGCCAAGTGTGCTGTATAAAATTCATATGCGTGATGGGTCGGTGATTGATTTGGAAAATCCAGCTGATATGCCAGAGCCAACACGAATCGCATCAATCGAAGAACCGTGGGTGCGCGCAACAATTATGATGCCTGATAAATATATGGGTGGAATTATGTCGCTGTGCGCAGAACGGCGTGGCGTTCAGGAAAATATTTCGTATGTTGGAAATCGTGCGGTCTTGGTTTATCAATTGCCGTTGGCAGAAATTGTATTTGATTTCTATGATCGGGTGAAATCTATATCATCAGGCTATGCGTCGTTTGACTATGTGGTCTATGGATATCAGGCGTCTGATTTGGTAAAGGTTAATATTCTGGTTAATGAGGAAAACGTTGAACCGTTATCGTTTATGTGTCATCGGTCTTTTGCAGAAAAGCGTGGGCGTCAGATTGTGGAAAAGTTAAAAGACCTGATTCCACGTCATCAATTTAAAATACCATTGCAGGCGGCGATTGGTGGAAAAATTATCGCACGCGAAACAATTGCAGCATACCGTAAAGACGTGACGGCAAAATGCTATGGTGGGGATATAACACGCAAACGCAAGTTGCTGGAAAAACAAAAAGAGGGTAAAAAACGTATGCGTTCGTTTGGTAATGTAGAAATTCCACAGTCTGCATTTATTAACGCGTTAAAAGTATCATAAAAGGATTTGAAATGAATTGGGTTGAATATGTAAAAAAAACACCGTTGGTGCAAATGTATACAGATTGGTGTGAATATAATATGTTGCGCAAACAACGTGATATGTATAAAAGTGGATATAAGTACTGGGAAAATAGAACTGTCAATACGGTTACACGTCAGGGTGATTTTTGTAAACGTACAGATTATAATATTGTGGGGCTGTTTAAGAAAAATAGTAGAACGCATTATTGTAAAGAATTTTTTGAAAAAAAATGTTCGCCGATTTGTCCGTTGCATGAAGAACATAATAGTTATTGGCATTTCTATACCCAATATAAGAAGAAAAGTCAGGCGGTGGCTGATTTCTGGCGCAATAAATTTCAAAATGTAAAATAATAAACCAAAGGTGGTGTTGCCATGGCACATCAATTTTATTTTAATCCGTATATCTTGGACAATTTACCGGCGCCGGCCAAGGGGTTTGATGTTGTGCAAGATATTTCGGAACCGCGTTTGCGTATGTATGTGACCAGTCGTGGTGTGAAAACTTTTTTTGTTCGCAAACGTGTACATGGCAAAGATAAAAGAATTTTAATTGGAAACTATCCGGATGTGGATATTGAACTTGCGCGTACCAGGGTTCCTGAAATCTTGGAAGATGCAATGCGCAAGCCACCAGTCAGACGTAAGAAAATTACATTTAAAAAGTTCTTGGATTTATATCTTGAAAACAAGGTTCGTCGTGGTGAAGATTCGCATGTAAAATTGGTGCGCGCGATTAACAGGCATTTGTCAGAAATTTTTGATAAAAATATTTCGGAAATATCGTTTGATGATGTGCAGATGGTGATTGAAAAAATTTCTGGGAATGCAATTGCTGCACGTATGCAAGAATTGTTGCAGAGTATATTTAACTATGCGCTGGAAACAGGGTATGTAAAGTCAAATCCAATCGCAGGTATGAAAAAGATAGAGCAGGTGCGTCGTGTGCGTCCGTTAAATCGTTCGGGATTGTTGCGGTTGGTGCGCGCGATAGAGGCAGAAGATGATGTCGTCTTGCGTTCGGCGTTCTTGATGTTGATTTACGGATTTGCACCGCGATCAAAAATATTTTCAATGGCGTGGGAAGATTTAGATTTTAATCATGATATGTGGCTGTCGCGTCCATTGTCAGATCGTGCAATTGTTTTATTACAGGATTTACCACAAGATGGTCAATGGGTTTTCCCAGGGCGTGGTGGTGTGCATTTAATTGATCCAAGAACTGCATGGAAACGTGTTGCAAAGAACGCGGGGATTCCTAATTTAACAATGGATGATGTGTATAAATTCTTGATGCGTCGGGTTGTTTGGGCGTCAGACAAAGAAGATTTTCGTAATAATTTAAACGATTTATTGGATGAAATTTTTGCAGAAGATTTATAAAACAGTTTTGTCAACTTTGTTATCGTTTGTTATAATTTCTTGACACTGGGGTCATAAAATGATAGCTTATTGAATAATGACGGTCATGGTATGGACCAAACAATTTAACAAAAACAAAGGAAAAGAAATGACAACTTTTGAAAAAGTAAAAAAAATCGTAGCTGAAAAATTGGGTGTGCCAGAAGAAAAAGTTACAGAATCAGCAGCATTCGTTAACGACTTGGGCGCAGACAGCTTGGACGTTGTGGAATTCGTTATGGAAGTTGAAAAAGAATTCGATATCACAATTCCAGATGATGCGGCTGCAAAATTAGAAAAAGTTGGCGATGCAGTTAAATACATCGACGAACACAAGAAAAAATAATTTAGTGTTTGTATGAATTTTTCCGCTGGGGGTTTCCCGGCGGATTTTTTTGCTGTATTTTAGGAAAGAAAAAGTTTATTATATGCCCGTATGTTAGTTAGACTTAAAAAGGAAGACAAAATATGAGAAGAGTTGTTGTTACCGGTATGGGTATTGTTTCGCCTGTGGGAACGGGTGTGGAATATGCATGGAAAAATGTTGTTGCCGGTAAATCTGGTGTTCGTAAAATTACAGAATTTGATGTGTCTGATTTGGCGTCGCAAATCGCTGGATTGCCACAACAGGGTACAGAACCAGGTCAATATAATCCAGATACTGTTGTTGAACCACGTGAACAGCGCAAACTGGACAGATTTACATTGTATGGCTTGGTCGCAGCGGATGAAGCAATCAAGGATGCAGGTCTGGAAAACTATGCGGGTGATATGACACGTGTTGGTGTTTCTGTGGGCAGTGGAATTGGTGGTTTGAATACAATTTATGATAATTGTATCGAATTGCATGATGGTGGCCCACGTCGTGTTAGTCCGTTCTTTATTCCAAAGGGAATTATTAACATGGTCGCGGGAAATATTTCTATTAAGTATGGTTTAAAGGGACCAAATATTTCAACTGTGACGGCATGTGCCACAGGCGCCCATTCGATTGGCGAGGCTGCACGTATGATTAAATACGGTGATGCAGATATTATGATTTGTGGTGGCGCCGAAGGTGCGGTTGGTCGTATTGGTTTGGCAGGATTCTCGGCAATGCGTGCATTAAGTACGCGTAATGATGAACCGGAACGTGCATCACGCCCATGGGATAAAAATCGTGATGGCTTTATTATGGCCGAAGGTGCAGGTATCTTGGTATTGGAAGAATACGAACATGCTGTTGCGCGTGGTGCGAAAATTTATGCAGAGGTTGCAGGTTTTGGTATGTCGGGTGATGCGTATCATATTACTGCGCCGGCACCAGATGGTGAAGGTGGTAAACGTGCGATGATTTCCGCGTTAAATGATGCAGGCTTGTCACCATCAGATGTTGATTATATCAATGCGCATGGTACATCAACTGGTTTGGGCGACGTTGGTGAATTGGCGGCGGTCAAAGAATTATTTGCAGACGGCAATGCATGTATGTCATCAACAAAATCTGTCACTGGACACTTGTTGGGTGCCGCCGGTGCGGTAGAGGCGATATTCTGTGTCTGTGCGATTCGTGATGGTATCGTTCCACCAACAATTAATTTGGAAGAACCAGAAGATGCAGTTGGTGATTTCAACCTGGTGCCAAATGTTGCACAAAAGCGCGATGTTGACGTTGCGTTAAGTAATAGTTTTGGATTCGGTGGCACCAACGCATCGGTTGTTCTGAAAAAAATTAAATAGGACGGTGTTAGTATGAACTATGAGACATTGTATTTGTAATTGTTTGGACAGATGGGATACATATATTCTGTTGTCCAACCAATGAAAGTGCAACAACAATCTCAGAAACGATAAAAGTTCTTCCCCCCAGAAATTCTGGGGGTGTTTTATTATTTTGTTGCTGTTAAAAATATGTTATAATGCCAATCGTATGGTGTTTTGTTAGCCAGGGCTTAGACACCTATGTAAGTCGTGTCGGGAATGACGTAAAACTCCGATAGGAGTGTGTGGAATATATCGAATAACACACGCTGGATCGATTTACCTAGTGTTTAAACTCCAACCACCATTTTTTGGTGGTATTTAATTAAAAAAGAGAGAGGAATAAAGTCATGAAAAAATTAGCAATGTTGTTAACTTTGCCCACGATATTGGCGGCGTGTGATTCAAAACCCAAGGCAGAATTTTTATTTTCTGCATGTTGTGATGCAGAAAAATATGGGGTGATGAAATTGTCTGTTTGGGACAATAAAAAAATGGTTTTAAATATTAATGGCGAAGATATTTTGTTAAAGGCAGAAGAAAAAACAGAAAGCGCACCGTCAACAGTATATTGGTTAAACATGGATGGAATTGTCCCAAGTACAAAAGAAAAAATTTCTGTTTCCGTGAATTATGATGCTGAAAAGAAATTGCTGGGCAATATCTCTTTTCGGATTAATGATCAAGGATACAGTACGGATAGTTATGTGTCGGTAGATTTAAAGGGTTATAGAATGCCGAATGCAACGGAACAATGTATTGAAGATATTGATCGGTTGGTATTTGTGTCGGATGATAATAATGGGATTTTTGTTAATCAGCATGTAAATAAATGGGATTCGCGTCAGATGCAAAGCTTGCACCTGGACCCAGAGCAGGATGTTTGGGAGATAAAAATACCGACAGAAGATGCAATGGCGATTTCAAAAAATTGGGACCCAAAGAATTTTAAGACCTATTTAAATTCTGATAAAAGTCCAACTGTTGAAGAACATGAAAAAGATGCATGTGATGTCTTGGCACGTTTGAAAACATATATGGCGGACAAAGGGTATGATAAGCCGGTTGATATATATTTAGATGAGGTTGGCTGTGATAAACCAAGTAAGGTTATAAAGTTAGGTGCGAATCAGGTCAGAAGTGCTGGTTATACGGCGTATGTTTTGAATCTTTGTGAAAATGGTAAACACTATTTACAAGACGTTTCTAGTGGATGGATGTTTAATAGATTGGAAGAAAAAAGTGAGTGGATACCCGTTCAAGAGCAAAAACGCGATGGTAATATAGTCTATTCGACATATAATACATTTAGGTATCGTCTGATGGATATTGTTTATTCGTCAGATACAGATGAATATGTATTTCATTTTGTTGATGGGACGGTTGCACGTCTTGATATGTTGAATGATTTTCAAAAAGTGAATGCGTGCGCGTATGAAATATATAATATGAGCAGGGTTAATGGTGGCGTAATTGAGGTTGTAATAGATAGTGAAATTAAAAAAGAAAATGGAGAGTTAAAAATTCATCAAGAATTTGTTCCATTAACGCAAGAGCAAGCCTTGGCAATTTCAAAAAATTGGGATTACAAAAATATGAAATTGTATCATACAGGTGAGCAACCGCACGAGGCAGACGCCTGTGAAGTCTATGAACGCTTGGAATCGTATGCTTGGCGTTTAAAACGCGAAAAGAAAAATACAGAAAATAAAGAATAGGTTGTCTGAGGAAAAGCAAAACGGGAATCTGGTTAGGTTCCCGATTTTTTATGTGATATATTTGCAAATGGATTTTAATCTGTAATAATTTAATCTATGGTCAGACGTAAAAGATTTTTTCCAAATCGTATATTGCTTCAAATATGTGTCGCGCCAGTGGCGATTGTGCTGTGTGCGCTGGTGTTTTTGTTTTGTGTGTATTCGCCTGTGCGCGAACCAGTGGTGTTTAACGTGTCACGTGGCGATACGGTGACAGGTGTTGCGGCACGACTGGAAAAAGATAATATTATCGATTCGGCGTATGTGTTTAAGTTCGCAGTAAGAATGCACGGTGGAAAAATTCAAAGTGGACAATATGATATCCCAGAATCTGCCAGTGCATGGCGCGTGGCAAAAATGTTGTCGTCGGGCGATATTGCGTCTGTGAATATTGTGATTCCCGAAGGATTGACGATAAAGCAGATAAAGAATTTGTTGTTACAGTCGTCTGAATTGGTGGGGGGCGTGGAATGTGAATTGGGTAATGTTGCGCCGGTATGCAGTTTGAATGATGGGCAAATTTTTCCTGATACGTATCGTGTGGCAAAGGGAACCAGTCGATTGGCGGTCTTGGAATTGGCGCGTAAAAAAATGGTCGCGGTAGAGGGTTCTTTGAAACGTAGTATGCGTCGTTTGCCAAAACCGTTAAAAGACTGGAATGATGTTATTACGTTGGCGTCAATCGTGCAAAAGGAAACGCCAAAGATGAAAGAAATGCCAATCGTGGCAAGTGTGTATTTAAATCGACTGAATAAAGGAATGCGATTGCAGGCAGATCCGACGGTTGTTTATGCGCTGACAGATAAATTGGGCGATATGCAGGGACAGCCATTGTTGCGCGGACATTTGAAAATAGATAGTCCATATAATACATATAAAAATAACGGCTTGCCGCCGGCGCCAATCGCAAATGTGGGGCAGGGCGCGATTGCGGCTGTATTAAAACCTGCTGACACCAGTTTTTTATTCTTTGTTGCAGACGGGCGGGGCGGACATCGGTTTTCGCGTGATTATGAAACACACCAAAAAAATCATGCAGATTGGCGTGCGATAAAAAGCGAAAAAAATAAAAAATAGGATGTTGTGATGGCGATTTTTTCCAAAGAGTTTAAGGTCATAAAAAAAGAAGAAATTGAAGAACCACAAGATTTTCCGTTTGGGCATGCGACATCTGTGCGCAGGCAAGAGACGTCGTCAGGTGATGTTGTTGTAAAGCAGATAAATAAAAAAGGACCTTTGCCTTTTAATGTGAATGAACAAAGTGCTAAAAAATTGATGTGGATGGCGGGGCAACAGAATGGAAAAAAGATTGCGGACGAAATAAGAAAGAAAAATAATCCGGCGTACTTTGTGCCACGAACTTTTATTTCTCATAGTAAAGTGCGCGAACAATTTGCAAGTGGGCAGTTGTGGCGTGATGTGATTGATACATTATCCCCAGAAGAGAAAAAATGGGCGTATAAAGCCTTGGCGGAATTTATAAATGATATGTCAGAATTGCGACCTGTGCGTGCGGCTGATGAAGGTTTTGGCCTTTCGTCGTCGATAAGGACGTCTGATGATATGGCAAAAGCATTGGATGGGGTTGACGAACAATTTCTTTCTGCAGAAGATAAACGATTGTTTCAAGATGTTTATGATTATTTATCTCAAATCCCAGAAAATCAAATTATGGTTTTTGGGCATAATGATTTGCATGGTGGAAATATACTGATAGATACAGAAAAGAAACAGTTGTCGATTATTGATTTCGAATTGTCTGGATACAGGACCGCGTTTGATACAATGTATACATTTGGTTTGTTGCGTGTGCCAGAATTGTGGGAATATGTAAACAAATTGCCGCGTTCGACAAATCCAAATTTAACCTGGCATTTTATTCCAGAACATGTTCAGTTACATAAGTTCTTGGTTTGTCGGTATTATGATATAATAGGGTCAGAGAAACATCTTCGATACCATAGTGCGGAAATAAAGAGAGAGTGCATGGCAATGCGGCTTGTGTTGGCGCAGGCAAAATTGAAAGCAAAAGAGATATCAGAACGCCAGGTGATGGCATTGGTGCCGGTTTCGGAAAAAAATTTTTAAAATTATTTTTAGAAAAATCGTCACTTGGTTATTTTTGGTAATTATTAAAAAATATAACAAATTATAACAAAATAGATAAACGCCCAATCCTGTGGGCGTTTCAAATTTATACTGGGATAAAAATCCGATTCGACATGCGCATGATTATATCATATTTCGGCTTTGTCTGCAAAAATCTTTGGTCTTGCGACTGGGATTTTATACCTGATAAAATTATATTAACTAGACATAAATCTAGTCATGACTAACAAAAAAGAAAGGAAACGTTATGAAAAAATTAGCATTAACTTCTTTATTGGCTGTATTTGCAGCATCAGGCGCACACGCGGCAAATATTATTGATGGTAATCCATTATATCGCCCGGGCGAAGGTCATTTTTACAGTGTAACAGAATTAGGAACGCATTCAAAATCTGTTGATGTTGTTTCATTGGGCGAGGAATTTGGTTATGGTATTACAGAAAATATGGCGGTGGTAATTGGCGCAACGGCCAGTCAGATGGATTGGTTTGATGCAATGTCATGGGATACACTGTCTGTTGGTGTTAATTATCGTGCATTAGATATGGGAAACTGGAAGGGCGATGTAATCGCTGGATATAGTATGGCACCAGTATGGGGCGATCATGCATCGTTTATGGATAAGGATACAACGCTTTACGATTGGACGGTTGGTGTTCGTGCCGGCTATGTTGGCGAAGGCTTTACAATCGCAGGTCATGTAATGTTTGATTATATCGGCGCAGAATCATTTGACTGGGACGAAGAAGGATTGCATGTAATGCGTTTCGGAATTGATGGTCAATTGGTATTGAACGGTTCGTGGAACCTGGTTGCAGGCGCAGAATATACCGCATGGGTTGACGAAGAATTGTGGGATGCGGGAATTGGTTCTTGGGATTTGATGTTTGGTGCAAACTATAACATTGATGAAACCAAGTTTATAGGTGCGTATATCGCCAAGGAAGTTCAGCATGTCGCCGACGGCGAATGGGAAGTTGCCGATGGGTTTGGCCTTGGTGTAAAATTTGGTATTGATTTTTAATTAAAACCAATTTTGAAAAATCCCCCGTTTGGGGGATTTTTTATAGTGTTGTGCTATTTTGTTATTTGATTAATTTTCTTGTATATAAAACGTTTTATCTTTTGAAACAAAGGTTCGTTATAAAGTACATAGTTTTGTGGTATGTTGGGATAACGATAAATTTTTATGAATCCACGGGATTCGGCGACGCGTAATTTTTTCATTGTGTCCGTAACGGGAATCGTTCGTGTTGGAATGGCTGGCTGGTGGGATATGTATTCTGTGCGGTTGTTTAATTGGGTTAGTCTGAAACTGTCCGTGGGCAATACATAAATAACCCCAGATGCATTTTTATATGTTTGTTCAAATGCCCCTGGAAATTTTTCAACTATTATTGCCGTGTTGTTTTCAATGCCGAAATACAAATTTCCCTTGCATGGGGTGACATAGCGTAATGCAGATGCAAAATTTGGGGTCGCAAAAACATAGGCGGTATTTTCATGCCCGTCATAGTGTGGGGTAATTTGTTCCAGATTTTGAACAGTAGTTCCGTGATATAGTTCCATTTCTGGGCATGATAAGACAAAAACAAAATAATGTCAAGTTGTGTCGTTTTTTTGAATTCGTTCCTGTTTATGGTTTGTTTTTTCTTTTTTATAATTCTTGATATGAAAGGAGAGCAAATATGAAACGGTTTTTTATTATTTCTGGGGCTTTGATTTTTGTGGCAACTGGGGCAAATGCGGCAAATATAATTAATGGTAACCCATTATATAGTCCTGTCCAGGGGCATTTTTATAACGTTTTTACGCCAATTGAAATGAATACGAAGTTTGAACGCTTTGTTATGGCGGATGAATTTGGATATGGGATTACGGACAGTTTAGATGTCATGATTCAAACAGCAGGGTCGTATGATTCTGGCAATCATCCGGAATTTGGAAAGTGGTCGTGGAATCATTTGCAGGTGGGGGTGGATTGGTCTGTTGTAAATGATGGCGAATATCAGGCGGATATTTATGGACGTGCGATGCAGGTGTATGATACGCGTGATGGGTTAGAGACAGTTGCATATAATTGGACCGTCGGAACACAGTTTGGGCGTGTGACAGATGATTGGACGGTCGCTGGGGTTATTGAAATAGACTATTTAAATGATGATGTAGATAAGGGGAATTGGGATGCTTTGGCGATGACAGTTGGGGTCCAGGGACAATATTTGCTGGATGATAACTGGAATGTGGTTGCGGATTTGATGTTCGATTTTGATTTGCATAATGACTATTATAACGGGGAACGTCTGCGGTTAAAGTTGGGTGCGAATTATAATCTTGATTCAACGAAATATATCGGTATGTATGTATCCAAGGATTTAGTCCACAGTTTTGATAGTGCGCCGATGGCGTTTGGTATTCGGTTTGGAATCGATTTTTAGTTTGAAAAAATAATCCGTCACGTGGCGGATTTTTTTATGCCCTAATGTAAAATTTGTCATTTTTTGACAGTGCTGTAAATTCCTGTTTTTTCGCGTGTTTCAAGCGAAAATCTTATGATTTTTTCCCATATTTTTCTTGACAATGACGGGGGCGGTGGTTATAGTATGTTCGCTTTCCGTGTAAACAAGGAAGGCATGAATACACAGAAACCGCTTACGTTTTACAGATTTATAATCCGGCATAAGTCGTTGAAATAAGTCTGATAGGCGGGATTTGTGCAGGGTAAAACAGGTAGAAAAAAACAAAGAGATTTTGAATGCCAACAGTAAACCAACTGATTCGGAAACCTCGTAAAAAAGTCGCGGTAAAAAGTACTGCGCCTGTCATGATGGAAAACCCACAGAAACGTGGTGTTTGTACACGTGTTTATACGA
>JAFTTY010000008.1 GCA_017466525.1 Alphaproteobacteria bacterium
AATAGGGTTTGGTAGGGTCGAAGTATCGATACGTAACGGTAATATTATACACATCAAACAAGTAAAGAAAAGAAAGGTGACAAAATGAAAAAGTCCAATGGAAATCTTGTTTTGATTATCGGAAGCACCGAAGCCAAAACGCAACCTAAATGGTATATGCGATGGCGATTATGTCGGTGTCTGATGCAAGAAAGTATTTGAAACATACCAAATTAACAGATGAGCAGTTGGCAAAACTTGTGGAGATTATGGAGGAACTTGCCTGGACTTTATTAACAAAATAAAAATTGCAATTAAAGGGGTGATGATATGTCCCAAACAACTAAAAACCTGCCAATAGAAACATTGTGCCTTTGTCGTGTTTCATCGGATAAACAGGCAAAGAAAGAAACAATAACATCACAAAAACAGGCATGTTTGAACTATGCAAAACACAACGATTTCATAATAGATAAATTTTTTTATGAAGATGGTGTGTCGGGCTGGAAAACTAATCGTCCTGGACTGGATGCCATGGTTGAATATATCGAAAAAAATCACAAACATAAACATATTCGCATTCTGTGTTATGACATGTCGCGCTTGGCACGCAATTTGGGTGTTTATGCAGGGATTGACAAGGTTATTGCGAAATACAACCTGGAATTACAAACGGTGGTCGGTGGCAAATCCGAAAACAATGCCGTGGGGCGATTTATGCGTGGCTTTGATGTATTACGCGCACAAATGTTTAGTGATGAATTGTCTGAAAAAACAACTAACAGCATGCGTGCATTATGCACGGCGGGCTATTACCCGTTAAATCCGCCATTGGGGCTTAAACGCGTTAAAAACGAACATAAACGCACTATTTTGGTGCGCGACGAACCAAAAGCCAGTGTTATTTACCAAGCATTTGCTAAATACGCATCTGGGGAGTTAGAAAACAAGCACGATGTTACAGAATTTTTGCGTACATCGGGGGCGTTTAATGGCGTTA
Organism: Alphaproteobacteria bacterium; assembly: GCA_017466525.1. Lineage (GTDB taxonomy): Bacteria > Pseudomonadota > Alphaproteobacteria > Rs-D84 > Rs-D84 > Enterousia. Next base: position 980 of record JAFTTY010000008.1, read on the forward strand.
AGTTAAATGACACCAAGGTTTCCGATATGTTACAGAACGAGGTCTATACGGGTGTCTTTGCATACGGGCGTTGGGGAATCGAACGTCAGGAATGGCAAATGGATAAAATTATCCCACAGGACTTGTTTCAGGCAGTTCAAAACAAACTAAACAAACACAAGCGACAGCCGCATCGTTCAGATTTAGCAGATGAATTTCCCTTGCGTAATGAAATTTGTTGTGAATATTGCGGTAATCCATTAAGTGGATATTTTGCCAGGGGGCGTAAAAATAAACATCCATATTACCGATGCTATAACAAGGGGTGCGTTCATCGTAATAAATCAATTAAACGTGCGCTGGTTGAAGATGCTTTTGTGGAATGTTTGAATGGCATGCAGACCCCAGATGATGTGATTATTTTATTCGACGTGGTGTTGCAGCGTGTTTGCAGAGCCAAGGATGATGAAGTGTTGGCGCAGCGCAAAAATGGAACAGGGAAATAGAAACATTGGAACAAGATATAGTTCAGTTTGGTCGTTTGGCGGCAGATGCAAATAGAAATGATGACCAAGATATGGTTGCAGTATATTCTGAACAGTTACGCCATGCATCAGCAAAGAAGCGAGAGTTGGAACAGCAACTAAAAGATGTGTTGCCAATGTCGGCCACCCAGAAATTTCGAACCGCCATGGAACGTGGGCATAGTTTCTTCAAAAATCCTGCAATTCTGTGGAAAAATGGAAGTTTAAACCAGCGCAAGCGATTGGTTCATATACTTTTTGAGCAAAAACCTGTTTTTTGTATAGAGAGTGGATTTCGAACCGCCGCAACCCCTTGGATTTTCAATAAAAAATCCGCCCAAATGGACGGAAAATCAGATTTGGCAGCCCCAACCGGATTCGAACCGGTGTTCTCGCCTTGAAAGGGCGGTGTCCTAGGCCTCTAGACGATGGGGCCAAAACTGCCATGTTCATAATCGAACGCCGGCAAATTATACATGTTGTTTGCCGGCTTGTCAAGTGATTATCTGTGATTTTATTCCGCAGGTGCTGCGTTTGCATCTGGGGTGTCTGATGGTGCGGCGGTGTCTGGCAATGTCGCGACCTGATTAAAGATGATTTCTTTGCCGTCGTTTGCAATCAGGGTTAACTTGCCATCAGATAATTCGTATCTTTCAACCGTTGGCATGAATTGAAAGTATTCTTGTTCGGTTTCCATGGCTTCTGGATCGCCCATCATCATGGTTGATGCAAATTGACCAAAACTGATGTTGTCGCCATCTACCGCATAGCCGCCGTTATACAGGTTGACAACGCGTCCATAAACGCGCATTTCGGCAGGGTCAAATGATATTGTAATATCAACCCCAGGTTGCGCAGATACAAAGTTTGCGCCCTTTAATAATTCTGGGTTTGGTGTGTCTTTGCCACATGCGCCCAAGGCCAGTGCGCATACGCCGGCGACCAATAAATTGAATTTCATATGATTCTCCTTTGCTAGTTTTTTTGTTTATATGTGCATTATAGAATACATTTATAAATAATAAACAAGAAAAAACACCAAAAATAAAAAAACGCATTCTGACGAATGCGTAAATACTGGCGGGATTGACGGGGCTCGAACCCGCGACCTTCTGCGTGACAGGCAGACGCTCTAACCAGCTGAGCTACAACCCCTAAAGCGTTATGCATATTATACTGTTGCGGGAATAAATGCAAGTGTTTTTTTTGATAAATGTAAAAAATCTGATGGGGCA
>JAFTTY010000009.1 GCA_017466525.1 Alphaproteobacteria bacterium
GTCCATTTTACCACCGATGATTGTCATATTTGGATGTTCATCTGCAAATTTGGCCAATACTTTGGTGACCGCCAAACCATCTGTCGCAACAGCAACAGCGGTCGGACGTTTCAACATGTCAGATACAGGTTCAAATTCAGTATCTTTTAACGCCAACTTCATCAAACGGTTTTTGACAACTTTGAATACAGAAACCAATGGGCGCAATTCGTTGCGCAGTGTTTCGAATTCTTTTACTGTCAAACCATGGTTTTCAATGATGAAAACACCGTTTGCTTCTTTCAGGGACGACTGCAACGCTGAAATCAGATCTGATTTTTCTTCGCGTTTCATCTATTTTTCCTTCAAGCTTCTGTTTTGTTAAACTTTCCATCCAGGTTTCCCCGGGTGGGGCTTTGTTTCCTGCCCCAAAGAATTTTTTCTTTGTCTATGATGGAAATTAAGTGTCGCCACACCATCAGTCTTGGACAGAAATCTGTTTTTGCGACCAAGGATTTTGACCATGGTCGCAATTAATTATTTTGCGTCTACTTTCAGACCAGGACCCTGGGTTGTCGCAACAGAGATACCCAAGATATACTGACCCTTGGCAGATGCAGGCTTTACCTTTTTCAACTGATCAATCAAGGCATTTGCATTTTCAACCAACTTTGCAGTTTCAAATGACATTTTACCAATACCCGCGTGGATGATACCCTTCTTTTCTGCGCGGTATTCAATCTGACCAGCCTTGGCTGTCGCAACAGCGTCTGCAACGTTGTTTGTGACAGTACCCAATTTTGGATTCGGCATCAGACCCGTTGGTCCCAATACACGTGCAATCTTTGACATTTTTGGCATCATGTCTGGTGTCGCAATAACGCGATCAAAATTGATTTCACCAGCTGCAACACGGTCAATCAAATCTTGACCACCAACAACATCTGCACCAGCTTTTTTCGCATCTTCCTGAGCGTTTTCAGTAAATACTGCAACGCGAACAGTTTTGCCTGTGCCATTTGGCAAAGACAACATACCACGAATGTTCTGGTCAGCCTTTGTTACATCGATACCCAAACGGATTGCGATTTCCAATGTTTCATCAAACTTTTTGGACGCATATTCACGCAATGCATCAATCGCATCAGCCAAAGCATACACTTTGTCTGTGTCCAAGTTTTTCCAAGTCTGCTGTTTCTTTGTCAGTTTCATGATATTACTCCTCTACCTTTACGCCCATAGAACGACATTGACCCGCAACAATATTCATAGCAGATTCAATGGAAGAGCAATTCAAGTCCGGCATTTTGGCCTCAGCAATTTCTTTGATTTGAGCCTGAGAAATTGTGCCAACGAAATCACGACCAGGTTTATGAGAACCAATCTTTAATTTCAATGCCTTTTTAATATAATACGACACAGGTGGCAATTTCATAATGAATTCGAAACTGCGATCTGTATAAACAGTGATAATACATGGAATTGGCATTCCTGGTTCTTTATCAGATGTTTTGTCGTTAAACTGTTTGCAGAATTCTGCGATGTTTACACCAGCAGCACCCAACGCCGGACCAATTGGTGGCGCAGGATTTGCCTGCTTTGCAGGGACGACCAATTTGACCAATCCCTTTACTTCTTTCTTTGCCATTTTTCACTCCGTTTTTTCTTCGTTTGTGTCGTGGTACGATATGGCGTATCTACCACGGTTTGCTGTGATTTTACATGATATTTTTCAGAAAACCACAAAAATCTTTTTTACTTTTTGCGCGCCCTGTGCATTTCCATCGCCGCATCCACAACTGCTTTGCGATTTTCATCAATCATCTTGCACAATTCGGGACTCATTTTGTATTCACGATTGGCCTTACGAACATCTTGTATCGTAACCTCTACACGAATTTCACCAAAAGCATCCCTTGTTATCTTCATACACTAGACCCGTTCAACCTGTTCAAATTCCAATTCCATGCTGGTTTCACGACCAAACACCAGAACCGTCACAGTCATTTTCTGTTTTACATTGTCAACATCTGACGCGACACCGTTAAAGCCAGCAAACGGCCCATCAATAACATGAACCTCTTGACCAACTTCGTACATAACATCTTCGGTAACAACAGAGCCTTCTTCGACCTGTTTTAACAGGCGACGCGCTTCTTCTTCACTAACCGCGATTGGTTTATTCTTGGCACCCAAGAACATAACAACCTGAGGAATTTGTTTCACCAAGGTAAATGTTTCATTATTCAAAACCATTTGAACAACAATATAACCTGGGAAAAATTTCTTTTCACTTTTTACACGTTTGCCAGCCTTGATTTCTGTAACCTCACGCGTGGGGACCAAAATTTCGCCAAACAGCGCATTCAAACGACGTTTATCAATCTGTTCACGTAAACCGCGTGCAACCTTGTCTTCACACCCAGTATGAACATTCACGACAAACCACTGCATTTTTTCTTCCATTTTATGCTTCCTTTGCCTGTTATTAGAAAACCCAACCAACAATCGCGTTCAGCACACTGTCAACAACAAAAAAGAACAATGCCGCCAAACCAGAAAATACCAATATCATTATTGTTGCACGAATAACACTGTCGCGTGACGGCCATACAATTTTAAACCATTCACGACGCACAGACTTAAAAAATTCCAGTATTTTCTTCATAGAAACTGCCTAAACTATATATTTTTTAATTGGCAGGGACAGAAGGAATGTTCGCTTTCGCTCACCACTCGTACCGGTTTCGTCGCGCATACGCTTACAAAACCTTACTCGTATGCGAACCCAAATTCTTATTTATTCGGGTTCAATTCCACCGCCCCTACTTTTTCCAAAACATACACACGGTATGTTTTGAAAAAAATTGGCAGGGGCAGAAGGAATCGAACCCTCATCCGCGGTTTTGGAGACCGATATTCTACCGTTGAACTATGCCCCTGGGACCGTACTTGACATGCATATACCGTCACATAGTCGGCGACAGGATAGCATAAAGATACGGAAAATCAAGTCAAAATATTATAATACTTTTCATTTTTTGTCGCAAGAATTATTTTATGCAACACAAAACATAAAATATTAATAAAATCAGCTAATTTTTCCCTTGCACACATGGGCATCTTTTGTCTACAATCGACATAATCAAGGGGGAGAAACATCGTGCAAAATCGCATAGAACCGCCAATTTTAATATCCAGACTGATGACGTTTGTACTGGCTGCGTCGCTGGTTGTATTGGGGGTTTTGTTTATTACGGTTATAAAAATGTTCCCACTTAATCGCCCAGAAATATTCTTTTTAACCACAGAAAAGCGTGATGACCAAGTTATAAAACTGATTGAGATGCCACCTGCCCAAGAAAATTTGGACAACTATAAAAAGGCCTTTATTCGCGAATATATCAGACACAGAAACGAAGTTTATCCAAATGCTAATGTTATGCAAAAAAAATGGAATTCAGAACATGGAATTGTTCGCACAACATCAACAGACGATGTATTTGCAGATTTTATGAATACAAACATGTATATTGCAATAATGAGCAAAATGCCCGATTTTGAATTTCGATGCGATACGCATTTTTATGCGGCGCCAAAATATTTGCAGTCTGACGACCCGTATCATGACACATATCAGGTGGATTTTAGGTATTTTTGTTCAGATAGTACTGGACAGACCAATCCAAAAGACTATACAATAAAAATAAAGTTAGCAACAGATGACGAGGTTGATGTCAGGTGGGTAGACAGAATCGAAAATCCATTGGGACTGCGCGTTGAAGAATACGAGGTAGTGTCCGAAAATGGCGATCCGCTAAACACGGGCTATCTGCCCTGATAAACAGATAAAAGAAATGGAAGGTTGGGAATGACATTTACAAAAGCAATTAAGTTAAACCTGTCTGCGTTTTGTTTGGCTGGACTGTTGTGTCTGCCGGCATATGCGGAAGACTCTGGTATGCAATCTGGTATACAAGAAGCATGGGATAATCCAACTGCAAATATGGCAAGTGGCAGTATTAAGCCTGGATACGCCCAACTGACATGGTCGCCAGGTTCTGTATTGCCATTAAAGATGCGTAATGGGATGGTGACATTGGTATCATTACCAAACGGCGAACAGATTGCGGACGCGGTTGTTGGCGACAAGGGACAGTTTGAAATTCAAACAACACAGGGCGACAGAACAATGTTTATATCGCCTGATCCGTCAAATCAAGGGTCTGATACAAATTTGATTGTGACGGGCAAGTCAGGCAATAAGTATATATTCTATCTGCGCGCGGAACCATCCAATTCCAGTGAAATTACGTATTCTCAGGTTGATATTCTGCTGGACGGGAATGGCGTGTTGCCAAACATGGGGTCCCAGGCAACAACATCAGGCGGTGCAAAATCTATATTCCAAAAGTCTGCAAAGACGACATCTGTGGTTGGGGCAGACGGCGAAGATTATGGCTGGATTAAGTCAATGAAAATTGACCCGTCTGAATTCCGTTTTGACTTGGATATTTTTGTTCCAAATCCAGACGACTATGTAATTGCACCAGAACGCGTATGGCGCGATCGCATATTTACATATATTGACTTTGGTGACAAGGTTATCGCAATGACACAACGACCGGTCGTTTCGTTAATGGTCGAAGGTGGCGAATCGCCTGTTGGATTCCGTACAGACGGCGAAGACGGCAGACTGTTAATTGTAGAAGCGGTTGGCGACATGGTGTTACGCAGCGGTCAACGCATTGTATGTATTAAAAAGCGTGAAAAACCATTCTTGATCGCAGACACCGCATCTGTTATGGCATTGGCAGAGGCAAACGTTGCACAAAGCATGTTATCAGGCCAATCTTTGAACAATATCGCCTATACAGACAGCATGGCCGCGATGAGCATGGGCACAAATTATACAGGCACACCTGTATTCGTCGGGAATAATGCGACCGTTAATCAAACAACAGGCGCAGGATATTATATGCCAGCAGGATATGGCGCACCACAAACACCTGTGTCATCGGGCAGTGTGGTTAACATGTTACCAACACAACGCAGTACCGCAGGTGCATATTTGCCACAAACAAATATCCCACTGATTTCCAGCAATCAAACAGGTGTTGCAGTTGAATTAAAATCCGATACATCTGTAAAGGCATTGGATGATTATTGGGCGACATTGTTGGCAAAGTTTAGTGGTGATGAAGGTCAAGGATTGCTGACCCCGTATAAAGATATGGTGTTCTTTTCGGTTGACGAACAGGGTGTTGGCGACCTGGGGGCGGAATCAAAGACAGCGCGTCAGTATAGACTGCGTATCGGGCCATTGGCAGACATAGAAACAGCGCAAACATTATGTGATAAACTGCTAAAGTTCAGTGGCGTTAGTTGTAGCGTTGTCAGAATGCAATAAGCAAACATCCTTGGGTTTGTCACGTTATCATAATGTGGGTTCAAAGTAATGAAAAATAATATAAAACAACAATTTTTAGATTTACGCCAAAACACACCAAAATACATACAATGGTTGTTGCTGGGGGTGGCATTTATTGTGGTGTTAATCTTGTTAACACTGTTGTTAGGCGGAAAGGACAAAGATGCACAGGCAGAAATAGACAAAACAAATACAGAAATGGCAAAACTGGTCAAGGATCCTGCAAGCATTGAATGGACAGATGTATTGGTTGGTGAAAAAAAGACAGAAAAAATCAAGATTCTTTCGAACGTCCCTGTTAAAATGCTTGATGTTAGAACAAGCAAAGACGTTAACGGATTCAGTATGACGTCAACATGCCCTGGACAGGTTACCGTAAACAAAAAGTTAGGTTGCATAATAAACGTTACATACGAACCGACAGCCGCACAAGATGCAGAAAAAGTAGATATTTACATCGATTGGCATAATGCAAACGCGACAAAGGATATGAGGCGTACAGATGAAATTGTGGTAACCCTTAGTGCGAAATTACCCACAGAAGAAAAAAAGCCGGAACCGGCGCCAGAACCAAAACCGGAACCAGAACCTGAGCCAGAACCGGAACCAGAACCTGAGCCAGAACCAATCAAAGAAGTAGTTGATATTATTGCACCACCGATTGTGATACCAGAGCCGGAACCAGAACCGACACCAAAACCATCAGAGGCATGTTCGGATTTTGCGTTTCCTGGGTATAATCTGTCGGGCCGTCAGATTGGTTGGATTAAACCATCTGGGGGGGCGTATAAATTTCATCCGTTTTCTGATAAAAATTGTGAAGAACCAACGGGAACATATAATCCTGATAATGGTATAATTACCGATGAAGATGGCAAAAAAATCGGTACTGATGCAGACCATATTGGATATGCAGCATTTGTTGATGGAAAGTTGCCAGAACTGTCAAACGCGCCTGCGATTCGCACAGTAAATCGTGCACGCCAATTGGATGCCCCAACAAACAGCGGTGGTGCAGGACGCCTGGGGGCAGACGGATGGGGTGAATTTGGCAGCAAAGCGCAACCAGCACCAAAACCAGATGTCATATTTGACACAACCGGTACAGCGGTTGTTTCAACACAGCCATATGACCGCAGCTTTGTTTTGCGTCAGTTTAAACCGATTCCAGCAACAATTGTATCTGATGTACGCGCAGACATCAAAATGTTGCAAAGCGAAGGCTCATTGCCGGTGCGCGCGACCGTCGACAGAAATGTTTATTCTGACAATGGACGTACCGTTATTATTCCAGCAGGAACACTGTTGATGGGATATGTGACGGGCGAAATCCCGGGGCCATACAAAACAATTGGACGAATGAAAATTAATTGGTATCAGTTTATATTACCAAACGGTGTTGAATTTAATTTTGAAGCAGGTCAGGATCCATTCTCGGCCGATGCGCAGGGTCGTGTGGGCGTACCAGGACGCGGCAGTTCGGATTATCTGGAACAGTTTGTTATGCCAATGCTGACCGCGTTTGTACCGGCAACAATTAACCTGATTAATCCGGTTGCGGATGCATTCGTAAATCAGATTGACTTGGACAACAATACCGTTGTTCAAAGCGGAACAATGCGTTCATCTGAATTGGCAAAAAATGAAATTATTACAGCATGGAACAGCGTTGCACAGAAATTACTGGTCGACATGATGGATAACACCGTGCCACCATTTACAATTCCGGCCGGCACACGCATAACCGTTTATTCACCGGTGGATTTACAGGTCGCATGTACAGAAGAAGGGAAAAATTGTTATTTGAGTGAGCAATCTAGAAACAAAGTCAACGATAAACGTCGTGATTGGGGTACAGAAGCTAAGAATACAGATTTAGTGCCATCAGATGACATATCTTCATGGATTGGACAAGCACGTGCATGGCAGACAGCAGGGATTGAACAATTCTGCGAAGAAGACCCCAATGGTATAATGCGCGTTAAGGCAGATTGCTCTGGGGAAGGAAGTGGGCAGTTAAATAGTTGTGGCGGTTATTCGTATAGCACACTGAAATTATTGTGTGAATCATTAAACTATCAATCGAAAAAGGCGTTGCAATATGACGCATATCGCGAAGATCAAAAGCAACAGTATCAACAAAAGGTCGAAGAATTGGGTGGTCCAGATTCACAACAATTTAAAGAAGAAGTACTGGGCATAAAATATGACGACGAAGGTCATGTTGTAAACCCATATGCCAACCAATCCACAGAAAAAGTAGAAGAAGTTGGATTACTGTGCGAAGACGGCACACCACCAGATGGCAACGGTTGCTGTACAGGTGAAATTTACACCGATATGGGCGAACAAGGATTTAACTGTTGCCCACAGACGGGTGGCGACTGTTTCCCACCGTTGATATAGTGGCACGACAAATATAAACGCCCCACCATCTGGTGGGGTTTATTTTTTAGATAACCAAGGGGGTAATTTAGACCATGAAATGTTTTTATTTACATTCTTTTTTACGCGCAATGTGGCGCGTTTTTTTTTATCAAAAGACCGATATAAAGAACTGGGATTATGGTTAATTTTTCGATTCGCCAATCAAAACAAAAATTCACAAATTTGTTTTGTTTTTCGATTCGAATTTCAACCAAAGATTGTACTGTTTTACAGGAATCTTTTCTTATTCTATATATCAATGTATTGAACGTAAAAAACCAAAGGAGAAAGAATACATGACATCTACGTTATCAATTACAATGCCGGAAAAATTTCAATCAGCAGAACAAATGTGGTTCTGGTTTTTATATTCAAAATCTGTGCGCAACAGTTTTTCACGCGTACATACACGTCCAACACGCAGACCGTGCGAAATACTGGATGTCGAAACACTGATAACAAAATTGTATTTATCTGGGAAATTAACAGATGAGCAATTATCTGTGATGAAAGAATTTGGCGACAAACGACGTGCACCACATCAATATATTTGGAATGAAAATCGCGCGGCACAGCAATGGACAACTGCAATGTCTGTTTTACACGATGCATGCATAAAACGTGGCTGGATTGAATAACAAACCACCCCCCTACAACGGGGGGGGGACTTTAAAGGATTTATAAAATGATAATCGTTGCGTTTTCTGATAAAACATCAAAAATTTTACCACACGTGTTCTGTGGGAAATGGAAACACGTTGCACCAATTGTTGCAGTAAACGACAATCTGATTATGTATCAGTTTGTACGCTGTGGGCGCGTTGAAAAAATAAGTTTAAAAATGCGTGATATAAAAATCCTGCAATCGTATGGATGGCGGTTTGTATATTTGCCATGCGCCCTGCCCCATGATTTTAACCCAAAAGATGCAAAAACATGTGTTGAAATGACCAAGCGCGCCATTGGAATTCGGTGCTGGCATATGCAAACGCCGGGGGCATTATTTCGGCATTTGTTGCGGGGCGGATGATTTTGTGGACGGGGTGTGATATTTTCGCATTCTGTAATTATTTTCACGATTAAACACATCTTCCAGCACCGACATTGTTGATTGCAATTGCAGATACGCCTGGTATACCGCGTGAATTGCATCGGCGCGTGTTGGACGACCTGTTGGTTTCTTTGGCGGTTTTGCGATATGCAGTCCCATTAAAATCCCCTTTGGTTAACATGAAAAAAACCGCCAGAGATAAAATCAAAAGCGGTTGGAGTTTTAGAACAACTAAAGGAATTGCGTGCCTTATTCGGTATATTCGGCACACTCCAACCACGGGTTGGATTTCATCTAAATTAATCAGATGCCTTTAGAGGGGTTCTAAAGCCCCACATTGGCAACACGCCAATGCATGCATATTATATCAATATAATTTTTCATATTCAATCATTATTGAATAATAAAAAATCCCCCAATCAGGGGGGGATTTTTATTTCGTTTTACGCTTTATCATTTCCATCTGGATAATACCGAATATGTTCGATACCGTCCAATACAGTACCAAGCCCGCCGGCATCCACGCAAACATTACCGTGAACAACAATGGCATCCAACGCATCATTCGCTGGGTCTGGGCCATGGCGTCATTGCCAGATGTGTTCTTGGTATTTGATGACTGTAAATACTGTTGCAGCCACATTGTTGCACCCATCAATACAGGCAGGATAAAGTATGGGTCCATCGCCGCCAAATCAGATATCCACAAGAAATGTGCGCTGCGCATTTGAACAGATACCAATAACGCCTTGTACAATGCAAAGAAGATTGGAATCTGAATCAACATTGGCAAACAACCCGACATTGGTGATGTCTTGTGCGTTTGATACAATTTCATCATTTCCATTTGCAGACGCATTTTGTCGTTGGCATACAATTTCTGGATACGCTGTAATTCTGGTTGCATTTTCTGCATTGTTGCCATTGAAACATATGATTTGCGCGTTAATGGCCACATCAATAAGCGCAACAAAATGGTCATGATGATAATTGCCAAACCATAATTCATAACAACAGAATTAATCCCGTTTAACACCCACAACATTGGACGCGCCAAGAACCAGAACCATCCGTAATCGACCGTTTCGGCGATACCGGCGATTGATTTTTCCGCCGCGTTTAAGACATCTTGGTCGCGTGGTCCAACAAAGGCACGCGTTGTGATTGTATGTGATGCGCCCGGTGCAATTGATACCGCCGCAGCAGCAACATCAGCATGATATTTATCATCTGATTTCTTTATACGAATTGTTTGATCAGGACTGTCCAATGATACAACTGTTTCCCAGTACTGGTCTGTGAAACCTGCAAATCCATTCGTTGTCGAATAGGCGTATGACTTTTTTTCCAGACTGGTCCATGTTTCTTGTTCAATGTCAGAATTTACATATGCAATTGCACCAGTGTTTACGCCAGAACTGGATTTCATGTCATTTTCACGAACAATACGCGCATATGGCGCAAATGTCACATTGGCGCGACCGGTATTCTTAATCGTATCCGTCACGGTTATGATATAACCGTCTGTTGTGATTTTGCGTTCAAATTCAACACCATCAGAATTACGCCAAGTATATGTGTCGTCTTGTTCTTTCCATACAGTTGTTGAAACAGGTGCCGTTGTGCCGGTTGCGACGTATCCAACCTCTATAAAATCTTTATCGCCACCCAATAATGTGACCAAATCTGTTGAATCAGGCGCGACTGTAAAATTTGATAATTTTACATCATTGATACGCAGTCCTTGAACCGTGGCAGAAACCATATCTGATGAAATCGCGCGCGTTGGAACCGCAGACAAATCTTCGACCACAACGTTTTCATTTGTGACATCACGAACGGTCTTTGGCGTCATTAAAACACCAATAAACCACCAGGCCGCCATAAAGACCAATGTCCACCATAAAATACGCGAAAAAGATGCGCGCGGTTTCGCAGCGTCTTGTTTCGCGCGCCACTGATTAAATCCAGAATTTTGGTTATCTAAATATTTTACCATACTATTTTTCACCTTTGATTGTTTTTAAACATTTACGACGCGCAATGTACCAATTTAGCAAATACAAACCAACGCCAATTACAATACACATGTCTGCAATATTAAATGCAGGCCAATGATAGCCACCAATATGAAAATCTAAGAAATCAACGACCGCACCAAAACGAATTCTATCAATCAAATTACCAATCGCACCGCCGGCAACCAATGCCAATGGCACACGTTCATAATCACGGGCGCGCGTAAACAAATAATGCAAAATAAAGCCAATTATAAAACTGGTCGCGACAACCAATATAATCGGCGCAGATTCGCCCATCGCACGAAACAATGAAAATGATGTCCCAGGGTTCCATGTAAACACAACATTGAAAAAGTCAAATACATGCGCCATTAAGTACGGCACAGGTACAATTGACCAAAAATGACCATGCAATGGAATTGTATCTGTGATTAAATATAACAAAATCCCCTTGGACACCTGGTCCAGGATTATCGCGCCGAATATTATCGATAATATTAATGCAATTTTTTTCATATGTTATGCCTTCCCATATTAAGTATGATAAAATATAACAAGTTGTATTATCAAAAGCAAATAAAAAGTCCCCATTTTGGGGACCTGTTTAATTAATCATTTTTATCAGAAACAATCGTTGCCAGCGCCGAATAATTGTTATCACGCATGTCATATAACATCCCATCTATTCTGTGTTCTGAAACACCCAAATAATCTAGTACGCTGTAGCCTAAGAAGAATGATGATTCAATTGTTTCTGGCATGGCAGTTTCAATACCTTCGCGCATTAACATCTGGGAATCTGCCAAGTTACGCGCGCGGGCAAAAATTTTGACCCGTGGGGCAATTTCCTTGATTGCAATGATTGTCTTGCGTGCGGTTCCGGCATTATCCAATGCAACAACAACCGAACGAACACGACGTGGCTGCATACCAAATTCGCGCAGAACGTCAATGTTTGTGCAATCGCCATAAACAACATTAAATCCACGTTCACGTCCCATCATAACCGAACTAACATCCAGGTCGATGGCAACATACGGTATTTTTTGTGCGTCCAGCATCTGGCAAATAATTTGTCCAACACGACCAAAACCACAAACAATAACATCTGGCTTTATATTTTCATCTGCATCATCCAATGTACGTGGATGACGCTGGGGGAATAATTTACCCTTGCGCTGAAGATAATCATGCAAACATATTAACAATGGGGTTGCCATAATAGACAAAATTATTATCGCAGTTAGAACTTCGTCATGCCCCGCAGGGATTGCATTAATTCCGCTGGTCTTCATCGTCTGCAACATCAGCAGTGCAAATTCACCACCCTGGGCCAATATTAAGGAAATCATAAACGCATCCGGTATGGCAACACCACGAACGCGCGCAACCATAAATATCGCAAAGAACTTTATCGCGATTAAACCAATTAAACCAATGACAACCATATACCAGTGTTGCCCCAAGAATGGCAGATTCAACCCCATACCCAAGGATATAAAGAAAAACGCCAAGAACAATGTTGCATACGGTTCAATGCGTGCAGTTATCTGGTGACGGTATATTGTTTCAGACATTAACATACCCGCCAAGAACGCACCCAAACCTGCCGGCAAACCTAATAAATCCAACAGTACCGCCCAGATTACAATGTTTAACATGACGGCCAGCAGAAAAGCCTCTTTGGATTTTAATTTTGCAACATGACGGAACAATGGCGTCATAATAAAACGACCAATAATAACCACAGATAAAACCAACGTCACAGATATTACCGCAACATCAATCGCCGTGGCGCCCAAACTGAAAGACCGCCCAGCAAACGCAGGCAACATTGCCAACAATGGAATAGACAACAAATCTTGGAATAACAATATGGAAAAAGTCTGACGCCCCATTGACGTGTTTAACTGATTCCTGTCTGTTAATATTTGCATATCGGCAGATGTACTGGACATTGCCAACATCATCGCCACCATAATACAACCCAATGTTGTCCAAGGCGTTGTTGCAAATAATATCGGGAACAGCATTACTGCGACCATTAAAACCTGGGTCGCACCAAAACCAAAAATCGTGCGACGTAGACGCCATAAACGCTTTATATTAATTTCAAGTCCAATACTGAACCACAAGAACATAATTCCCAAGTCACCTAAAAAAGTCCACGTGTCAGACAATTCGAAAAAATTAAAAACATATGGTCCAGACAAAACACCCGCCATCAAGAATGCAACCAATGCACCAATCTTGGCAACACGCAATAAATAAACCAGGACAAAAACAATTGCAAAAAATGCAAGCAGTGATAGTGACATGTTCTCTCTCTTCTGTTTCCCGTGTACAATTTGATTATAACAAATTGTCTGCCAATAATGCAAATGTTTCCGGCGACAAATTTTCTGCGCGTTCGGTTCCAGACAAACCAAAACGCGACCAATCAACATTTGACATAATTGCACGTATCATTTTTCGACGCTGACCAAATAATTTTGCTGTTATTTGTTCTATCTTTTTCAGGTCTTTGATTTTTGAAATCTTGTCCATATTTGGAATAATTTGTACAACGGCACTTTGCACCTTTGGCCGGGGAACAAAGGCAGTATTTGGAACATCAAATAAAATACGCGCATCTGTGATTAACGATGTCAAGACCGCCAAACGGCCATAATGTTCGTCCCCAACGCGCGCGGTTATGCGTTGTGCCACCTCGCGCTGGAACATTAAGGTTAAAGATTTTATTTTTTCACCGGATGCAACCTTGTGCAACCAGCCGATTAGCAATTCTGTACCAACATTATACGGTAAATTCGCGCATATTGCATATTCAGACAATCCCAATGCAGAAAAATCAACACGCAATGCATCGTCATAAATTACAGACAGACGACCATCAGACGCATCAACAATTTGCGATAAAATCGGTTCTGTTGTTTTATCTTTTTCAATCGCGATTACGCGCGGCGCACCCGCCATTAATATTGCACGCGTCAGGCCGGCGGGACCGGGGCCAACCTCTACAACCGGAGTATGTTCAATATCAGGCACACTGCGTGCGATACGACCTGTTAAATTTAAATCAAATAAAAAATTCTGACCAAATTGCTTCTTGGGTTCCAGACCGCATTCGCGCATCATTTCAGACACAGGCGGCAAAGACATTATTTTATTTGTCATAATGATTTACGCCCCCCAAACGCCAACGACAATGTACCATCATCAATATAATCCAAATCACCACCCAGTGGCACACCAGATGCCAATTCTGTAAAATTAACATTCGCGGTATCACCAATAACAGACATTACATAGTGCTGGGTCGTTTTACCTTCGACCGTGTTGGGCAACGCAAAAATAACCTCTGTTATTTTTTCGTCGTTAATACGCGATGGCAGGGTTGATATGTTTAAATCTTGGGGTAGGACGCCAGATGCACCAGACAACAACCCACCAATTATATGATAGCGCCCATGAAACACCGACGATTTTTCCAATGTCCAAACATCAGACAAGTCACGAACAACGCACAACTGACCATTTTGACGCGACGCATCACGACAAAACTCACACGTGCCAATTCCCCTGTCTGTCAGAACACCACAACACGGGCATGGCGCAATATTTTCAACCGCATCAACAATCGCGTTGGCCAGTGCAGTACCACGACCAGTCTTATCTTGCAATAATGCCAAGGCGATACGTTGACCGCCACGCGCACCAACACGTGGCAATTTTGCAAATAACTTTATCAACTTTTCAATTTTTGGATTCATGATACGCACAAGATACTAATGAAAAATATAACTGTCAATATTGTTTGCATCGGCGGCAGATTTAATTTCACGCGCGCGTGATTCCGAAAAACCATATGCACGAACACGGAACATACCGGTACCCGTCGGTTCAACAACCGCATTTACACCAATTTTATTTTTTATATTTTGCACATGTCTGTTTGCTGCGTCGCGCGATGAAAACGCACCAAATTGAACACCGGCACCACCACCATTACCACCCGTCGTCACAGTTGGCGCAGACGGCTGATATTGTGGCATCGCATTCGCCGTTGCAGAATTATACGCATTTGCAAATGTTGTTGTTTGCGCAGATTGTACGGGCGCCTGATACGTTGGTTGGGCGTATACAGGTTGGGCCGGCGCACTTTGCACAGGTGGGACATACGTTGTTTTTTCAACTGGTTGCGCACCACTGTTTAACATTGCAAAACCCTTGGTCAACATTTGTGCCGCAACGTTGGCACGAACGTCTTTATTTTCCGCACCCAATATAACAGACATAACATGACGATTGTCACGATGCGCAGTTGCAACCAATGAATATTTAGACTTTTTTGTATACCCTGTCTTCATACCATCGCAACCATTAAAAGAACTTAACAACCGGTTGCCATTTGTATAGGTTTTTCCATTATACGTCCAAGACTTGATACCAAAATAATGCCAATATTTTGGGAAATGCTTATACACCGCCATTGACAGCAATGCAATATCACGCGCAGTTGACATATGATCATCATTTGGCAGACCAGACGAATTTTCAAAATTCGTATTCGACAACCCGATTTCACGCGCAACACGCGTCATCAGGGTTGCAAAAGATTCTTCTTGGCCACCTTTTAAATTTTCGGCCAAAACACGTGCAACATCATTTGCACTGTATACCGCGACAGCCTTTATTGCGTCTTCGACCCGGATTTTTGAACCCGCCGGCAAACCCAATTTTACAGGTTCGGCATTTGCCGCAGATTGCGAAACAATTAAATAATCATCCAAATTCAAACGGCCGTGTTCCAAGGCATCAAACGTTAAATACAACGTCATTATCTTGGTTAGACTGGCCGGATAATTTAGTTGATTGGCATTTTCCTGGTATAAAACACGACCTGTATCCATGTCAGCAACCAAAACCGCACGATATTGCGCGCCATACGCAGTTGCAGACATCATTATGGCAAAAATAGGCAAGAACATTCTTCTCATGTACAGCATGTTAGTAAAAAAACGCGCAGCGGGTCAATACCTTTATTTCTTGGTTGCGACAATGGCGATTTAATTCCTATACTAAAAACATGCGTGAATGGATTGATAATCAGTATCAAAATATATTTTTATACGTGCCATTTTTATTGGCAGGTGGTGGCGCGCTATACTTTTCAATCGTAAATGAACCGAATTTAATTCCTGCCCCTTTTGTATTTGCACTGATGATTGCATCGCTGTTTATAAAACGGACGCCAAAAATTATTCGCGCTATCTTAATATTTTTATTTGGATTTTATTATGCGGCAATTTTTACACATGCAATAAATACACCGCAACTGAAACACGACATTCATAATACAGATATTATCGGGGATGTAAAAACAATCGACTATACAGACGATAAAATACGATTATATCTGCATACATCAGACGACATGAATGTTCGCGTATCTGTATCAGATGATATAACACAAATTCCCAAAGTTGGCGACACTATAAAAATAAACGGCGGATTATTTAAACCAAATGCAGCCGACGCACCAGAAACATTTGATTATGCACGCTGGTCATACTTTAATAATTTGACGGCATCTGGCTATGCAA
Source organism: Alphaproteobacteria bacterium (assembly GCA_017466525.1). Lineage (GTDB taxonomy): Bacteria > Pseudomonadota > Alphaproteobacteria > Rs-D84 > Rs-D84 > Enterousia. The sequence goes on from JAFTTY010000009.1 coordinate 16,516, forward strand.
ATAAGATTGAAATAATTTCATCAGATAAACCATCTGGGATTAATGCACTGCGTGACAATTTGCACAGCAAATCAAAATCATTCTTGGCTGACAGTTTAATATTAGGATATAAAAACGCCGTCCCAAAAAATGATACGCCAATATGGACCGCCACAGGTGTTGGTCACATATGGTCAATCAGCGGTTTTCATATGACACTGGTTGGCGGTTGGTTGTTTGCAATATTCTATTTAATATTCCGCGCGATACCGTATATCACCCGACGCATACCCGCCAAAATTCCAGCAATGGGATTGGCATGGATTGGATTGCTGTTTTATCTTTTTCTGTCTGGCGTTGATGTTGCAACAGTTCGTGCATTCTTGATGACAACCTTAATCTTTCTTGCATTTATGGTTGGTCGTAATGCAGTTTCAATGCGCAATATCGCAATGGCATTTTGTTTAATATTTTTAATTAATCCACACTATGTTATGCAGGCGGGATTTCAATTATCTTTTTCTGCGGTGTTTGGATTGGTCTGGTTGTATTCCGTTGTAAAACCAAAGATGCCACAAAATAAAATACTAAAAATAATTTATGCGTGTATTCTGACATCACTGGTCGCAACAATATTTACCGCACCATTTGTTGCAATACATTTTGGCACAATTCCGACATATGGTCTGATTGGAAATCTGGTTTTGCTGCCGATATTTTCATTTGTGATTATGCCACTGGTATTAATCGGAATGATTGGCGCACTGTTTGGTTTTCACGGTGCGCTGAATTTGGCACACTTAATTTACGATTATGCGTTTAATGTCGCAGAATGGATTGCACAAATGCCGTTCGCAAACATAAATATGCCACATATATCAAATACCGCAGTCATATGTTTTGTTATCGGGTTTATGTGTCTGATACTGATTAAAAATATTAAGACGCCCGTAAATATTATTTCTTTTTCAGCATTTATTATGTTGGGCGTATTGATTGTACATCTTGCACCACGACCAATTTTCTATACAACAGACGATCATGAACTGGTTGCATTCTTGGGCGAAGACAGCAAACTAAGATTTAACAAATCACGCGCTTCAAATCATTATTTCACATTTGATACATGGAAGAAAATAAACAACCAATCCGTCGACACACCAAACCACAGACAAAAACATGAACACGGCGTGTACAAATTTGGCAATATTGTTTATATACAAAAATTTGTACCACTGATGAAAAACATAACAGAATTATGTAATGACAATAGTGTTAAGTATATCGTTTCTTATTTCAAAATAGATTCACCAAAGTGCAACCATAAAATATTGCGTGGCGGGCTTGTTATATACCCCAGCGGTCGCGTAAAGCATACACCAACTAAACGTCGTTGGCATAATCCGCGCGCATAAAATATAAACCAGACGCAGGCGCGGTTGGGCCGGCGGCACTGCGATTGCGCGCAGCAAGGATTTCATCGATATCATATGGCTTGCCCAAACCAATTTCAATCAATGTACCAACAATATTACGAACCATATGATGTAAAAATGAACGCGCAGAAAATTCAAAGATTATTTCATTACCATTTTGAATTATATCTATCCTATCAAGTGTTTTTATCGGGGATTTTGCCTGACATTCTGATGCACGAAAACTGGTAAAGTCGTGATTGCCAATCAATTTATTCGCAGCAATACGCATCGCATCAATATTTAATTTTCGTGGCACCCAATACACACGATTTTTTTGTAACACAGGGGACGCAGGACGATTTAACACAACGTACTTATAATGACGGGCAACGCAATCAAAGCGCGCATTAAAATTATCATCAACGATTTCACACCCCAATACCGCGACCGGCATATTTGCCATATAAAAATTCAACGCACGCAAAACAGTGTTTGTATCGTATTCATTTGGCAAATCAAAATGCGCCGTCATTGCAACCGCATGCACCCCAGAATCAGTGCGACCTGCACCAACAACATCGACACGGGCACCACAAAATTTTTCAATCGCGTCTTTGACAATAGATTGCACAGATGGCCCCTGGCGATTTTCCTGCCAACCAATTAAATCGGTACCATCATATTCAAGAGTGACTTTATAACGCGTCATTTTTGTTTTTCTGTATTCGCCTGTAATGCGCGGGTTAATCTAAATCGCTTGCACGTATCCATTGGATTTGTTTCGCGTGCACCACTTATAAAAATATCGGCCAAATTACCGTAAAAACATAAATGCCGGTTACTGTGAAACATATAATATTCACAATAAATGCATTTATGCGGAAAATTACTATTCTGTTTATCGGCCATTTGATTTAACGCCTGTGGTTCTGATACGTCTTTTTATCTGTTCGAAATTATCGCAACAGTCGCAACAAAGAACGTTCGCGACACCATAAAACATAGAATACAGCGTTGATGGACGATAACACTGACCTTCATCTCTATCCGTTTGCGCAAAATGAACACAATTTTTACATATTTTCATACTATACATAAATCATTCTCCTATTTTAATTTCTGTGCCACGTTGACCGTTTACAAAACTCTTCCAGTCCATAGGCTTTTTACCAGATGGTTGTAATTGCAAGATTTCCAGGTTATCACCAGACAATCTAGTTTTCAATATTTTTACATCTATCCCATTTATTTTTGTGCGACCGGTCCCCAGCGCACGTATCTGATTATGTACTGCAACATTACCACGCGACCAATCAATTACTTCGTCCGCGCCAGTCCATTTGCGTGTAAATGTCGGGGTGCCAACCTGGGGGGTCGCAGGGTGCGCAGATGGATTCGACAAATATTCAATCAGCATATCTGAACCAATCTGAGATACACGGTCTTCTATATCATCATTTGTATCATCAATATTAATATCAAATTCGTGACACATGTAAATATCGCCTGCGTCCATTTCTGGGGTCACCGCCATCAGACATACCGCAGATTTTTCATCACCATTATAAATCGCCGTACGTATAGGCGATGGACCACGATATTTAGGCAAAAGACTTGGGTGAATATTTATCACAGGCGCAGAATTCAAAACATTATCACGCAATATTACACCGTACGATATAACCACAACCATATCTGGGTTATAATTATATTCATTAATATTTGTGTGAACCGTCAAACCATTTTCATTCGCCCATACATGTACCGGTGACGGTGTTAAAATCTGCTTGCGCCCCGTTGGTTTTGGTGCACGCGTAAAGACCGCCAAGATTTCATGTCCGGCATTTTTTATTGCATCAAAAATTGGAACAACAAACGCGTTTGTCCCCATTAATACCAGTTTCATTTTTTTAACTTCTTTACCTTGCGCATTAACATTTCACGGCGAATTGGCGACAAATAATCGATAAACAGTTTACCGTCCAGATGATCTGTTTCATGCTGAACAATACGGGCAGGTACACCGGACATTTCTGCCATTTTTTTTGCACCTGTTTCGTCCGTCCATTCAACAACGACAGATTGTGGGCGCGAAACATTTGCGAACACCGGCAAACCATCATGCCCCAATACAGACAGACACCCTTCTTCCATTGTGCAAACATCAGAACTGTGCGATACGATTTGTGGATTTATCATTTTATAAACTGTTTCCGTATCTGGATCCATCATAACCAAAAAGCGCGACAATGCACCAATCTGGGGCGCGGCAAGCCCAACGCCATTTTGCGCACGCATCATTTCAACCATTTGATTCATAGTTGATAACAATTCTGGTGTAATATGGTCAACAGGCGCACATTTTGTACGCAAAACCAAATCACCACAAAGTTTCATTTGCAACATGTTTAAATCCTCTTATAATAAATCATAGCAAAGGAAATGGAAATGACAACTTATATTTTTGTATTATTGTTCATAATTATTGTTTTATTGTTGGTTTTGCTGATGCGACGACCAACGGTTGATATATCGGCACTGCGCGAAGACAACGCCAGACTGCGCGAACGACTGGCCGAGCGTTTGGGCGCGTTAAGTCAGAATGCGATTGAGTTAAAAAACATCAGTGGTGATATTGCAAACTTTAAAAACATACTGATGGGGAACAAGCAAGCCCGTGGAACATTTGGCGAACGACAGCTGGAAGATCTGGTTGCCGATATCATGCCACCGGAAACGTACGCATTTCAAAGCGTACTGGAAACGGGGGTACGTCCAGACTGTATTATCCGCCTGCCATATCCACCGGGGGACATGATTATAGACAGCAAGTTTCCGCTGGAAAGTTATAACCGCATGATGGCGGATGCGAACGACGGTATGGCAAAAAAGCAATTCGAGTTAGACGTGCGTAAGCATATCGATGCAATTGGCGAAAAATATATAATCCCAGGCAAAACAGCAGAATCTGCAATGATGTTTATCGCATCAGAATCGATATTTGAAACACTGCACCGTGAATTCCCGTCCACAATCGAATATGCCAGCCGTCGCAAAGTGTTTATTGTATCGCCATCGACACTGTGGGCAACGCTGAACACAATACGTGCCGTTCTGTCTGATATAAAAATAAAGCGCGTTGCAGACCAGATAAAACGCGAACTAAATTTATTGCTGACGGATTTGGGACGTTTGTCTGACCGCGCAGGAAATGTATCACGCCACTTTGCCCAGGCACAAAATGACATTGACCAATTACAGACATCGATTGCAAAAATCACACCACGCGCAGAAAAATTACGCGACATGGATTTTGGGGAAGATTAAAAAAACGCCCAATGGGCGTTTTTTTAACGAATACCGACCTCAAAATCATCGCCCCAATCGGCAACAACCTGGCCCCCAATAGAACACTTTATATCTTCGAAACCACCTTTTATCTGATTCTTTTTTATCACATTGCTGGTAATCAAACCACCAACTGTACCCAGCGCGACACCAGCGATACCATCAGACGCAAGACGTGCCGTATTAAAACCACCGTCTTGATTTTTCCATACGCTGATTTTGAATGATTCAGCAATACCGTCCATAACCTTGGCTGCGGCGATAATTTTTACGCGCGATTCTTTGCGTTGCTGGTCCAATTCGTATAAGTACGCAGGCGTATCTTCGCAAGTATTGCTTTCAGTCAGATATTTGTTTGGATCTTTGCAAACACACTTTTGCGCAGTCGCACTCCATTCCACCTTTAGACCCTTTTTAATCAATTTTTCACAATCTTTTTTTGCCAATTCTAATTTTGTTGGTCCCTGGGGCACACAACCGCCATAGATGATATCAACACGACGTTCATCGTCCATCTTGGTTTTTTTTGCATTAGGAATACCAGACTGGGTTGCGTCACCACCGGCGCGCAATTCGCCAAACTTGTCACTATGCTGTGGGAACAGACTGCGGATATAGGCGGCGCGTTCACGACTTAATTTATCATTATCTGCACGCCCTGTTTTGTTTAATGGATCGGCATATCCAATCATATATACACAATTTTTCTGGTTAACCTTGGCCAAGGCGGCACCAACTTTTTCCTTTATTTTTGCAACGCAACTGGCATCAGAAATCTTTGTCTTGTTCACTTCGAAATAAATTTCAAACGTACCATTGTTGTAATTGTTATGGGAATAACATCCTGTAACAGAACCAATATCATCGGTTGCGTCTTTGTCCTTGCCCGACTTTACAGGCGCCTTGTCATTACTGGTACGCGGCACACAGACACCCTGGGCGGCAGCCGCATCCACAATTTTAAATTCATAATCTGGGTTTACACATGTACAGACACCGGTAACTTCGTTATATTTTGTGAAACTGCCCAATTTATAGCAGGCCATTCCCTCTGTACTGGTGCGCCCACCATAATCATTTGATTTGGTTTCTTTCTTGGTTTCTTTCTTGGTGTTTGTTTTGGTTTCTTTCTTGGCGTCTTTTTTGGTTTCTGTTTTACTTTTATCTGAATCATTTGACGTATTAGTGCTGGTTGTGGCGGAGCCTTCGACACAGGCCTTAGATGTGGCATCCCAAGTACCAGATTTACAGTAATTAGTAAGGCAGCCAGAACGATACGCAACATTCATTTCCGTATGTTTTAAACCATCTTCATCTTTTATAGCGAATTCTAAATTGGGCCGTCCTGTAAAGTCTTCAATCAAGGCATCATCGCACCAGTTCGTCCTCAAAGGATACCAATAATCTGAATTGCCGCACTTACATTCAAATTCAACATTGACATAATCCGTACCATCTAACTTTGCAGTACCACGTGTTTGTAGCTTATGTCCACAGTCGGCATTCTTCTGAGTTTCAAATAAATTAGTCTGATGGCACGCATACACCTTACCGCCCAAAGTGAATTCATCATCACCAAACGCATCGACATGAAATGCACATGTTGGCAACACACACAATGCAAAAAGACACAATCTCTTACTCATAAAATCCCCCGACACAATTATACTTTGTATAGTATTTTACCATTTTTGCGAATATAAAACAACCGTCTTTTATTTCTTTGGGGATTTTTTTGCCTTGGCATGACGACCCAAAATCTGAACCTGCATTTGCAATATCAGATTTTCTTTTTCCTGAATACGGGTCAGCAATTCTTCATTTTCCAGTTTGATTTTTTCCAGGGCCTGGCGACTGATTACCAATTGATTTGCCATTTTTTTATTGCGGCTGCGATTTAATAAAAATGCAACAAACGCACCAATAATTGCACCGGCAGACGCGCTGATTAAATCAAAAAGTGTTTCTATTAACATCATAGAAACACTTTAACACGTTGTGCAAAAAATCGCACTAGGCATCTTTTCGCAGGCCGGTTCTTTTATCAATCCAAACCTGTTCATCGGCGATTTCCATCATTGGCATGTCTGATTTACTGTCCGAATATGCACGGACGACATGTGGGATTATCTTGTTCTGCTTTGCCCATTCGTCCATAACCAAAACCTTGTTTTTGCCCCAGCACAAGAATTCATATTTCCATGGTTTTTTGCGATTCATGCGCGAACAAAATACCGCATCAAATTTCATATCACGAACCAAATGTGGCAACAGATAATCTGCACACGCAGAAACCATTATCACACGACGGCCGGCATCACGTTCCGCCGCCACGCGTTCGCGCGCCCAACCAAAACGTTCGCGTTTGTGTTGCTTAATAAATGCAGGCGCAAATTTTTTCACCATTTCCGGCGTTGTAAAGCGACGAATGTTTTCACGCCACCAAATGCCATCTGGTTTAAACCAACGACAAATACCGCACACCGCCATCAATGGCAAAAACAACCATGGACGCAGACTGTGTCGGAAACAGTACTTTGCAAATTCGACATTCGAATCACGGGCAGACAATGTGCCATCAAAATCGAACAAAACAACATCTGTCTTTTTTAACATTTATGTACCTTTTGCTATTATTGCGGGCAAATTATAACAATATTTTTATTGTATCGCAAATTTTATATTGCTATACTGAAACACAAGATACGAGGAAAGGAACAGAGAATGAGACGTTTTTATTTCATTGGGATAATCAGCGTGCTGTTTGCGACATGTGATGCGTGGGGCGATACTGTGATCGACTCTGTGCTGTGTCCTACGATAATGAGTGGTTCGAATGGCATATTCGAACCATGCGAAACTGGATCCACAACATATGATGCGTCATGCTATGACATGGGTTCTAATACTACTTCATGTTGTCGCAACCTTACAGTTCAAGGCGACTTGGATGTCACCCTTACAGGAAATGAATATGGAATTGTAACCGTATACGGCGACCCACGGATGACCACAACAAGGACACAAAATACCACCGGCTGTACGATAACGTGTTCATGTGTGGCGGGTGAAACATCATACGCATGCGTAAAAAACAAATATGGAAGCCCGACCAGTGCAACAGACGCAAACGCATGTCAGAATTGCCCACCAAATTCTGTGACAGCATCACATGGCGCGCAATCGATTACAGAATGTTATTTGCCGGCCGGTACTGAATATACAGATGCCACAGGTACATATACATATACAGAAGATTGTTATTACGAATAAACAAAGGATAAAGGGGATGAGAAAAGTTTTGTTATGCACATTGGGACTTATCGGAATGACAAATACTGCATTGGGGGCCGAATTGGCGGGAACAGTAGTAACCCCAGGCATTACAGTGACACCAATAGGCAAACAGTTGTGTTTCCTGTCTAATTCTGGTGCTTTAAATATAGAAAACGACATTTGCTCTACAGGAACAGTATATGAAGCTGATTGCTATGCGGATAGTGTAGCGTGTTCCATGTGTAACGGAACAACAGAAATTATGAACACAACATCTGGAATTATCGTCGCAACAACCGCGTATCTAGAAGGGACACGGTCAGGTTGCAATGTCACATGCGATTGCGAAACTGTATCAATAGCTTATAAATGCCAAAAAAACTTTTACGGGAGTCCAACCAGCGAAAATGACAGCACCGCATGTCAGCCATGTCCAGAAGATGGTCTGACATACACTTCTGGTGCGCAATCGATTACAGAATGTTATTTGCCGGCCGGCAGCAATTTTGAAGACAATACTGGATATTATACATTAACAGATGATTGTTATTGGATTAATTAAAAATATCTGCAAATAATTCCCCCACGGATTCCCTGGGGGACTTTTTTTAGCCATAAAAAAACCCGATGTTTATCCATCGGGTTTTATTTGTCGGATTATTTATCCGACTTTTTGTAAAACCGACGACGCAGGTTTTCAATACCAAAGAACAATGCAGGTGTCAGGGTAAATGTCCAGAACAAACTGGCCAGCATACCACCAATCATAACCGCGCCCATTGATACCTTCATCCCGTCAACAGACCACAATTGTGGTACCATACCGGCAACAACCGCAATGGACGTCATTAATACCATGTTCTTTTTATCCAGCAATTCTGCCCACAGTGCATCATATGGACGTTCACCGGCGTTAACACGGTTAATTGTTGGTTCCAACACCAAAATGTTGTTGTTAACCACCAAACCAACCAACATAACGAATGCCAACATACCACCAACGTTAATAGACGCGCCCGACAAGAACAACATTATGAACACGCCGGCAAAACTGGTTAAAATAGATGTGGCAATCGTAAATGGATGCGCCAACGAATTCAAAATCGCCGCCAACAACATAAATGTTAATATTGTCGCCAACAAGAATGCAGAACCAATTTCGGTTGTTGTTTCGCCCTGAATTTCGGACATTCCACCAAATTCGGCACCATAACCGTATTGCCATTCCATATCATCCAGCGCAGATTGGATTTTTGCCTGAACCGGACCCATCGTGGATTTACCAATATTGATATCAATTTCGGTGATACGGTTTTTATCAACACGAATGATGTCAGGTGTCGCAGGCGCGGTCTTTACCGTTCCCAAGGAAGATAATGGCACCATACCCTTTTGCGAATTTACGTATACATTGTCAAACAAAGACGAATTTTTAAACGGACGCGCAAATTCCAATATGATTGGATATTCGTCGCCCTTTTCTTTGTAGTTATAGTCGTCATTGCCGTACAATGCGGCACGCAATGTTGCACCGGCGTAACTGTTTTGAACGCCCCAGAAACTCATCTTGTTTTCGTCTGGGATAAACTGTGTTTCATCCGCAGGCGTTTGCTGGGCGCGAACCGCAGACTGAATTTCAGGCATTTGATTCAGCATTTCAATTACCTGGGTTGCATATTGTTCGCGCAATGCGTCATCTTCACCCAAGATATTTAACACCAAGTCAGATGTCGACGATGACGTCACCTGACCTGCCTTTATTTGAATTTCGACGTCTGGGATTGTCGCCAGTTTTGGCAATATTTCACGTGATATTTCTTTGTCAGACATTTTACGTTCAGATACGTCAACCAGACCAACCTTTACGTCGATATTCTGTAAACCTTGGTCACCGATTTTTACCGTCGTGTATTCAACGTCGTCAAAGTCTTTTAGAACATGTTCAATCTGCTGGGCAATTTGTTCAGACTTTTCATATGTCGACCCCATTGGTGCACGTGCAGTGATTGTGATTTCGTTTGCGTCAGATGATGGCTGGAATTCATTTCCAACAAAACGCATCAACATCGAAGACGCAATCAAAACACCAATGCCAGCCAAAACAACGCGACCAGGGTGACGGAACTGAACATCATACCATTTACGCAAATTCGGCATTGCGACAGATTTGACTGCGTTCTTTACACGTTTGTCCTGTTCTGGTTTCTTGTTGCCAGATGACAGACGCAAGAACTTTGCAATCATCATAGGCGTCAATGTGAACGAGAACATTAATGACAGCAATGTCAGATACACAACCGTCATACCAAACTGAACCATAAACTGGCCAACGATGCCGCCCATAAACGCCAACGGCAAGAACACAACAACGTTTGTGCCAACACCTGCCAAAACAGATACGGCGACCTTCTTGGTTCCGTCAATCGCAGCATCTTCGGCGTTTTTGCCGGCACGCATTTCTTGCAAGGCGGACTCAATCAAAATAATTGCGTTCGACACCAATGTACCCAAGGCCGATGAATACGCCAACAGCGTCATGGCATTAATACTGAATCCATTGCCATCCATAAAGAAGAAGCCGGCAATCAATGACGCAGGAATCACAACGCCTGCAATAATGGTTGAGCGCCAGTTGTTTGTAAACGCCAACAATACCAATATGGTCAACAAAATACCCAGGATAATACCGTTAATCGTACTGTCTGTTTCATCTGATACCGCAGTTGAAGAATCGTATACAATCTGCATGTCACCAGATTCAAAGCGTGATTTTAAATCATCCTGAAATTCTGGCAATTTTTTATGCAACTGTTCTGAAATCTTTATCGAATTACCGTCTGATGATTTTACCACAGACGCAATTACAACAGGTTCCCCGTTATAGCGCGCACCAGTTTCAATATCACGCGCTGCATCACGTACAGTTGCAATATCTGACAATTTGAAATGGTTGCCTTCGACCGTTGTAATTTGCAGATTTGCGATTTCATCAATCGATGCAAATTCACCAACAAAACGAACGTTTGTTGAATCTGTACCAATTTCTATCTTGCCCCCGGGCACATTCAAATTGCGCGCGCCCAGTGCAGATATTATATCCATAATTGTCACGCCGCCCGCAGACATCAAGTCTGGATTCATTTCAATACGTATCGCACGTTCCAAACCACCAAAGACAGAAACACTGGCGACGCCGTCAATCGCAGTAATTTTGTTCGACAAAATATCATCGACGTATTCTTGTAATTCACGGGCATCAACACCACTTAACGCAATATCAACCACTGATTCTTGCAACGGGTCCAGTTTTTCAACCACAGGCTGTTCCATATCAGATGGGAATTCAGATGCAAGTGCGTCGATTTTTGTCTTTACCTCTGACGCTTTGTCATTAACGTTTACACCCAGATTAAATTCAGCCATAACAAATGCACTGTTTTCATAGGCGTTTGATGTAATCTTTTTCAAACCTGCAACCTGGGAAATTGCATCTTCGGCCTTTTTAACAATTTGCGATTCCATTTCTTCGGGGGATGCGCCCGGATATATAAACGTCGCCGTAATCAATGGAAAGTCCATTGGTGGGGTACGTTCAATATTCATCTTTGGAAAAGATACCAGTCCCAATACAACCCAAACCAAAACAAACATTAATGTGGTAATTGGTCGACGTACAAAAAACTTTAACATAATAAAATCCCCCCCTGTCTTATTCTGCAATTTTAACCTTGGTTCCGGCATCGACATGTGACAAAATCACAATATCGCCGTCATTTAAGCCGTCTGTGATATATGCGTTTTGTGAATCCTGGCGCGAAACGGTGACCGAACGACGCGTCGCGATACCGTCAACCATTACTAAAACAGTATTGTCATTTTTTACCGCATATGTTGGAATAAAATATCCACGACCAACAAATTCTGCGTAATGCAAACCATCAGATACACCACGCGTCTGAACAACGTACATGCCTGTATCTAAATCAACACCAGACGACACAGACACAATCACACCGTCGTCAACAGATTGACCCGCACGCAATTTCTTTGCGTTCGCCGCAGATACATATGCACGATTGTTGCGCACCGCAATCGGTTCACGCACAACATCGCGCACCTTGGCCACATTAATGACCGATACAGGAACACCAGAATCCGCCGCAACACGTGTCGCATTGTATACATTTCTGGAATTTTCAGATGCAATCGCATAAAAACGATACCCAACCCAGAAAACCAATACAACCGCCAAGACGATATACGTCCACTTTTTAAATTTTTCTGATGCAAATTTGCTTTTTATTTTTTCCATTTTTTATTCACCCAACTTTTTTATAGATTCAACAGACATTAACAATTGATATTTCATCTTTAACAACGACATATCCAATTGATATAAACCGGTCGCAACATCCGCCAATTCAACCGCAGATGTTTGACCCGATGCAAAACGATTCTGGGATAATGTATACGTCTTGGACGCCAAATCACGCGCCTGTTTCAATGACGATAAATTATCGCGCAGAATATTATATTGCTTAATCGCGTTATCGTATTGTTCGGTGGTGACTTTTTTAGATTGCGCCAAATCTTCGCGCGCGGCGGCGGCATTCATCGCCTCTGCTGTGGCGTTGGCACGGTTTAAACCGCCACTGAAAATCGGCACCTGTAATGCCAATCCCCAATACGCGGACTGATTACCACTTTTATCAAACATATGACCAACATCACCAGACATGCCCATATAACTATACGATGCCATCGCAGCCAACGTTGGATATGAATCTGCGCGCTTGGACCGTGCCAAATTTTCATACATGCGAATTTGTTCGTCCAAGATTTCCCACTGGGGCGTTGTTTTTAATTCGCCGGCATTTAGCGCACTAAACTCTGTTGGAAAGTTATCGGTTAAAACCAATTCTTCATCCATATCAATACCCGCCATAATTTTTAACATTCTGTGGGCAGTATCACGATTGAATTTGTTGTATTTAACATCTATTTCCTTGGTGATGATATCGGATTCTATTTTTAACAGATTGCTGCGATTTGCGCGACCGGCCGCCGTCAATTTCTGCTTTGCGGTGCGGGCATTTGCCAGGTCTTGTTCAGACAACTTTACAATTTCTTCGGTCATTTTGGCCGTCCAATACAAATCAGCCGCAGAATAACGAACAGAACGCAATGTCATTTCGCGAGATGCCTGGGACATTTTGATTGCAGACTTTACACTTTTTACCGCATTGCCAATTTTACCAAAGGTATAAATAGGCTGTGTTAATTCAAGCCCCGCAGAAAAAATATTGTCTGGGATTTCGATACTATCAATCTCTACCCCCAGGGAATCCGCCAAAATACCACCCAGTTCCGCCGGCAATTCAACGCCCATCGATTCTGTTGGCTTCTTTACATTAACCAGATTCATATAACTGGCATTTGCAGTCAAATTAAACCAACGATTTGCATTGGTTGCATCTAATGACGCCTCTGCCTTTTTAACATTTGCCTCTGCCTTTTTTAGGTCATGTGATTCTGCGACAATCTTGTCCACAGCATCATTTAATGATAAATCCAACGCAAACGAAGGCGTCACACAAATGCCGGCAATTATCGCCGACACAACAGATACCAATCTTGATTTAGGCATTATCTAACTCCACATTCTTTAAAACTTCATTAATTGTACGCAATGAATCGGTCATACGCAACATATCTGTTTCAGATAAATTTGCAAACATCTGTTCCACACCGGCACGAAATATATTCATTGCCTGGATTGCACACTGTGCACCGGCAGGCGTCACAGAATACCACGTGTTGCGACGATCATCTTCGTCAATAACACGCAAAACCAGACCGTCACGTTCCAATTTTCTGAACACCGAACATAAATTTGGCGCAGACACATGTTCGCGACGCGCAATATCTTTCAGACGCGCACGCCCACCCTGGTGCAGGCGCACCAAAATAGCCATTTGTTGGCGCGGATAACCAGTGCTTTCTGCCGGTTTTAGGCGCAATTTGTCTGCCAATTTATCAATCGTCCAAATGTTAGATTCCAGCAACCTAACAATTTCCTTGCAAGACATGTAAATCTCCTGTATTATATGATTGATGTTTATAATCATTAAAAATGATAAACATTATACTCAAAAAATATTTTTATTACAAGCACTTTATCCTTAATTATTTTATTTCAATGTACAAAAACTTGACTTTTGTCAATTATATGTTATAATTAGTGGTGAATTTAATGTACTTATCGCAACAAGGAGCAGACACATGAATAAGATTATGGCAAACATCAAATCATCTGCACTATGGTCTATTATTGCGCTTTGCGCATTGGCATCATGCAAATCAGCAGACGATGAAATCCGCGAAAAAAACGAACAAATCAACGAGGTTGGTGTAAAAATATCCGACCTAGAAACGCAATGCATTGTATTAACAACAGATTCATTAAAAAACAACCCCATGTTTAATGAAGCAAAACTTGATTCTTTGCAGGCAGCAAACGACACTCTTTATAACAGGGCCGTAGAAGCATACTACGCACGTTTGAACAGAACGAATAATTTAACAAAATTCTTTGCGCCGGAACATATTGCAGAAATTAAAAGAACATTAAACAAAGCGATAAAATCACGCAAAATCGTGCCTTCGATGGAACGTCAATACGAGGCCGCCAGACGAATTATCGCCGGCAAGGGTTCTATATATGATTTTCAGTGCGAAATTAACCCAGATATATTTGTAAGAAACAAAGATTTAGCCAATGAAATGGGCATCGAAATCAACCCAACAACAGGTCGTTTGATATATCATATTTTAAGCCTGCAATACGAGGTTGATGAAGCCATCGCAAAAAAAGATATTACATTGGCAATGTCATATGCAGAAAGCATCGACAAAGAAGTATTAGACGCATATTCAGCAGAAACGACAAACATAAACAAACAAATCAGAGAAATCATCAACAATCCAAACAAAAAGGCAGAAGTTGCGCGCCTGAACAAAAAACTTAGAAGAACCCAACGTAATTATGGCGTTGAATTTGCAGATTCAGGCCTGCAAACAAAATTGGCAAAGCAGTACATCAAAAGAAACAACAAAGATTTTGTTAATCCAAACATTCCATACGCACCGAACTTTAACCTGCCAGAAATGCAACAAATTCGTGCAGAATGGGTAAAAAATCAAAATACTATAACAACCCAACGTCAGTTAAAGTACGACCTTATCAAATCAACGGAAGCACACTTTAAATCAGAGGTTCAAGATTCTATTGATGCGCTGAACAAGCAAAGACAGCAGCTGATTAAACAGCGTGCAGATATGGTACAATCCAAAGGTCTGTAAAGAAAGACACCGCCAAAAGGCGGTTCTTTTTTTATAAAAAATTTTATTATTGCAAAAGTTATAAAAACAATTATAATCACAGACGCAATTGGGGTGTCGTCTAATGGTAGGACAAGAGATTTTGGTTCTCTTTATCATGGTTCGAATCCGTGCGCCCCAACCAATCTTCAAACGCACCCTTGTGGTGCGTTTTAATATTGTGTGTGGCCGCGGTTCGTAATCTGCAAAGTATGTTGCCGGTTCGACAATGAGTAGATTTGATAAGTGAAACGCAATCAAATCGTTACGAATGCCCCGCAGGCATTTATGCCGAGGGAATTGAGTGCGCGACCAACCTAAATAAAACAATGCCCACAAGGGGCAAGTTTTTGTTTGGAATACAAGTTTCTATTCATGGGTTGATTGGTTCTGTTTTTGCAAAATAATTCCATTAACAATTTGTTTAATGCGTGATGGGTCCATAAATAAATTTGGCGCATAATCCAGCACAGTATAAAAAGTTTTTTGGTCTTGGTGTATCTTGTTCAACCAACCAAGCCCTTTATTACGTTTTGTCGTTATAAAATACTTAATGTCTTTGGGGTGAAATCTGGATGTGACACCAATCAACAAATCATACGCATGTGTATGATTGTTCACTGGGATATCTCGCAATACAGGGTTTAACATTTTTATTTCGTTAACCATGTTTTCCATATTCATCAATGCGGCATCCTGATTCTTGTTACTTGTAAAATGCGCTATTATTTTTCTTTTTTCTGCGTCATTTAATTCGCCCGTTACGCTGTTCAAAAAGTCTAAATATTGTTGTTTCTCTTTGGCCGTTGCGTCTGGGGTGCCTTGGAATATGTAATCGACATACAGTTCTGGATTTTCAATACGCAGTGGTTCAAAAAGACCCAGATAATACATATTATTCATTACTTTTTTTTCATAGTCTGCCTCAGTCACACCATCAGGAAATTTATATTGGTGTGAAATCGGACATGCAGGAACCAAGCCATCATCGGCCAGTCGACGTTCAAAATTTACCGCAGACGACCAATGCCCATTTTTAAACATAGCTTCCTTGTCAAGGATATTGCTTATCACCCTTTGTATTTTCTTTGCATCTGAAAAATTTGAATTAGTTGTTTGCATGCGTTTTCCTGATTCATGCTGTTTATTGTATACTATCGTCTTATGTTTTGCAAATTTATAAACAATTATTGATATTCTTTCCGACAGTAAGCAAATCGTTACGAATGCCCCGCACAAACTTAATTCGACATGATGGTATCGTAAACCAATTTTTCAATACCGCCACCACGATAATGCAAACCTTCGCCGTCTGTGTTGCCTTCGTTTACAATCGGCTTTAATTTTGAATAGGTATCTACAAAATTCGCACTAAATGCAGCCTTTAATTTTGCATTAAAAGTTTCAATTGATGAATTTTTTAATTTTGCCTTGCTGTCGCACACAGGATTTACAGATACAACCTTGAAAGTAACATTTGGATGTTCAGACATTAATTGACGATATGTCGAAATATACGAGTCGTATGACTTGATATCATTCGCACCCAGTCCCAATATAACAACATCACCATCACGCAAACAGGATTTTAATAACGATATTCCTGTGGGCGCAGGTTTTTTTGAGAACCATTGAAGCCCACGTCCCGCAAAGGCAACAACCGCTTCATTGCTTTTCTTGCCAATGACGCCGTTTATATACATACCGGTAAAGCGCGAATCACCAACCCACCAATACACACGTTCATTCTTTGCCTGGGGCGGTATAAAACGCTTTGCGCCCTGAACATCTTTTGTAAAACATGTGCCACGTGGCGCATTGCTTACATTTTGCACAGTATTATTTTGTGCCGGCTGGGTTGCATTTGTCGTATTTTGCGCAGTGGCTGTCGCAGTCCCAGCATTCTGCGTCGCCGCCGTCGTCTGGGCTGGCTGGGCTGCATTTGCCGTACTTTCTGCCCCAGCCACAGGGGCGGCCGCAACCGTATTCTGATTTTGCGCGACTATAACAGGCTGCGCGTTCTGCGGGGTGCCAGTTAATATTTCTGGTTTCTTTAATTTTAACTCGCTACATTCAGAAATAATTTCGTCCATCTGACGATCAATTTTCTTAACAATCTCTGTATACTCATCATTGACATCCAGCATAGACGGTACCGCAGGCTTGTTTTCTGTGGCCGCCGTTGCATTAATTGGCGTCAGCGTTAGTGGCTGTAAATTACCGGCATTCGACGGCAACATCATAACGTTCGCAGGCATCGCACCCGTCGCCACAGGCAACGCGGCCGTGGTCGCAGGCAGAACGGTCGCAACAGGCTGAGCACCACCAGTTGCATTTGTTGCAGCAGGTTGGGATTGGGCGGTTGCTGTGGCAGGTTGGGCAGCATTGGTTGTGTTTGTTGCAGCAGGCTGGGTTGTTCCAGCCGTTTGCGTTGCAGGCTGGGCCGCACCGGTTGCATTTGTTGTGGTCGCATCAGCACCCATGACATTATCACTAATGCCAACACTTAAAATCAAATAAAACACGAAACAAAAACGTTTCATGAGAATCTTTTATTTCTTGTGCACCGCCATTATCGACACACTATTTTTCTTATATGATTGAACAGTCTCCCTCTTTCGATAATTGTACCACAGACCATTATTTACAGCAATCAAATATTATTAAAAATCCCCAGATTGGGGATCGATTGTCTATTTATGCTTATACGCCAGAACGTATGGGACAAACTTTTCAATATGTCTGTCACCCAACCATGCGCGCGGTATCAAGATTGTATTACCCATGCCAGCCGCCATTTTTGCGACACGTTCACCGTTTTTGGCGTTAATCAATTCTGGCAATTTCACCGACACAGAATCCATTGTACCCGGCAAAATAAACGTTATTTCATCCCCTGCCCTGGTTTCGTTACGCAATTCAAATGCGATGTTTTCATCCGTAACGTCTGTTATAACACCGGCGACATGATATTCAGATGTACTGCGTGTTGTTTCATAATTATGCGCATCCGGCGTCACAGGCCCGTCAAAGAACGCAGTTGTATAACCGCGTGTTTCTAAACGATCTAATTCTGCCATAAATGGCGCAGGGTCAAAATTTTCAGAATCACGCGCATACGCATCCATCGCACTTCGATACGCATGAACCACCGCACCAACATAATATTCAGATCGATTGCGGCCTTCAATTTTTAAACTATCCGGATTAGATTCAATTACCTCTGCCAAACGTGGCATCAGGCATAAATCTTTGGAATTCATAATATATGCACCGCGTTCGTCTTCATCAATCGGCATTTCAATACCGCTATCTTTTTCGCGCAAAATTACGTCATATTTCCAACGACACAGTTGCGCGCACGCACCACGATTGGCCGGACGACCCGTTATAAAATTAGACAGCAGACAACGCCCAGAATATGACATACACATCGCACCATGAACAAAAATTTCAAGCCCAATGTCGGGACATTCTGCGCGAATTGATTTAAATTCTTTGTGTGTGACTTCGCGTGCCAAAACGCACAATTTTGCGCCGGCATTTTGCCAGAACTTAACCGTTTTTGCCGAACAAATATTTGCCTGGGTTGAAATATGAATTGGCATGTCTGGGAAATTTTCACGCACCCACATTACAATCCCAGGATCAGATACAATCAGCGCGTCAGGTTGCAGATACTTTATCACTTCGGCGACGCGCGGCATGTTTGCATACTCAAAATCATGTGCAAATAAATTGAACGCCAGATAGACTTTTTTCCCGGCAGCGTGCGCCAATTCAATTCCCTGCTTTACACCCTCTACATCAATTTTGGCGCGTGCACGCATTGAAAATCCAGGCAATCCGGCATAGATAGCATCTGCACAATATAAAATGGCGGTTTTAAAGGCATCCAACGTACCCGCCGGTGCCAACAATTCTGGTAACTTTTTCGTATTCATACCCCTATTTTGCCCCACAAAAACACAAAAGCAAGCATTTTATGATTTTTTGCTTGCGTTCAGTTTTCAGATATGTATAATTGGCAGGCACGCCGGTTTAGCTCAGCTGGTAGAGCGGCTGATTTGTAATCAGTAGGTCGTTGGTTCAAGTCCGACAACCGGCACCAGTAATTTTTCTTAGAAATCCAGCACTTTTGTTGGATTTTTTTATTATTTTCAGACAATTTCAGTTTTAGCCATCACATCAAAAAAGGTTAGTTTTCCAAGCCTTTGACGCACTGGACAACAAAA
>JAFTTY010000010.1 GCA_017466525.1 Alphaproteobacteria bacterium
AACGGGACGTTTTATAATGGGGCGGATAACCGGACTCGAACCGGCGACATTTGGTACCACAAACCAACGCTCTAACCAACTGAGCTATATCCGCCATACTATGGGTCGTAAAGACCTGCTGCTGTGGGATTAAAAGTGGTGGAGCTGATCGGACTCGAACCGACGACCCCTTGCATGCCATGCAAGTGCTCTACCAACTGAGCTACAACCCCATAACCCTTGTGTCAGGGCTTTATTTTATATTGTCATGAATCAAATGTCAAACTATTTTATACAGAATTTACACAAAAACTACCCCCCGGATATGCCGGGGATTTCCTTAGCGTTCTATTTTACGTTTTTCATGTTCTATTTGTTCGACTGTTTCACGCATTTTCTTGATTCCGCGACTGCCAATCCCGATTTTCAGTTGATCTGTTGCGTCAATCAGGCGTTGTGTGCGCTCTTTTTCTTTGCTTAGTTTGGCATTTGCCCCCTCGTTTATGGCGCGCTGTTTTTGAATTTCAATCTGTGATTCTTTCAGTTTTTCTGTTGTTTCGCGCCAGCCTTCTTGGGTTTCTTTTAATTTGCCTTTTATTTCTGCGTTTTCTGCCATAAGTATTGCATTTTGTTCCATAAGTATTGCATTTTGTTCCATAAGCCCCTGTATAGGCGATTTGTATTCTATGTTAATGTCTGGATTCAGTATTGTATCGATTTTATATTTTTGTGCGATTTGGTTTTCTAAATCGTCATCACCAACATATTTAGCAAATATTCTCAAATCCTCGATTTCTTTTTCGATATGTGATACATCGGGAATTGTTTTTTTGATTTCTGTTTTTATTAAATCTTGCAATTTGGCTTCTGCTTCTGTAAACAGTACGTTACACATATCGGGATTTAGTTGTCTGCCGTACGCAGTAGCCAAATTAAAAAAATCATAAACCCTTGCTAGCGGGCTTCTTGCGCGCAGTGTCCGAATTTTAATGCGTAATGGTTTGGAATATTTTCCTTGGTCCAAGATTCTTAACGCATCATATTTTACCTGTTCATCTGTGATAGAGTCAATATTCTTCACAAATACTGATAACATGTGTTCTGGTTTTGTTTTGGCTTTAGCCAAATTGTCTCCATAGAAAGGAAATCTGCGTGTGGCAAAAAATGTCCCCAAAACCATTTTCAACAGTTCTAACAATGAGGATTTTTCCTTGTCTTTTGCCAACGCTACAATATCTATATCCATATCATGAAAGGGTGAATGCTGGGAACCCTTATTACGGTTAGATTGTATAACTTTTTCAATACTTTCAGGGTTTGCATTCTCGTTATCAATCGCTAAATATACATCTATAAATAATTTATTAAACGCAGAATCTAGACCGGCGTTTAATATGTGTTTGGTACATGTGGTAAAAAAATTTGTTTCTTCTGGTGTCATTTCAAAGACCTCTTCATTTTTTATCCTATTACCTTGATTGTACCACAAAAACACTAAATTTTCAAAATTATTTAGATGCCTGGACATCGATTTGTATATTTCTACTTGCCAATTGCGGAATCAATTTGCTACCCTTTCCATACGCTAAGGAGTATTAAATATGGACTATCAATTATTAAAAGCAGAAGTTGAACAAAAAACAGCCCAAACATTGGAAGTTTTAAAGACAGAATACGCAGGTTTACGTACGGGCCGTGCATCTGTGCATTTGTTGGATGCGGTTCGTGTGCCTGTATATGGTTCTGAAATGCCAATTAACCAGGTTGCGACCGTTTCGACCCCAGATAACCAGACGTTGTCTGTGACTGTTTGGGATATTACAAACGCGCCTGCGGTTGAAAAGGCAATTCGTGATTCTGGATTGGGTCTGAATCCAATGACTGCGGGTGGGGTAATCCGCTTGAATATGCCACCATTGACCGAAGAGCGTCGTCGTGAATTGACCAAGGTTGCCGGTAAATACGCAGAAGAGGCCAAGATTTCCATGCGCAACATCCGTCAAGACGCAATGGGTAAAATCAAACGCGCCGTCACAGACAAAGAAATTTCTGAAGATGATCAGCGTAAATACGAAGACGATATTCAAAAGGTCTTTGACAAACGCGGAACCGAGGTTGACGCCTTGGCACGTGAAAAAGAAGCCGACATCATGTCTGTTTAATCAAATTGTTTTACACAAAAATTCGGATACTGAACATGTTCAAATTATTTAAAAAACAAGAAAAGAAACAAACAGTCGCGCCATCCGTTGTGCCACAGCATATTGCATTTATATGTGACGGCAATCGCAGATGGGCTGAAAATCGTGGGTTGCCACCATTAATGGGACACCAGGCTGGGATTTCAAATTTTGAAAACTTGGTTGATTGGTTTATCGCGCGTGGTGTATCGACAATTACGTTCTTTTGTTTTTCAACAGAAAACTGGAACCGTTCCCAGGACGAAATTGATTTCTTGATGGATTTATTCTATACAGAATTGACCAAAAACATGAATCATGCGCTGGAAAAAAACTTGCGCTGTCGTGTTATTGGTTCGCGTGACAGATTGCCAGAAAAATTGGCCGCGCTGTGCGATGAACTGGAAGAAAAAACTGCTGAAAACACCGGTGGTACGGTCGCATTCGCGGTGAACTATGGTGGGCAACAAGAAATAATTGATGCGGTAAATGCGGCAATCAGTGCCGGGGAACCTGTAACACGTGAAACATTTGAAACATATCTGGATACGGGTGATCTGTTGCCGATTGATTTGATGGTTCGCACCAGCAATGAAAATCGCATTTCTAATTTCTTGTTATGGAAATTGGCGTATGCAGAATTGTTGTTCGTCCCAGAACATTGGCCAGATTTGGTCAAGGACGAAAAGTTGTGGCAATATGTCTTGGACGAATTTGCCAAACGTAATCGTCGTTTTGGTGGTGGAAAAAAGAAAAACTATACTGGTAAAAAATAATACCATGGGGGTATGATATGACAAACACAAAACAAAGAATTATCGTTGGTGCGATTATGGCGACGGTCATTGGGCTGGTCGCATGGGTGCAATCTTTTGGTATTCCTGCAGTCCGTTATTTTGGGATTGCGGTTATTGCTGCGATGATTGTCGAATACATTTTGTGTTTGCGTCGCGCGTCACGTGATGCGGTTCGTCAGAATTGGTTGATGTCAATATTCTTTATTGCGTGGTTGGTTTTGATGTTGGTATCGATGAACATTGTCGGCACGCGTCCGTGGATTGTGTTCTTGCTGTTATTAATTATCTGTTCTGCTGATATTGGTGCCTGGTTCTTTGGACGCTTAATTGGTGGCGATAAAATGTGGGAACGCCTGTCTGCAAACAAAACGTGGGCGGGTCAGATTGCCGGCATCGTATGTGGTACATTTGCATCTGTAATGTACGGTCTGTTGGGTGCAGATATCTTTATGCCTCAGTTATTATGGATTGGTATCAGCGTTGCATTATTGTCACAGTACGGCGATTTAACAGCCAGTTGGATAAAACGCAAATTGGGAATCAAAGACTTTGGCACAATACTACCTGGGCATGGCGGTCTGCTGGACAGATTTGATGGTTGGATTTATGCCCTGCCATTGGTATGGTTAATAATGATGTAATATAAATCAGAGAAGGTAAAGGACGGAAAGGAATGCATATTTTATTGACAGTTATTGCGTTATTGGTTGTCTTGGGTGTTGTGGTTTTTGTCCATGAACTGGGGCATTTTTTGGCGGCGCGTTGGGCGGGTGTTCGTGTTGATACTTTTTCGATTGGTTTTGGACCTGCGTTATTAAAGTGGCATGACAAACGCGGCACGGTTTGGAAATTGGCATGTTTGCCATTGGGTGGCTATGTTTCTATCTATGGCCAAGAAGACATGTTCAATCGCAAGAAATATGCAGAAATGTCTGCCGAACAGAAAAAGGGGCATTATTTATCTGCACCTGCATGGAAACAGTTTATAATCATTGGCGCCGGTGTATTTATGAACTTTTTATTGGCGTGGATGATATATACATCGCTGTTTATGTTTCAGCCACGTCTTGTTGGAAATTCACAGTTGCCGGTTGTCGGCCAGGTTATCCAAGAATCGGTTGCGTTTAATGCCGGCGTAAAACCGGGTGATACAATTATCAGAATTGATGATGCAAAGATTTCAAATTGGGGCGAATTAATCTTGGCCAAAGAATTGGCGTCAAACCGTGATGCGAATGTACTGATTGTTCGTGGCGACGAATTAGTTAATGTAAAATTGGCACCATCTGAACGTTGGGGCATGGTCGCAGACGGCAGTCGCAAGGCCGACCCAGAACGCCAGGGATTGTTCCGCGCAATGTATTCTGGTGCACGTAAAACGTATTATGAATCAAAAACATTGGTTGTTGTACTGAAACAAATTATCACGGGTGAGCGTTCGTCAAAACAGTTGGGTTCATTTATCACAATTGCAGAATATTCAGGCAAGGCTATGTTGGCTGGGTTCTTTACATTGCTGTCATTAATTGCATTATTGTCTGTGAACCTAGGTGTCTTGAATTTATTACCATTGCCGGTACTGGACGGTGGATATTTGCTGATATTGATGATAGAGGCAATAACCCGTCGCAAATTACAGGGGCGCGGTATGGAAATTGCGATTATGATTGGTTGGGTATTAATTCTTGGTTTATTTGTTTTAACAATGTGGAATGATTTGGCACGTGTATTTGGGTTATAAAAAATGAAAAGAATATCTTTATTAACTGTTTTGTCGTATTTCACAATTGCGTCTGCGTATGGCGCGACGGTATCGCGTATTGACGTGTCTGGAAATCAGCGTATGGATACAGAATCAATCCGTATTCTGTCTGATGTCAAGGTTGGCGATAATGTTGGTGACGCCAAATCAAATGAAATCGCCAAGAAATTACAGGAAAGTGGTTATTTTTCAAAAATAAACGTTCGTATGTCTGGCAATGTCTTAAAGATAGACGTGGTAGAGGCACCGATTATAAACATGGTAACTGTCGAAGGAAATGATGAGGTTTCAACCGACGACCTGAAAAAAGAAATTCGTACCAAGGAACGTTCGTCATACGACGCAGCAACAATTGGTGCCGACGTACAACGTATGTTAACGGTTTATCAGCGTCAGGGTTTTTTCGGAACCAAGATAGAGCCACAAAAAATCGAACTGGACGGCAACCGTGTAAATGTTGTTTATGAAATTACCGAAGGGCACCCGACCTGGATTACCGACATCGACTTTGATGGAAATAAAAAGTTTAGTGACCGTACATTGCGCGATGAAATATTGTCGCGCGAACATGCTTGGTGGCGTTTTATGGCACAATTTGATACCTTTGACGAAGATAGAATCCAATACGATGCCCAGATGTTGCGTCAATTCTATTTACGTAATGGTTATGTTGATTTTAAGGTGACGGATACAAATGGCACCTTTACACCCGATCGTCAGTATTATTCTGTTGTCTTTACTGTTGACGAAGGTGACCAGTATGACTTTGGCAAATTAACCATCGACAATCCATTCCCAGATGTTCCAACAGATGAACTGATGGATGTTATTGCCATGAAATCTGGCAAGACATATAACATTGATTTGGTTGATGAAACTATGTCTGCACTGCGCAGTCGTGTTGCAGATTATGGTTATGCGTTTATAAATGTTGAACCAATTCCAACCAAAAACGATGACGACAAGACGATTGATTTGACGTTCAAGATTCAAAAGACAAATCGCATATACCTAAATACAATTAACATCTTGGGGAATGTTCGTACATTTGATTCTGTAATTGAACATTTAATTCCGATGCGTGCCGGCGATCCATTTTCATTGCAAACAATCGAAGAAGGGCGCCAGAAAATGATGCGCACCCGTTATTTCAAAGACGTGCAAATGATACCAACACGTGTTGCTGAATCCAATATGATGAATTTGGATATTAAGGTTGAAGAACAACCAACCGGTGAATTATCTGGTGGTTTTGGTTGGTCGAATATCAACGGATTTATGGTTGATGCTGGAATCACGGAAAATAACTTTATGGGCCGTGGCCAGATTGTACAACTGCGTGGTTCGATTGCAGAATATCAAAAGCAGGCATTATTCAGTTTCACAGAACCATATCTGTTTAATCGTCAATTGTCTGGCGGTTTTGATGTGTCGTATACAATGTATGACTATTCTTCATTGGGCAGCTTTGGTTATGACCGTGACAGTTTAACTGTTGCGGGTCGTTTGGGGTGGCGTTTAACAGACCATTGGTCCCAGAATGTACGCCTGTCTGCATCATTTGACCAGAATTATGAAATCCAAACCACCGATGGTTGGCAAAAGGCAAATTTATATACCCTGGGCACAAATTTTAGATACCATAATTTGGACACTAATTTTGCCCAAAATACACATACTGGTGTTGTCGCGAACCTGGGCGTTGCGTATACTGGTTTTGGTGGTACAGAATCATTTATGCGATACAGTGCAGATATCATCGGCATGGTAAATTTCTGGTCTGATAAGTGGCAGTTGCGATCGTCTTTGGACTTTGGCTATATCCAGCCACTTGGTGATGATTATGTATCGCGTGTTTATCGTTATTTCTTGGGCGGCGAATCCCTGCGTGGATTTGACGTTGCGGGCGTTGGTTCGCGCAACTGGGCGTACAAGACATATGCATTGGGCGGTTTATGGAAATTAAATGGTTCAACCCAATTAAACTTTCCAGTCTTTATCCCTGATGAATATCAGATAAAGGGCTTTGTCTTTATGGACTATGGTATTTTGGGCAAACCACCTGCGGACGAAGATTATTTTGCGGGACGTCCAAACGATATTGATGATGATTTGCGTACATCTGCGGGTGTTGGTATTTATTGGAACACACCAATGGGGCCAATGAATTTCAGTTGGGGCTGGCCATTAAAGATGAATAAATACGACCGCGAACAAAGATTCTTGTTATCGTTTGAAACGCAGTTTTAATCTTGACGCGAACGATGGATTTTTCTTATAATTCAAAAAAGGAAGGAGTTTAGTCGTGAAAAAATTATTCTTTGGCATTTTGGTTGCGTTGTGCCTTGCCGGCTGTGGCCAGGTTTATGATCGCGAACCTGTTGGCGTCGGATATGACAATAACGAATTAAAATTAAGTCCATGCGCCTGCATTATGGTATATCAGGCATAAAGAAATCCAATATCGCAGGGGGGATAATTGGAATACCCAGACGATTTTGAAATGCCCGCATTTCCTGCGGGCAAGCCAGTAAATTCGACACGCCTTGTATCCATCGCTACAATGGTGGTGTTTTTGCTGACGATTATCGCTTGTGGTATGCTGTTATGGATACAGCAATCTGTAAAGGTTCATCCATTTTTGGTTTCGATAAATAATATTACTGGTCAGTGGGAAATTGTTGGTCATGAACACGAAAGTGTAAGACGCGTCCCGACAAAACGTTCATTACAGGAATCAGTTATTGGTAAGTTTTTACGTTCTTGGTTTTTTGTTTCTAACATACAAAGTGTTCGTGATGCTGCGTGGAAATCTTGTGAACGTGCCACGGGTTGTGGTTCTGACTATGGTAATGATGATAGCGCGATGTCCTGCGCACTATATTGTGTTTCTAGTGATGCCTTATATGAAAAATTTATTAGTGGGGTTGTCCCGGGCTATATGACCCGCATTGATTCAGGCGAGGTTTGGACCCTGATATCTTCAACAATACAAATTTCCCCAATTGGCGAGATTACCGACTCTGGTGCCACATGGCAGATACGTGCCCAAATAAAATCAAATTTATCGGACGTGCCAATTGACATTTTGGCATACGCTGTTGTATACAGGGCTAGTGACAAGTATCCACAAACATTGGGATATTACATTGAAGATTTTAACGCGTATAAGATGAACTAAGAAAAAACATGAGGAAAATTTTATATTTCTTTATCGGGATTTTATTAATGGTGGCGACATTTTTGTCGTTGACGGTGACTGGTGTGATTTATGATATGGGCGCCAAGACAATGATTGAACCGAAATTTTTTCAAACGGATAATAGTCATGAGGACAGGCCTGGTGTTCCTGCGGCTCCGACCGATTTAGGGGACAACAAGATGCGTGATTTATTAATCACAAAATATGTCACAGAACTATTTTACATCACGCCAGACAATGCCGAAACATTGCGCCGTATCACTGGTAAAACATCTTTTCGTGCTATGTCTTCCCCAACGGCATTTAAAAAATGGCAAGAAGTTGTCGCGCCAGAAATAGAAGAAGCCTCAGGGAAAGGGGTGTTGCGTACAGTTTTAGTGACTGGGATTTTGCCACGCAAGGGCAGTGATAATTATTGGACTGTGTCATATGAACTAAAAACGTGGCATGCGCCAAATGATTTTTCTGTTGAGCCTGAAATTACGCGCGACCTTATTGATCTGCATGTTCGTTATGCACCTGGTTTAAAGTCCAAGGATAATTTGAAAGGGCTAACGGTAACAGAGTATCTGGAAAATAAAAATATGGAACCATCTGGCGTTTTCAATTTTCAGGTTGAAGATATAGTATTTGATGAAAAAATGGCTGAGGATAAATGATAAAGAAAATATGTTTTTTAATTGGTTTATTTATAGTGGCAATACCTGGCGCATATGCAGAAGAAGATCCGATGGATTTTGAAAATTTTGCAATCACGGACAGTGGCGATGTCGATATTACAATGGAAAACTTTGATCTGAACGATGATTATGAGGTTGTCGGTGTTGATAATTTTGATATCGCTGGGATATTATTGGGCATGTCTTTTGATGATGTGTACACCATTTTCGCGCGCGACAGGGGCTTGTATTCGCCACGCAAGAAAGATAGCGTTATTTATTCGATACACCAGGATTGGAAAGCCAATCTGGATTATGAATGTCGTCAACAGGGTATCGTAATCCCAACAGAATTGGACAAGTGTATTAAAACATTGGCGCGAAATCGTGGTTTGTTATACGCGTCTGAATTCCACTTGGTCCGTGAAAACACAGGCGAAACAATCGATGTATATTTTACCAGTAATGCCACAGACAACGTTGTGTGGCGCGTTGTTTATAACAATGACGTAAATGATATAGAAGGTGCCGCTGAAAAATTCGTGAAACAGCGTGAAAATAAAATCTTGGCATTTTGGCAAAACGTTCTGGACAAATATGGTGCACCAAATTCTGGCACAGACAAGTGGATTTCCAGTACTAATTCGTATTCACCAATGATGACCGCGTATTATGGTGTGCTTGATTTAATAGATAATGGTCGTCATGCGACAGACTTGGCAAAAAATATTCAGGCTGCACGTGAAAACTTTAGGGCAAAGCCATATGCGTTCTAAGACATCATATGAAAGTGGTCTGTTTGCAGAATTTCTGGCGCGCATGTATTTGCGTTTCCGTGGTTTTAAAATTGTAAAGTCGCGTTATATAACCGGTCGAAATACAAATCGTGCAGAAATTGATATCATCGCCCGTCGTGGCAATTTGCTGGTGTTTATAGAGGTTAAACGTCGCCCAAGTATAGAGATTGGCTTTTCCGCCATAACATCGAATCAGGCATGTCGCCTGCGGCGTGCCGCCGAAACGTATATTGCAAAAACGCATTGGGCGGGTGATGCACGTTTTGATGTAATTGTTGTATGCAACACAAAAATTCATTGGGTGAAAAATGCCATATAAATCTTGCTAAATTGATTTTTCTCCTATATAATTAATTCTGTTGATTAACCTAAAAGGAGAAAACATGAAAAAAGTTATGTTGGCATTGTTCGCCGTTTTGACTTTAAGCGCATGCATGGGTCACTATAAATCTGGTAATTGTGAATATGATTTCTTGTTGCACAAAGATATTTCTGTTTCAAAAATCATCGGCAACGTTACAGGTGGTTGCTAAAAAAAATAAATCCGGCATCGCCGGATTTTTATTTAACCTTCGCGCCAAATAACAGACGGGAACATGCCATTAATTTTTTCGCGCAGTATCGCATCTGTAAAGAATTGTTCGCGTTGTGCGCTTGTTGTTTTATTATCTTCGTCTTCAAAATGTGGAATATATTTTTGTATCGCAACATTTTGAACCCCACGCGCACCTAATATCCCCATAATTTCCATCAGGTTATCTTTATCGATATAACGCGGGTCACATGTTATGCGTACTTCGAAATCTTTTTTTGCCTTTATCAATATATCCAAACTGCGCAGCATGTTTTCGTACGCAACACCTTGTCCCGTCAGGGCAGGGTACACACCACACGTTGCCTTGAAATCCAATCCAACCCAATCAATGACATCAATTGCCCGATGTAAAACATCTGGATAAAATCCATTTGTATGCAGGCCGATTTTGAATCCCATATCACGAACGGTGCGCATATATTCGATTGTTGTGTCACCTTGCATTAATGCCTCGCCACCGGAAAAGACAACTGCTTCTAATTTTCCAACACGTGATCGCAACCATTCAGATACCTTGTCTGGTGCATATTCGCCGTCGCCTGGGGATAATAAATGGGGGTTGGAACAATACGCGCACCGTAACGGACAACCAACCAAGAACAGCACCGCGGCCAGCTTGCCTGGATAGTCAATCGTGGTGAACGATACCAACCCCCCAATTTGAATTTCGCGCATGGTATTTATGCCGCACGTTTCAACAAATCAGAATGTCTTTGACCTGCACTCAGGCTGTTTGCTTCTGTAAACGTTTTGCGTTCGCAGAATTCAGAATACTTACCAATGTTAAAGTTCTTCACTGGTCTGATAAACCCCATAGAGCGTGAAAATACTTCGCATGGTGTTCTTTGTGCATTGTTAATCATATCTTTCTCCTCCCTTTTTAATTTCTTTCTGATTTGTTATGCATTTTCTTTGTCTTGGTTTGCGGCCATTTCTGCGTCGCACTTCGGACAGAATTCATGTTTGCCTGGTAAATAACCGTGTTTTGGACAGATTGAGAACGTTGGTGTCAATGTCATGTATGGCACTTTATAGTTCTCAAATATTGTACGCACGATTTTTTGTGCTGCATCACCACTTGATACAGGTTCGCCCATATACAGATGCAACATTGTTCCACCCGTATATTTGCGTTGCAGTTCTTCTTGGTGTTCCAACGCAACAAACGGATCGTCTGTAAAGTTCACCGGCAACTGTGTCGAATTTGTATAGTATGGCGCATCTTTGGTTCCTGCTGTGATGATATCAGGGAAATTCTTGACGTCCGTCTTTGCAAAGCGATATGAACAACCTTCGGCTGGTGTTGCTTCCAAGTTATACAGGTTTCCTGTCTGTTCCTGGAATGTTGCCAGATTGTCACGGATAAAGTCCATAACATCCAATACCAACTTTTTACCCAACGGCGTGGCAATATTTTCACGATCGCCTGTAAAGTTGCGAACCATTTCGTTTGCACCATTTACACCAATTGTTGAAAAGTGATGATTCCAATCCCCCAGATAACGTTTTGTGAATGGATATAAACCGCGTTCCATGTTCTTGGAAATAATATCACGTTTGATTTCCAATGCATCGCGTCCCAAATCCAATAAACGTTTCAGTTCTGTAAATAATCCTTCGCGGTTTCCACGGTGGATATATCCCAAACGTGCCAAGTTGATTGTGATAACACCAATCGAACCCGTCTTTTCCGCGGATCCAAACAATCCACCACCACGTTTCAACAGTTCGCGCACATCCAAACGTAAACGACAGCACATTGAACGTACATCTGTTGGATTCAGGTCAGAATTCAAGAAATTTTGGAAATTCGGAATCCCATATTTTGCCGCCAAATCAAACAATGGTTTTACATTTGGGTGTTCCCATGGGAAATCCGGCGTGATGTTATATGTTGGAATTGGGAATGTAAACGGACGTCCCAATGCATCGCCTTCGGTCATAACTTCCAAGAATGCCCTGTTAATAATATCCATTTCTGCCTGCAATTCGCCATATGTAAAGTCCGCATGCTTTTTACCAATGAATGGACGTTGATTCTTTAAGTCTTCTGGGCATGTCCAGTCGAATGTAAAGTTAATAAATGGTGTCTGTGTACCCCAACGACATGGAACAGCACAGTTAAAGATAAGTGTCTGCATTGCATTTTTTACATCTGCATATGACAGGTTATCGATTCTGACATATGGTGCCAAATATGTATCCACGGACGAAAATGCCTGGGCCCCTGCAAATTCATTCTGTAATGTGCCCAAGAAGTTCACCATATGTGAAATTGCTGTTGCCATATGCTTTGCCGGTTGGCATTGCAGATACCCTTCGACCCCATTAAATCCTTCGTACAACAGTTCGCGCAATGACCAACCCGCACAATATCCTGTCAGCCATCCCAAATCATGAACATGGATTGCCGCTGTTTTATGTGCCTCAGCAACCGCCCGCGGATACAGATTTAACCAATATTCCGCGGTTACGCGTTCGCTGGTACGCAATATCAGCCCACCGATGGAATAGCCGACATTTGCATTCTCTTTGATACGCCAGTTTGAACCACCGACGTACCCTTCAATAATATCCACTGCATCAACCATTGATTCGCGAATTTCTGTGCGCTTTTGACGATAAATAATATATGCTTCTGCTGTTTTATATGCACGTGCATCCATCAACGCCTGAATAACTATATCTTGTATTGCCTCAACAGTTGGTGTTTTATCTGCGAACTTTTCATCCAAGCGTTTTAAAACATCTTGTGTAACTTTTACAACTTCTACATCAGAAATTTCGGTTGTAACAGCCACGGCTTTTTTAATTGCTTCATAAATCTTTTTTGCATCGAACGGTACTGTTTCGCCACTGCGCTTTTGAACCGCGACCAAACGTGTTGTAAGCGTTGGTGTAATTTGAATTCTAATTTCGTTTTGTGTTTCTGACATCTTATAACTCCAATCCTTGTAAAAACACAACATATAGTGGTTGTTTGTTAAATTCGATTACAATATATAGTTTTATGTAAAGAGTATCAATACATAAAAACGTAAAAAAAATTTATTTTTCGCTTTACTTTTAAAAAAGGGGATTTTCTGCCCATTACAGCATGAAAACAGAATCGGTGTTTTTACACTAACAACCCTTTTGTATAAAGAATTGTCAATTTATGCACTGGGAAATGATTCGTTTTATTTCAAAAAATACAAAATATAGATAAAAAATCGCGATTCGTTGTCTATATGTTGATAAAGGGTACCCTGATTCGGGCACCCCAAAAAATAGAAAATATGAAAACTTATCGTATTTTCTGTACGATAACAGAATCAGCGTTGTTTTTGTTAACTGTTTCGAATTTATTTTGTTCTGTGGCTTTTTGATCAGGCTTTAATTTATTTGTCATTGCCATCGCTGCCAATATCAGCAACCCGATTGCCACCGTAGACAAGGAACCAATCAGTTGTATTTTTGCAACTTGTCTTCCTTTTGCATATATTCTTTCTGACATAAACTACCTCTAAAATCGCTAACATTCTAGACTATCTATTAATATAGTCAAGATGTAAAATATATTGTATTTATATCACAAAATGTTTATATTCCTAGGTATACATTGAACAATCAATGTATTTTAACCTGAAACAAACAAGAGTAATCATGATGATGAAAAATATATATGAAATGCTGCAAGACGTTTGTGCACGAAACAAAGACAACATTTTCTTTGTCCGTCAGAATGAAACGTATGCAGATTTGTTGAAAAAGGTGAAGCAGCGTGCTGTTTTATTGGCACAACGTTTTGGTATTAAAAAGGGCGACACTGTTGCGATTTTATCTGGCAACACCCCAGACTTTTTGCGTACTTATTTCGCAATCACGTCCCAGGGTGCACGCGCATTAATGTTGGATACGGGTTTGAATACCACAGAACACATTAATATGATGAAGCGTACAGATTGTAAATTAGTTATGGCGCAAAAGTCGTTGTTTATCGAAGATGCACCATGTGAAATGTTCGATATCGAAAATATTGACGATACCGACGAAAACGAATTTACAATGGCGCAAACAGAACGCAGCGATATTGCACAATTGTCCTTTACGTCTGGTTCGACCGGCAATCCAAAGGTTGTGGGATTAACACATGAAAATCTGCTGTCGCTATCAGATGGCGCACAGTTTTACAAGGATGTTATTCATCCTGGCTATACGTTCTATGGATTTTTGCCGCTATATCACATATATGGCGTTGTTATTAACATCATTGTTCCGGTCTCGCTTCAGGGTAAATTGTTATTACAACCTGTATTAAAACCCCAAGAATTCGTCAAAGACTTTAAACAGTACCGACCAGAGGTTATACCTGCGGTACCACGCCTGTGGGAAGTATTTTACAAAAAGATTGTGGACAGCGCCCGTGAAAAACATGTTTGGACATTGATGCGTGTCATTGTGTCATTGCGTCACGTGCTGCGTGCAATTGGCTTGGGCGGATTGGTAAAAAAGGTGACCAAACCAGTCCACGATGCGTTTGGTGGAAATACCAAGGTACTGGTATCGGCCGGTGCCACGTTAAAACCGTCAATTCGCAAATTCTATGAAAGGATGGGATTTGTCGTTGGTGATTGTTATGGTTTGACAGAAACAACGGGGCCCGCAAACTTTAACTTTGCATTCCGTCGTTCGAATGGTTCCATGTATTACGCGGGTCCATTGCCAGGCAATGAAATCCAAATTCACAATCCAGACAAACATGGCGTTGGTGAAATTTGGGTCCGTGGCAATATGGTAATGCCGGGTTATCTGGAAAACGATGCCGCCAACGCAGACGCATTCGAAGACGGTTGGTTTAAAACAGGTGATTTGGGTTGCCTGGATAAATTTGGTCGCCTGCAGGTAAAGGGACGCCAAAAACAAGTAATCGTTCTGGACAGTGGTAAAAACGTATACCCAGATGAATTGGAAGACCTGTATATGCAAAACCCTGAAATCTTGAACGCCGCGGTTTTTGAATATGTTATAAAGGATAAAACCGTTCCGTTCGCGGTATTTCAGGTAAAACCGGGTACAACAATTGACCGGGTTGCATTGCTGTTGAAAAAGTCTAATTTGGCAATCGCGCAATATAAATGGGTGCGGCATTTTGCGATTACCGAAGAAGAATTGCCAACAACATCTGCACGCAAGGTTAAACACTTTGCCGTTCGCGATATGTTGGATAACGGTGCCTTTACACGTGCCCAGTAATAGGTTAGGGCACAAAAAGAAAGGGGGGGCAGGTTCCTGCCCCTTTTAATTATAATTATCTCTTGACAAAACAAATATAAGTACTATATACTGTGTGTGTAAATAAAAACATAGGGATTTCAAAATGGCAAAAAACGAAAAGTCAGTACAAATTGGTGTCTTTCATATATTAAAGTCTGTAATGGATGCCAAGGCCAAACCATTAAGACGTTTGGTTGAGCGTGGTGACCATGCTGCCCAAGAAGAAGTTGTAATTAACGAACGGATTTCGAATTTATACACTTATATCTCTGCTAATCGTTACGATCGTGAAACGGTTCGTGATGCTGAATACGATATCGCAGAATACGAAAACGAAGCCGCTGCCATTCGTCAGCACATAATTCGTGGTGTTCAGGCAAAAAAAGACATGGAACATGTTAAACAGTTCAACAGAACTTATTATGGTGTTATTAATGGTGGACGCCTGGAACAATTACAAAAAGCGTTTCGTGTAATCGAAGATAAAATCACAAAGTTAGATGACCGTATTTTTGCATGTCAGGTTAACATGAACCCTGATGAACGTGACGCAGACACTGTCGCCCAGGCAGAAGAAGATATCGCGTATTACGAAGAAGAATATAAAAATTTGGATGCGCGTCGTGATGAATTGTTAAAAGAAATCGCGGACCTGCAAAATCAAAAATAATAAATCCGGCATCGCCGGATTTTCTTTTGTTGAATATTGGGCGCGTTTTCATTAAACTTTTATATATATGAAACGTGATTTAATTGATTTTTTAAATACAGATTTACAATTTATCAAGGGTGTTGGCCCTGTTTTGGCGTCGCGTTTATGTGATGTGTTGGGCGGGCGTCGTGTCCTTGATTTTTTATTGCATCGCCCATCATATATTCGTGCGCGCGGTATATCTGAAACTGTCACAGATGTTACCCCGGGCGATACAATAACAATACCATTGCTTGTAAAATCGCATCGCATGGGTGGGGCATTCGGTCGTGGTCGTCGTCGCCCAACCCAGATTATATGTAATGATAGTGCCGGCAACACGGTTACAATTCAATTCTTTAATGTAAATTATCTGGATTATTGGTTAAAAAAATTACCAATTGGCGCATGGCGTATGGTGTCTGGTAAACTGGAACGCACTTCGCGCCCAACAATCAGTCATCCCGATTTTATTGAAGAACCGCAAAACGCATCCAAAATTCCTGCAATTCAGGCAATCTATCCATCTGGCGAAGGTTTAACGCAAAAGGTTTTTGCAAACATCCGCGATCAGATTTTTGCGGCATTACCTGATAAATTGCGTGGTGAATCTGATGAACGTTGTATCGAATTTTTTGATGCATTACGTCACGTACATTTTCCAGAATCTGATACCGATTTATCGCCAAACGCAACATATATGATAAAGTTGGCATATTGTGAACTGTACGCGCATCAGTGTGCAATCGCCATCAGTCGTCGCAATCGGACGGACATAAAAAATCGTCGCGCATTACGCCCCCAGAAATATAAATTAATGGATAAATTTTATTCTGCCATACCATTTGAAATGACAGGCGCCCAGGCGCGCACCTGTGATGAAATTTTTGCAGATATGTCGCGTGATATTCCAATGATGCGTCTGGTCCAGGGTGACGTGGGCAGTGGAAAAACCATTGTCGCCTTGGCTGCCGCGGTCAAGATGGCAGAAACTGGTGCGCAGACTGCCTTGTTGGCACCAACAGATACATTGGCGCAACAGCATTATACGAAACTAAAACCGCTGTGCGAAAAAATTGGTATTGTATGCGAATGCCTGACCGGTCGTGACAAGGGGGCATCCCGTCGTGAAAAATTAACGTCTTTACGTTCTGGTCGTACGCGAATTGTTGTTGGCACACATGCGCTGTTTTCAAATGATGTTGAATATCGTGATTTGGGACTGGTCATAATTGATGAACAGCATCGATTTGGTGTTTCGCAGCGTCAGGCCTTGCGAACCAAGGGTGACAATCCGGATTTATTGGCACTGTCTGCAACCCCGATTCCACGTACATTATCCATGACGATATATGGCGATATGGATATATCTATTATTAATGAAAAGCCGGCTGGTCGTAAACCCATCAAGACCACCAAGTTATCTGTATCGCGAATTATGGATTTGGTATCGCGTCTACGGGTTCAGGTTGATAACGGTGCGCGCGTATATTGGGTGTGTCCATTGGTAACGGAAAGTGAAGATGAAAACACGACATCAACCGCGGCTGTTGAACGTCATAAAATGCTGACGCAATATTTCCCTGCGGCGGGTCTGGTTCATGGTCAAATGGATAAAAAAGAACGTGACGCAGTCATGGCGAAATTTGCAGATATAAATTCTGATATGCCGATATTGGTCGCCACCACGGTAATAGAGGTTGGCATTGACGTCCCCCAGGCATCTATTATTGTGATTGAAAATGCAGAACGCTTTGGCCTGTCCGCATTGCATCAGTTGCGTGGTCGTGTTGGGCGTGGCGACACCCAGTCTTATTGTATTTTATTGTTTGGTCATAATATGTCCGATGATGGTGCGCGTCGCCTGGATATATTATGTGAAACAGATGATGGATTTGTCATCGCAGAACAAGATTTAATGATGCGTGGCGTTGGTGAATTATTGGGAACGCGTCAAAGCGGTTGGTTGCACTATCATTTTGTAGATTATCGTGAACATCGGGATTTATTCAAGTTGGCATCGCGTGCCGCCCGTGATAATGATATTGATGATTGGGCAAATGACTTGATGTCCATATTTGATTGTGGGGTGACGTTGGGTGCGTAAGATTGTTTTATTTTTATTGTGTGCATTATTTTCGACACCTGTTCTGTCGGCGTCCCTGATTAACGACACAGAAACAGAACGCGTTTTAATGAAATTAGTTTTGCCGTTGGCGCGCGCTGCGAACATTCCAGATAATCGATTAAAGATACATATTGTAAACGATGATGATTTTAATGCCTTTGTTATGGGGGGCGACGATGTTTATGTGTATACTGGATTGTTGCGTCAAATAAAATCACCAGACGCATTACAGGCCGTCGTTGCACATGAATTAGGACATACGCTTGGTGGGCATATGGCCCAGATGTCCGAACGCATGAACGCGGAAATGAAACGCACAATGTTAATTCAGGCATTGGGCGTTGGTTTAATGGTTGCAGGTGGAAATCCATCCCTTGGCGCCGGTGTTATGGCGGGTGCAACCGGTGTCGCGCAACAGTCTATGTTGGCATTCACACGTGACGAAGAACGCATCGCAGACAATCTGGGGGTTGATTTAATGGTATCTGCAAAACAAAATCCACATGGTTTTGTGACGGTCTTGGAACAGATGCACGAACTAACCGGCACGATGGAGAGCAAGATTAATCCAAATCGAATAAACCATCCATTAACAACAGAACGTTTAAATAACGTACGTGCACGTATTGCCGATGTTGCGCCTGATTATAAGCCTAATAAAAGCGTGGAAAAATCACGCCATGCAGAATATGAATTGGTTCGTGCAAAATTGGTCGGGTATCTGGATGCGCCATCGCGTGTTCGTGAATTGTACCCGTCGTCTGACATGTCAGATTCTGCACTGTATGCGCGCGCGATTGCGAACATGCGCGGTGGGAATTTGGATGGTGCCCGCATTGGGACACGCACATTAATTGCCCGGAATCCTGATAATCCGTATTTTTATGAATTGCTGGGCGATATTGAATATCAGTTTGGCCATTATGACGACAGTGTCGATGCATACGAACGTGCGCTGGAATTGGCGGGCGACGCCCCCCAGATTCAAACGGCGTTGGCACTGGTTTTATCTGAACGCGCCCGACCAGATGACAAATTGCGCGCCATTGAAATGGCAAAGCGTTCATTGTTATCAGAACCTGCACCATTGACATATTGGGTTTTGGCGCGCGCCTATGGCGATAGTGATTCTGGGCGTCACGATTGGGCGATGGCAGAATATTATAACATGACCGGCGACACTAAAAACGTAAAGAAATATGCCAAACGTGCACAAAAAAAATTAAAGAAATCAGATTCTGAATATATCAAGGCTGGCGACCTGTTGAAATAGTCGCATTGTTGGATTTTTTTCTGTTGTTATTTTTTTTCAAATGTTCTAAATTTCTATCATTATGAGCAAGGAAATTATCGAAAATATTGATTCTCAGCAGTTATCTGATGCATTATCAGAACGCTATCTGTCATACGCGGTCAGTACGATTGTATCGCGTGCTTTGCCCGACGTTCGCGACGGGTTAAAGCCGGTTCATCGTCGAATTTTATATTCTATGTTGCGTCAAAAATTGTCGCCGAACGCTGCGTTTCGTAAATGCGCAACGGTTGTTGGTGACGTGTTGGGCCATTACCACCCACACGGGGACAGTTCTGTGTACGATGCGATGGTTCGTCTGGCCCAGGATTTCTCGGTTCGTTATCCCTTGATTGATGGTCCGGGAAACTTTGGAAACATTGACGGCGACCCCCAGGCGGCATATCGTTATACAGAATCAAAAATGACTGAGGCTGCCATGCTGATTATGGAGGGCCTGGACGAAGACAGCGTTGACATGATGCCGAATTTTGATGGCACTACATTGGAACCTGTTGTTATGCCGGGCGCATTCCCGAACCTGTTGGCAAATGGTGGCATGGGTATTGCCGTGGGTATGGCAACGAATATCCCAACCCATAACGTGGCAGAGGTTTGCGATGCCCTGAACCTGGTTGTTGATAAACCTGATGCGACAACCGCCCAGTTTATCAAGAAAATGGTTGGGCCTGATTTCCCAACAGGTGGTGTTTTAATTGATAGTTTTGATACGATTGTAAAAAATTATGAAACGGGGCGTGGCGCATTTCGCGTTCGTGCACGTTGGGAAATCGAAGAACTGGAACGTGGTGCGTGGCAGGTCGTCGTTTCTGAAATTCCATATGGCATTGTAAAATCCAAATTGGTTGAACAAATTGCGACATTAATTGATGCAAAAAAATTGCCATTGGTTGACGATATTGTCGATGAATCAACAACTGATGTTCGTATTGTTATCACGCCAAAGACGCGTAATATCCCGGCGGATAAAATGATGGCGCACTTGTTTGCGATGACGGATTTGGAATATCGCTTTAACATGAATTTCAATGTTATCGATTCCAAAGGTGCACCACGTGTCATGCCAATCGGCGATGTTTTACGTGAATTTATCGCACATCAAAAGACTGTTTTACGTCGTCGCACACAATGGCGTTTAAATAACATCGCGCGTCGATTGGAAATCTTGGGTGGTTTGCTGGTTGTATACTTGAACCTGGATCGTGTAATTGAAATCATCAGAAATGAAGATGATGCCAAGGCTGTATTGGTTGCAGAATTTAATTTAACTGAGATTCAGGTAGAGGCGATTTTGAATACACGCCTGCGTTCATTGCGCAAACTGGAAGAAATGGAAATAAAACGCGAAGACGCGGCCCTGCGCGCAGAACAAGAAAAATTACAGGCACTGTTGGCCAGCGAAGATGCCCAGAATGAACAGTTAAAGGCCTGGTTCAGCGATATTAAAAAGACATATGACAAAAAGACAAAGTTGGGACGTCGTCGTACCACTTGGGCAGAACAAACCGAAGAAATTGTTGTTAATGCAGACGACTTTATCGAAAAAGAACCACTGACAATTATTTTATCAAAAATGGGTTGGATTCGTGCGGCCAAGGGGCATTTGGATTTAAATTCATTGGATTTGAAATTCAAAGAAGGCGACGAATTGCATACCGCGTTCCATGCAATGTCAATTGACAAGATTAATTTGTTCGGCACATCGGGGAAAATGTTTACATTATCTGCGAACGAATTGCCGTCTGCGCGTGGCTTTGGTGAATCTGTTCGCATGATGGCAGACATCAGTGCTGACGAAGACATTGTTCGCGCCTTTGTCTTGGACATGAATGCAAAGTATTTATTGGTGTCGCGTCATGGAAACGGATTTATTGTTTCTGGTGAAAATTGCCTGGCACAAACCAAGAATGGAAAGCAGGTAATGAATACAGAACCCAAGAATCCTGCACACATGTGTGTTGCTGTGACGGGTGACACAATTGCGATGTCTGGTTCCAATGATAAATTGCTGATATTCCCGACATCCGAAATCCCAGAAATGACCCGGGGCAAGGGCGTGATATTGCAGAAATATAATGCTGAACGTACATTTGTCTTAGACATTATGTTCTTTGATGAAAAAGATGGTTTTGGTTGGACAACTGGTCGTGGTACCACCAAGATGGACGATTGGACACCATGGCGTGCGAAACGTGCATCCCAGGGACGCACAGTTCCAGTTGGTTTCCCACGCAGTGGTAAA
The DNA here is from genome assembly GCA_017466525.1 of Alphaproteobacteria bacterium. GTDB lineage: Bacteria > Pseudomonadota > Alphaproteobacteria > Rs-D84 > Rs-D84 > Enterousia. Next base: position 21,601 of record JAFTTY010000010.1, read on the forward strand.
TTTGGGAAATAGGGCGCAGTCATGAATAAAAAAGAGATTTTTGAACGTCAGGCAAAGCACATGCGTACCCAGGCAAAGATATCAAAATGGGGTGCAATATTGGCAAATTGTGGTGGTGTTGCCGCGGTTGTTTCGGCACTTGCGTTCGTTGCAGAAAAAGACACAGACAGTGCTTTTGCCAGTGGCATGCTTGGCGCATTGTTATTTCTTATGGGTGATATGGCGTGGGATTCATATAAAATGTCACAGAAAACGGCAAAGAAGTTTCAACGCAAAGCAACCAAACAACAAAAAACACGATAAAAAAATCCCCCCAGTTGGGGGATTTTTTTTAGCCGACAATTTTCTGCCAAATTGTCTTCTTTTTCGGCTGCTTTTTACGCTTGCGACGTTGTGCAGACACTGTTGTACGCTTTGCATCAACATGCTGGGCGTGTTTCTTTTTAATGTCTGTTGATGGTGCGTGTGCTGTCAACAAATCGTCTGTTTTGTTTTGTTCTGGGGCAACGCGTTGGATTGAATATTGATCGATATTCAACAGGCTGTCGTCACCAACAATAACGATTTCTGTTTCGAACTTTACCTCCATCTCTGCCAGTTCTGCACGTTTGTGATTTAACAAGTAAATTGCAACGTCTGTTGGCACAGTCATAATGATTTTTTGTGCACTTTTTGCCAGCAATTTTTCTTGCAAATGACGGAACAAGATAATCGCCGCCGTCTGGATTGATGGCACAACACCTGCGCCCATACAATGCGGACATGCCACATATGACGATTCCATAAAACTGCTGCGCAGTCTTTGACGCGACAACATCAGTACGCCAAAGTTATTAATCTTTGCAACCTGGGTACGTGCGCGGTCACGTTTCATAACCTCGCGCATTTTCAGTTCCAGTTTACGGTTATTTTTTTCTTCTTCCATATCGATAAAGTCAACCGCAACGATACCAGCCAAGTCGCGCAAACGCAATTGCAGTGCGATTTCTTCGGCCGCTTCCAGATTGGTGTTTAATGCGGTCTGTTCGATATCCTTTTCTTTGATTGCGCGCGAAGAATTCACGTCAATTGTCACCATTGCTTCTGTCTGGTTGATAACCAGCGACCCACCAGATGGCAATTGAACATATGGTCCATGCAGTCCTTCTAATTGCTTTTCAACGCCGGCCTTGACCATCAATGGTACTGCGACATCCTTGTACTGTACCAATTGTTTGCGTGGTGCGCGTCCGTACATCTGTTGGAAATATTGTTTTGCCGCATCGTATGCTTCTTCACCTTGAACGACCAAGACATCTTCTTTATCGCTCAAGAAATCACGCACAACGCGACGCAACAATGAATCTTCGGTATGGATTGTCACTGGTGCAACAGATTCCAATGTTGTTTTACGAATTTCATTCCACAGGTTTACCAGATAGTCATAGTCTGCTGCAATATCAGCCGGTTGTGCACCCATGGCCGCTGTACGCAGAACGACGGTCATACCCTTTGGTATTTTCAAATTGTGTAACACTTCACGCAATCTTGCACGTTCGGCCTTGTCTGATATTTTCTTGGAAATACCATAGCTATTACGTTTGCGTGAATTCGGCATCAGAACAGCAAAGCGACCTGCCAATGACAGATATGTTGTCATAGACGCGCATTTTTGGCCACGTTCTTCTTGTACTCCCTGAATCAGCAAGATTTGTTTTGGCTTGATAACGTCCTGGATTTTGAATTCGCGTGCGCGCTTAACAAATTCTTTATTGTCTTCGCCTGCGCTGTGATCATCGTATTCTGCGACTTCGTCTTCTTCGTCATTTGGGTCATCATCGTCGTCAACGATGTTGGCGTGTGCCAATTCCAGTAATTTTTTCTTTTGTTCTGGCGTCACTTGATAGTAATCAGGATGAATTTCTGAAAACGGCAAGAAACCATTTTTTCCTGTCCCGTAATCAACAAATGCCGCCTGCAAGGATGGTTCGACGCGAATAACCTTGGCCAGATAAATATTTCCCTTTATCTGTGGTTTTGTGGTTGTTTCAACGTCAAAATCAGAAACGCGATTGGTCGCAGTATCTACGACAACGACACGTGTTTCTTCCGGGTGGACTGCGTCCACATATATCTTTTTTGACATTACGTAATCCTTTTGTGTTGATGGCGTATGAAATGGCAACAATCCGTCCCCGTGGGGCGTCCCAGCCCATGCCAAGGGATTGCGCCACGATAACCATCAGCGCCATGCGAATTGTTGAAAATAGTGACAATACAAACACTTACTTATAGCCCCATTTTACATACACAGGAACTATTTTACATGACATTATATCAGTTGGCAAGGTATTTATTTTCTGTTTTTGATATCTGATTTTATGTGTTTGATTTTTGTGCGAATTTCGTTTGTTTTTTCTTTCGCTTCATTCAGCCATCTTTTCATACGTGCGCGCAACCATCTTTCGTATATAAAGAACAGTCCGCCGACCCCAATCAGTGGCAATACATAATAAATAATTCTATACGCCAGCAACGCACCAAAGATATTTGCCTTGTCAATCGTATCAGGCAACGCCATCAAGAACACCGTTTCAAACACGCCGATGCCACCTGGAACCTGACTGAAAACACCAGTTGTCTGTGCAATAACAAACAGGCCAATAAATATTCCAAACGGAATATTCACAAACGGAATCATACAGAAATATAGCACCAATCCGGCCAGTACACTGTCTGTTATACCCAATATTGTCTGGGTTAACGCCATGCGTGTTGACGGGATTTGAAACTTTATTTGCCCGATTTTAATGCTTTTTTTATGAAAAATGACTGTAACGGCAAAATATGTCAGCAACATTGCCGCACAGAAAATAAACAGCGTGTTAAGTCCCATGCTAAGTCCGACAGAATTATCGAACATTTCGCGTGGCACCAAGAAATAACCAATAACAACAATCGCCGACGCGCCCAAGAAATATGTAAATCCAGAAATGGTCAGCATTTTTAATATGTCGCCACCACGAATACGCCAACGGGTATACAGTCTGTATCTGATTGCGCCACCAGAAACAACTGCGTGGCCGGCATTGTTACTGATTGCAAAGCCCAACATTCCTGCCAACATCCATTTCCACCACGTGACACGGCCGCCGACATAATGCAACGCCAAATAATCATACAAAGACAACGCAACGTAGCCCGCAAAGCAAGCCACACATGCCATAATCAAATTGCGTAATGGTATATCCAGTATCGCATGCGCAATGTCTGACAAACTGTATCCGCGCAATTGCCACCACAGCATTCCTGCCGCCAAAACAAAAAAGAAAATGCCTGAATAGCTGATAATTTTCTTAATCAGACGCTTGGTCTTTGCTGACATAAAAATCCTTTTTCTTAGCACAGCATAGCAATATCATTTATAAAATGAAAGCCAAAAAAAACACCCTGCACACACAAATATTTCATTGTGGGGCAGGGTGGTTCAATAATTATTTCGCAAATGAATAGTCCATTTCCAGATGATTTGGATTATATGTTCCATTCATAATCGCCAGTGTATCTTCTACGATAACCAGTTCTTCGTTTGTTGCAATCATCAAGATTTTAACACGACTGTCATCTGTACTGATAACTGCCTGGTCGACACCTTTGCGTGCCAATGCCTGGGCATTCTTTTCCAAATCTAATTTGATACCCAGTTCTTCTAATCCTTCACAGAATTTTGCACGCAGATAGTCGTCGTTTTCACCAACGCCTGCGGTAAATACCAACGCGTCAACATGCCCCAGTTCCGCCATAAACGCACCGATGTATTTTTTTACATTGTGTGCTTCCATATCAATAGCCAAACGGCACAGGTCGTTTGTGTCCTTGTTGCCTTCTACATCGCGACGGTCGGCAAAGCATTCTGTAATACCCATCAGACCAGAATCCTTGTTCAGATGCTTTTGCATTTGATCTGCTGTGATACCCAATCTGTTCATAACATACAATACAACACCTGGGTCCAAGTCACCTGGACGCGTACCCATTGTCAAACCAGACAACGGTGTCATACCCAATGAAGTATCAACAGATTTACCATTGCGAATTGCGGTTGCAGACGCGCCCGAACCGATATGCAACGTAATCAGATTGCATTGATCGGCTGGTTTGCCCAACATTTTTGCTGCAACTTTTGATACATATAAATGGCTGGTCCCGTGGAAACCATAGCGACGCACGCCCAATTCTGTGTACCACGCACGTGGCACGGCATAGCGATACGCATAGTCTGGCATTGTCTGATGGAATGCGGTATCAAATACTGCAACCTGTTTTGCATTTGGCAATAATTGCTGTGCTGCGACAATACCAACCAACGCGGCTGGGTTATGCAGTGGTGCAATCGCAGATAATTCTTCGATTGTCTTGATAACTTCGTCATTGATTTCAACAGATGACGCAAATTTTTCACCACCCAGAACAACGCGATGACCAACGCCCTTGATTTCATTCATGTCAACAGACGCTTCGCGCAACATGAACATAACGACATTTAGTGCTTCGTTATGATTTTGCATACTGCATTCTTTCTTTTGTTTTGTTCCGTCTGGATACTTTTGTGTGACAAAAGAATCCGGCAGACCGATTTTTTCAACGTTTCCACCAACGATGGCTGTTTTTGTATCTGCGTCAAACACCTGGTATTTCAGGGACGAAGAACCACAATTTAATGCAAGTATGTACATGTGAAATCCTTTTTTTATTCTTCGGGCATCAGCATAGCAATGTTTTTTTCAGAATTCAATAGTAAACTCGGAATAAAATGCACCAATTTTCATCTGTGATTTCCGTTTGAACGCCCGTGTCATGATGGCGAACCCAGTACTTTTGACAACCGGTCAGCAGGAACAAATTCATTCCATTTTGGTTTTGTTCACAGTTTGGAATCGGATTTGCATGATTCCCCACACCAAATGCCCATACTTCGTCACCGACGGCATATCCTGCCTCTGCATTTTGACAGACCAGGGCGCACTGCACAAATTTTGGCTTTTCTGTGTCCCCCAGAATATAATTCAGTCCTGCAACCCTGCTGTTAATCTGTATTGGTGTTGTTTCGTGTACTGTAAATGGGGCAGGCGCGTGTTGTGCCACGATATTTGCCCAGAATTCATCAGATACATTTTCTATATCGAAATTACCGGTGTTGGTTGCCGCATCATTCGCGCGTGCAAGTGTGAATCCACCCAGCGTTTCACCATCATGCACACGCAATGTTTTTGCGTCTGTATCCATTGTGATTTCGCCGGGCATACCGGTAAAGTTATCATTTTGTGCGGCCGAACCGCGTCTAATTTGTAAAACACGTGTCATATAATTTTCCTTTTTTTGTTAATGTTAAAAATTGTGATTTTAAAAAGTTCTTAAAAAATTAAGCATCAACCAAAACAACTTTTTTTATTTTATAGCCCCACTCCTGCCTGCGCAGGGGTGACAAAATGCGCAAAGCGTGCACAAAAAAACAAACGCCGTTGTTCCCAACGACGCATGTTTTTATTATACCACAAATCCCCCAAAAAATCAAGGTTATTATATTATCGTCCAATGCTGTGACTTGCATAATAGTCTTCAAACCGTTGGTGTATTTTCTTCTTGCCTGTTGTTGGATCCACCTCGTCCGCATCTTTTTGAACATCTTTATGTAATCTGAATATGTTGTAATCCTTGGTGTTGGCGGACGAATTAAAGCATAAATTAAGGATAAAATCAGGCGTTAGCGGATGATTTGTACCTTTTGGTTTATTAAAGACATTCTTATTTGTTGTTTTTGTCTTGAAACCTCGATTTGAACACCATTACCAGCTATTTCAATAATTGACCCCGAAGTATTAATTTGTAAATTTTCTATTAATAGATGGTAGCCCCTTGTGGGGTATAACAATTGAGACTGCTTTTGTATTTCTGTTTGCCATTTTTTCTCGATGTTTTTGTATGATTCTGACGAAAGATTTTCGTGATGGCGTTCTTTAGAATAAATAGTTTCTGTCATATTGTCTTCAGAATAACGAGATAACGAGCGTACCTGCATTTCCAATGCCTGCAACTGATCGTGAATATGTTTGTATTGTGCCATATGTTTTTTCAACTCGCGCTCTCGCGAAGAAAAACCAATAATCCAAGAGAGTTTGTCATATTCATCGTCCTTAAGACGCTCGTATTTGCTAAACACATCACTATGCAAAGAGTAAAATTTATTACGATTCTTTTGAGCATCTATATACGATTGTTTAAGTGCGGGAATAGACTCTCTAAATTTTTTCCGTTTTTCATTTATCGCTGCTGATTCTCTAGCTCGTTCCTGTTGTTTTATTTTATTGATATGGTCTTGTCTAACTAATGCACCCAAAAAAGTATCGTATTCTTTTTTTGTAATTTCTTTAAAAGTGAAATCTTTCAAACTCCCCAGGGCGTATGGAATAAAAATTGTACTCATACAAAATCCTTTTTTAGGATTGTGGCACATGTAATACATTTGTCAATTATAAATTAACCCAAAAAATCAAGCTGTATATGAATAATTGCTTAAATAATCATTTATATACTGCTGTTTTTTTGCGTCGAATTTCCCTTGTGCACCTTTTGCGCTCAGACCGCGTCCGCCCCAGTTATACATCTTTCCTGTACGTGTGTTGCGCCCCGTTTCCAGCATGTCCCAGTACGCCATCAATTCTTTATATTGGTCTTTGTGGTTGTTGTCCCAATCACGTATTTCTTCATCGCGTTTACTAATTTGTTCGCTTAGTTCTTCGATACTGTTTTTCGCGCTTTCGTATTTTTTTACACGCGATTTCATGTCATCAAGGCTATCTTGTTCTTGCTGCAAGTCGTTTTCCCGTCGTTCCATGTCGGTAACTGCCTGCTGTTGATTTGCCCAGTTTGGATTATTTGTAATATTATTAAGATTATTTCGCGACTGTCGCAGTTCTTGCGCAATTTCTGTTCTTCGATTTTGCATTTCTATTTTCTGTTGCAACAATGCATTTGTACGAAATTGTTTTTCCGCATCCGTCATTTGTGTGTCGATTTGAATTTGGTTTATTTTATCATTCAACTTTTTGATATCTCTTCTTAACTTTGCGCCTTCCTGTCGTAATTGAGGTATCGCAGCATTTAAATTATTATAGGTATCAACGTTTGTCTTTGCGTCCTTATAAGACTGCTGTTCTTTATCATTATTTATTTGATTTTTTATGCCGGTTAAACGTTGTTCGTCATTATCCAGATCGGCTTTTTTTTGTCCCAGATTACTATCTGTTATACGCTGTTGTTGTGTCAGACCGTTGTTGGCATCTCGCAAATCCTGTGTTTTTTGTTGAATTTCCTGATTTGCCATTGCGTCTTTGTGTCGGCGCTCTGCCTCTGCATCTTGTTTTTCTGTCGCGTTTTTATTTGCCCAATTGTCACTTGCTTTCTTCAGATTCTTGTCGCGTTCGCCCTTAAATTTACTGCCCGACAGGTTGTATGCATTTACGGCCATTGTTATACCATAACCCAATCCTGTAATTGCATATTTGATACCTTTGTCCAGTGCTTTTGTCACAAATGCCATGCCCTCGTTTTTATTCCATGACAAATCTTTATCTGAAAATATACTCACATCAACTTTTTTCAGTGCGTCCATGGTTTTACTGGTCGTGTATCCATACTTGATAACGGACATAACCTCCATCGCAGATTTGGCTTCTTCGACTTTGCCGTCGCGTACCGCCGTCATAATCATTTCTTGGATAATTGCGCGCATTTGGCGCCCGTTTTGCAGTGCGCCCGCAAACGCCTTGGGCATTGTTGCCTGCAGTTCTGTCAGTGTTTTAATTGTCCAATCAAAATGTTCTGTTGCTTTTGGTGATTTATACAGTAATCCTTTTTTGATTGTGTCTGCATTTTTTAATACGCCATCCAGACCGTCGGTTGGTTTGACTTTTGCTTTGTGTAATGCCTCAACAATACTTTTTGCCTGTGGTGAAAAATACATACGGTCACCACTAAACTTGATGTACTTTGCAAATGTATCTTCGTATGTGTCTCCAACAAATTTTGAGACTTGCTGCCATGGATTCAGTTCATCGTCACGTTTTGGCGGAACGTAGTCTTTACTTTCTTTGTTATCGTAATCGACATTGTTTTTTGCCTTTTCGTATGCGTTTTTAACCTTATCCGATGGGAATGCCTCGCGTATATCTTTGGTGCGATATATCTTGCGCAAAATTATATCAAATTCAGTCTTGAATGCATCCAATCTGTTTGGATCAATGGTTGTGTCTTCAAACCCAGTGCCAATTTTATCAACAGCAGGCGGTGTTAATCCTTGCAACGTATCGCCCGGATAACTTAAATATTCTGCAAGCGTTGTCAGTGTTTTACGAAATTTTGTGTCAGTATTGTATTTTTTGTCCTTGATTCCGTCTTGTAAATCCTTAAATGTAAAGTCTGTATCATTTACAAGCCCCCAATCGCGTCGCAACACTGCCTTCATCTGTGACGCATTATCTTTCAGGAACTGCCCCAATGCCTCTATCTGTTGTTCGGCTTCTTGATTTGCTTTAGCAGGTTCAAATAATTTCCCCACACCAAAATATTCATCCAAGAAATCGATAACTTTACTCTTATTTACAGAGAAGTCTACACTATTAGAGAAATTCTTCTTGTTGGCCGCCATTTCACGAAAGGCGCGTTGAAATTCTAAAAATAGCTTTTTTAACTCATCTTCCGCCAACATACTTGCATCAGGAATGTCATTTTGCACCAATTGCCCATTGTTGTCGTGCATCAGCTGCTTCTTCCAGTCCTTCATATGGCCACGGAAATCATCGTTTTTAGCATAGGCATCAAATTGTGCGCGTTGTGCAGGTGGCATATTGTTGAAATGCATTTGCATAAAATATTGCAATAAAAAATCATTCATATTTAATTTATCTGCCATCTTTGCGCACCTTTGTTTTTCTTATCAATTAATTATAGTGCATTTTTGACAAAAATTCAATATTTACTGTACTTTTTTTGTCGGCACGGTGTATACTGATTGCAAAAGGAAGAAAATTGACGCGTTTATTATTCTCTCTATACGGTTTTTCGTTTTTTAATAAGTTCTTGTTGTTGACGCCTGTCTATGCGATTTTTATGCAACAAAACGGCGTCAGCGACATTCAACTGTCGACAATGTTTATTATTTCGGCGACCGCGACCGTGTTGGGACAACTGCCAATTACGTTTATTACAAATCGCATTGGCCAGCGTTGGGCAATGGTATTTGGTCAGTCTTTAAAGATGTGGGCTGTTTTGCTGTGGTTATTTTGGCCGACATATGCCGGATTTGCAATTGGTATGGTCTTGTGGGGATTGCAGGCCGGATTTCGCAGTGTTGCATTCGAAGGTCTGATGTATGACAGTATCCGCGCCCGTGGCCGTGCCCGTGATTATTCGCGTATTTTGGGACGCAAGTATACATATGAATCAATTGGTGTCGCGCTGTCGGCGTGCGGTTCGCTGTTGATGTTCTTGGGCTATGAATGGGTGACGTGGGCATCTGTGGTCGCGATATTGGTGTCTATGTTGTGTCTGATAATGGTGCCGCGCCTGCCAAGCGGTGCTGCAAAACCTGTTGCCGCCCCAGAATTCCGCCAGGTTTTTCGTACAGGTATAAAAGTGTGCCTGAAAACGCCGTGCCTGATGTCGATAATGTTGCTGACATTATTGGTGGTAAATATTCCTTTCTTAGACGATTTTTTAAGCCCGATTGGCCTGCAGCTTGGCTTGTCAACGGAATATGTTGGTGCGATATCGTTCTTTTTGTTGGGGTGCGCCACCGTGGGCCAGCGTTTTGCCTATCGCTTTAACAAATTACCAGATTGGGTTTTGTACATGTTGATTGGCTGCGTCGGCATTGGTTATTTGGCATTTGCTGCGATTTACACAATTGGCGCATTGTGGATTCTGGGGTTGGCGTACATGCTGTTTTATGGCTTGTTTAATTTATTCTATGCCCAGTTTCAGCATTTAATCCCAACACGTCATCGCTCTGTTATCTTGTCGCTTTACACAACGTTGACTTATCTGGTTTATATTGCGGTGTGTGGCATTATTGGTCTGGGCGCACAATTGGGCAGTTGGCGTTACAGTATCGCAATTTTAGGTGTCTTGATGTTGATGTTGTGTGCATGGTCGGTGGTTTATGTGCGCCGTCGTTGCGAACTGGATGCTGGTGTCAGGTCTTAGGCGAACGTTCCTATACATATTGCCACATGTTTTTTGTAAAATTTGTGCATGAAGATAAGTTTTCGCACAATATTTTTAAAGTCTTTACCGTACCTGATGTCAATCGCCGGTGGCATTATATTGTATACAGGTGCAATTGATAACGCGCCAAATGATAATCTGCGTGATTTGATAATCGACATTTCTGGATCTTTATTGTCGATACCGTTGGTGTTCTTGTTATATGATTATATGAATTCGCGTGTTAATCGCCAGATGAAAAAGACCATTGCAAACAGTGTTTCAGACAAATTGAATACATTAATGTTGGGGCTGGTGTTTATGTTGCGTGAATCCATGGGGGTGCGCAGCAAACTAACCACAGAAAACTTGAATCGAATGTTGATATGGCGGACCCCAGAAATTTCACGTCGCTTAAAAATCACCCCTGGGGTATTGGATAAATTAAATGCCTATCATAATGATTTAGACACATTACTGTATCGCAACAGCCAAAGCAGTGTTTTGTCGCCGCAACAGATTCAGATATTGTCTGCCTTGGCGCGTGACATGACGCATTTGATTAATGAAAATAAGTTCCATCATCGCAATCGTCACATGTCTGCAAAGTATATAGAAAACATAATGTCGCGCATGCTGGATTGGCTGGATTCAGACTCGGTCGCGATGCTAAATCTGCAACAGCATTTATCAGACGGCGCATTGGCTGGGAACGGTGGCAAAAAATAAAAACGAATTTTTTATTATTTTTTCTTGCATTTTAATTTGAAATATGTCAAAATTACGCCCGAACCGCGGAAACAGAATGTAAATTCTCGCTTTCCGGGTCCGGTTTTGGGGACATAGCTCAGTTGGTAGAGCAAATGACTTTTAATCATTGGGTCCAGGGTTCGAGTCCCTGTGTCCCCACCAGAAATAAGAAAACCGCCGCATGGCGGTTTTTTTATTTTTGTATGGGGCGCGGACGAGAACCCAAAAAGGGTTCGGAACGTCAGTTGGTGAAAACAAGCGTATGCGCCGTTTGAACCTTACGAAGTGAATGGGGCCCATCGCGCCAACGTGGCGCAGATGGGGATTTACAGTCCCTGTGTCCCCACCAGAAATTCAACGACCGCACGCCGGTCGTTTTGTTTTTTATTGAAAAAATTCGTATTTTATGATATAATACACGTATTCTGCGGACGACATTTGGTCGTCTTTTTTTATTGCCCGCCACGCGGGTGTTTTTTATTTAGCAAAAGGAGTTTTTATGAGTGATATTTGGGATGGTGTCACCTGGAATGAAAATGGCGAATTGGTTCTGGGCATCTACGCAGAACCGCCAATCGCAGAAACAGATGAAGAATTGGAAGAATACGAAGAAGAATTTGAACATACATACGCAACTGTTGATTGTGGTGGTGAATGTGGCGGATGCGTTGCATTGATTGTTGACGGGGTTGTTGTATCTGGTCCACCGTTTCATCCTCATTGCGGATGTTCTTTGAGTCCACAAGATATCAAAAACGCAGAACAGCATAAATCAAACCTGCATGGCACGGTTGCCCCGGACAGAAATGTTGATACACGTGATGTAGAATGGTTAAAAAAATCACTGACCCAGTTGGATTGCTATGAACCAGATACCCGTGCCGGCGAAAGTGCTGACAATCCAAACCCGTATCCGAACCAGAAACTGTTTGATGCGATTGAAAAGTTCAGAAAATTACAAAAAATCAAAGAGCGTGGCGCTGTCAAACCCGGCCACTGGACAGAAGTAAAAATAAATCAAGAACTGGAAAAGAAACAATACGAGAAAAACGATATGAAAAATATTTTGACCGATAATTTTAAAAAAGATGTAATGGCACACGAAGGAGTCAGAAAAAGTCCATACACAGATTCCAAAGGTTATTTAACAATTGGAATTGGCAAAAACATACATAAACTAAATGATTTTTTAAAGTTAGATATTATAAATACAAACACTGGTACAGAATTAACCGAAGTAGAGAAACAAAATATTCATTCAAAAATGGTATCAGAAATAAATAACGGTACTTTTAGAGAATATGATTATGCACACATACAAATATCGCCAAATCAAATTTATAACCAGTTTAACCAACAACTGGAAATCGCATACAATGAATTAAACAAAAAAATAACGAATTTTATAGATATGCCGACACCCATACAGCAGGCATTGGTAGATATGCAATTTAATATGGGAAACAACAGGTTTTCTGAACGATATTGGCCAAAGTTATTTGAAGCCATCAAAAATAAAGATTGGGAAACCGCAGCAAAGGAAGCATCTGAAAGAAAAGATGTACAAAAAGCTCGTCGTGAATGGACAAAACGAATGTTTCTAAAGGCAAACTAACGATAAAATATTTCGTGCAAAATCAGGCTGGATGCGGTCATTTTTGCATATTTGATTGCATCAGGTTCTGACATGTGTAATGCATCAGTATAGTATTCTTTTATATTATCTACCATTGCATCATATATCAAAACCAGGTCATCATATTTTGCCAATTCTGATAATAAATCTTTTGCATAAAAAAACTTTTTTTCTTCAAAATTGAGTTTTATGAATAAATCATCCTGTGTCTTATCTTGAAAAAAAGACACAGGATAAGTCAACATCTCTATCATATCATGATAATTTGATGTACTGAATGTGAAACTCATTGTGCCATCAATGGGTGGTTCTGGATTTAATTTTGACAATTCGTCAAAACTGGGTGACTGAACAAAACGTCTTAGTTGTGTTATCTCATACGGATTAAATGGTTTGCAAATACTCGCAATCGCAGCATCTCGCGAACTGCCGAAATGCCCCTCTATCAATTCAAGTGCACTTTTATTTTCCTTTATCATACCTATGTGAACACAAGGCAATGTCATGTGAAATAAATGTTTGGCATCATCAAAATTCTTAAAATATTCTGGCCATGAAACATCGTCCTTAAAATATTCAAAATAACAAAAATTATCATATGTACCATGCGCGCCATCGCAATCAGAGGCCATTATCTGCATCGTGTTGTGAATCAGTTGATTGGCATATTCAATGTCTTGATATTCATTGTCCGACAAATAGATATAGGCCAGATACAACATAGAATCTGTATATTTTTTATCATTTGCATCCAAGGTTGCTAAACACGCTTTATACATATCAACCGCTTCCTGCTTTTTTGACCAATCAAGGGAATAAATATCGCCACATATAGTATTGTTGGTCAATTCGGGCACGTTGTAATCGCAGCCCAACAGGCATAGAAAACAAAATATCTTGAAAAATTTCTTCACAATTAAAATTATATGCCGATTTGTAAAGTTAGTCAATGGTTTTATATATTCGACTAGTGTCGCGTACGAACTTTTGCTGTATATTGATTTTTATAATCAGATCTTTTATACTGCATTGTATGAAAAGACTTGTCTTATTTTGTGTATTTTTGTTGATTTTTTTCGTGTTTTGTGATATAATCTAACACGAAATCCTGGCCATGTAGTGTGGGATTTTTTTATTTGTCGTCGTTTGGACGACTTTTTTATTTTTTTAACAACAAAGGATATCCAAAAATGTCAAGACAAATACAAATTCGGCGTGGAACTGCGACCGAACACGAAAATTTTACTGGCGCCATTGGCGAAGTCACCATGGACACCACAAATAAAACATTGCGCGTACATGATGGCGAAACCTTGGGCGGTATTGCGATGGCGCGTGCAGACGCACAACCAGACCTGTCGCAAATCGGTTCCGAAAACGCCCATAAATTAATTGGCAATCGTATCTGGATAAGTGACGAGGTATCACTATCATCTGCCGCAAATATTATTATTTCGCATAACCTAAATCTGGAAAAACCGTATATGGCAACTGCAATACCATATTTAAAATTTTATGAAAGTATGTGTGGGTACTCTGTCGGCGATATCATTAGTCAGTTTGGGTTTGCCATAAATGCGTATACCCCAGGTGATGTTTTGGTTTCCAGCAGTGATTTTGGTAAATTTTTAAATATAGACACAAACACCGTAACGATTCCCCGATGTCAATACGGTAAAATATATTTACCGAACAAGTCAACCGGTTTGCCGTTTGTGCAGATTTTTACAGCCAGCAATGTAAAACTGTTTGTAAAAATTATTTATTAATTCAGGCGGTTCCCGCCTGAATTTTTTTATATGATATATGTCGATGAATTAGTCTCCCAATGTCACACGCGACATAATGTCTTGTACTGTTTTCAATTGGTCTATATCTGCATATGATAGTTTTACTCCAAATTCTTCCAAAAAAACCTGTACTTCCAGTTTGGCCAAGGAATCCCATTCTTCTAAATCGTTTAAATTTGTTTCTGGCAACAAGTTTGTTTGGGTGTGTAATGCTTCTTTTAATTTGGACAAAAATTCTTCTTTTTTCATATCAATTCCCCTTATAATTTTTAATTGTTGAACAATAAATAGGTCCTGTATTAATTATTGCGCTTGCCCAACTTAATCCGACACCAAATCCTGCAATTGCAAGACGCAAAGAATTCTTAGAAATCTCATCGGCTAAATTGTCTGCGATTGTTGCTGGGATGGATGCCCCACATTGATTCCCATATTTTGAAAGGGTCTCTGTTGGCATTTTATCTTTATTGATATTCAATTTTGATGCAATTGTATTCAATATCAATTTATTTGCTTGGTGTAAAACATAATAATCAACTTGGTCGCTTGTTAAGCCTGCAAAGTCCAGATTTTCTTGGATGCTTGGGTAAATGCGATTGATCGCGAAATCAAAAATTCGTCCTCCGTCCATTTTTGCCTGATAACGAAATTGACCATTTTCATAAAAGTCTTCTTTCTTGGGTGGGGTCTTAAATCCACCAGCAGAACAAATCAATGCATCATATCCGGTACCATCAGATTGTATATTAAAGTATGTCGCGGGGGCCTGTTCATCATAATCGATTAGTGTGGCACTGCCCGCATCACCAAAAACGGGCGCGGAATGATTAATGAACATATCTGTAAATTTTGAGAAACTGTCGCCAACCAGTAGTAAGACACGCTTGCATCCATTGTTCAACAACATTCCTGCCTGATACAACCCCAGGACATATCCAGAACATGCTTGCGGAATATCCATAACTACACAGCTCTCAGATAAACCCAAGCGTTGGTGTAAAACATATGACGTTGCCGGCATCAGATAATCGGGTGTATAGCTGATAAACAGCAACGCATCAATAGATGTTTTTTCGATTCCTAATTTGCTGATTAAATCTTCGGCTGCCTCAAAACATAAATCGGATGTCATTACGTGTGGTTCAGAAACACGTCGTTTTAAAAAACCAGAAGATTCGATAACGCGTTTTATTCGCTGTTCGTTACCGCCATACAATTCTTTGTCATCCAATAGAGACAACTCCTTTGGGGGCACAACAACGGAAATCCCCCTTATCTTTGCGTTTTTAATAACTGCTTTAACCATTGTTTTCCTCTAAATATTGTTGTTCTAGTTCTAAAATATGCTTACTTCTATCCATTATTGGTCGGGCAGGTATACCAAAATATACCTTCCAGGGTAGCGTTGGCTTCATCACCAGGCTCATCGCGCCAACAGATGTGCCTTCGGCAATATTTGCGCCAGGAAAGACCATGCTGCCAGCACCGACAATGCTGTGTCTGCCAATTGTTATAGACTTTGGTTCGTGTTTCACAAATTTTAACGGAATTGTTGCATTTGTCATATATTGCCCAGAATAATCATCTGTGTTAACAAAAACCGTACATCTTGGCGCTAAACCAGAAAAGTCTTCAAACGTAATTAATGCACCATCAGTAGACAATACAGAACAATAAACAGATAAATGCACGTTATTATGTATTTCGACATGGTTTCCTACGGTACAAAAGTCATCTATTTGAACATTATTGCCCAGGGAAATGCGTTCCGGTCTATAAAAAACAGCCTTGTCACTGATTTTTAAATTTTTGCCGTATGATTTAAAGCCGATTTCTTTTATCTGTTCTTCTGTTAAAAAAGCCATAATTTTCCTTTAAAATTTGTCGTTCGCATTATAACGCTGATTAATTAGCCAAGGCAACAAATAATTTAATGTTTTTTGTGTATATTCCTTAGCGTGATTTTGTAATTAATTCGTAATTATTTAACATTTTATGAATTTCCTCTGGCGAATTAAACATCATTATATCAATCATTGACAGCCCTGGCACAAATTCATTTTTAAATTGTTTATATGGTGTGATGTTTGTCTTCATGAAACGTAAGTCAATGCCGTGGTTCTGAAAATCCGTTGGCGAATATAGTTCCATTCCACCGATAGCATTTATGTATTTTGTCCCGCCCAGTAATTTACAAATATGTATAACCTTGTCTTGCGCATGCAAAGAATTGTCTTTTTTTATTTCTGATGATACTATTAACTCCGTTTTTATGCCCAGGTAATCACAGACTTGTTTAAACTGATTTATTAATGCCTTTGCTATCATATTGCTTTCTTCTGTTATAATACTTGAAACAATTGGATATACCTGATTAAAATAAGGGGCTTTTTTGTATGCCATTTCAATTGTACGCAACAATTTTTCTTTTTCTTTTGTGCGCGGTGTAATTTTAATTTGATTAATTGGTAAAAATGGCGAGGCACCATCCAGTGGCAATGTTAGCATATGTTTTTGACCGTTCAGCAATATGTTGTTTCGGTTTATCCAGCCATTTTTTATAAAGTTAACATCGTCATATATGACATATCTATCAACTGCATTCAATGTTTGCCAATACCCCAAATATGGGAAGAAATATGGCTGCATAATTCCTATTTTCATATAATCATTCCTATGGTTAAAATCGCACATATTATTCCAGTGGTGATAGTTATATATTTTATCAACTGTTTGTATTTTTTTATTTTCTTATTTTGCATATTTATTTCATACGACAGCATATCTGGACATATTTTTATAATTTCTATGGCTTGGTCATACATATCTGCCTGAATATATACACCCAGAAATTCACGTGCGCGTTGACACACGAATGTATGGTATTCGCTGGGGTTTGGTGCAATTTGCTTTTCGACCGCCAGATAAAAATTTAATTCTTGTATACCCCATTGTTTGTGCAATGCGTCGCGCGATTGTGTGTCCGCAAATGATATACCTGCCTCATGCCGGCGATAGTTTGCCATAACATCCGGAATAAAACCGATTTTTCCGTCTTTGGCATGTTTCAGATGCACGAACCAGTCACCTGGATATATTTTTTTTGGGAATTTTTCTGTGAACATATTTGCCCAACGATACACAACCGCACAATTTGGTATAAAGTTTGTACGCATTAGGCGCTTAAATGATATGTCTTTTGTGTGTTTTGGCCATATATGCTGTTGCTTTTGTCCGTTTTCATAAAAAACATTTACCGGATGAAAGCACAGCATATAATCCGGGTGGTCGTCTAAAAAATCGACCTGTTTTTGCAGTTTATTTTCATCTGTCCAATAATCATCCCCATCACATACGGCGACATATTGACTGTTTATACGTGGCCATATAAAGTTCTGTGTTACAGGTTTACCTTGTGAATATTGATTTTCCGTTTGCAGAATTGGTTTGATTATTTCTGGATATTTTTCCGCGTATTCACGAATAATGTCCGCAGTACCATCGGTCGATGCATCGTCATGTATTATGACTTCGAATGCAAAGTTCGTTTTTTGCATGACAAAGCCATCCAAAGTTTGTCTTATAAACTTTGCATGATTATATGCAACACAAACAACAGACAGTTTTATTTTGGCCATGCCTCTCTCTTTATAAATTCATAAATAACCGCGATAAACAATGTAATTTTTGTTCCAAAAACCCTGCGCAGACGTTTCATTGTGCGCTTTGGATAAATGTCCATGAAATAGTTCGCATATTTAAACCCAAAAAAGCGATAGCCCATCATTGTCACTTTGCGCATTTCCAGGCGTTTTTGTGGTTTTGTCAGTCGTGTCCACATGCCTGTCATTGATGTGCGGTAAACAGACACAGGGGTATGATAAAAATAAGAACGTCCACAATCTAAATACAACCAGTACAAATAAATATCGGCGTCGAATGGATAGTTTGGCATATTGGCAAAGTCTAAAATGTTTCGATACACGCGTGCAGACGTTTGTGAATAAAGGTAATTATTGATACTTATATCATGACCAGAACCGTCCATGTTTTCGTGCGCCAATATTGTTTCTTTTTCGCCTTTGCAATAAAAGTTTCCTGCGAACATATTATATTCTGGATTTTGTTTCAGGAATGTAATTGCCGTTTCAAAAAAATTATCTGCGATATGATAATCGTCACCTTCGATAAATGCCCAATATTGTGTTTTTATTTCATTTATCATTGCCGGTTTAATATGCGCGCAACGCGTATTTGTCGGTTGGGCGATTAATTTGAACATGTCGGGGTATTTTTCGACATATTCCTTGCAAATTGCCAATGTATTATCCGTTGAACAATCTTCCAATATTTTCACAATAAACTTGTATTGTGTTTTTTGGCGCAGAATACCTTCAAAAGTCTCACGAATTGTATCTTCGTGATTATACGTTAATAAAAACAACGTAAAATCTGGTGCGTCCTTTGGCGCGACAAATGTATGTCTTTTTACAAATTTATTTGTACGATAGCTCATTTTACATTCTCTCTGATTATCTTTGCGATTTGTTCAATTGTTTTGTTTTCTAAGCCCACATACAGTGGCAAACACGCCACGCGTGAAGAAATGTCTTCGGATACAGGGCATTTTTGTGCCTGAACATACGGCAACTTGTTTAGGGACGGATAGAAATATCTGCGCGGATATATCTCTTTTTTATTCAGTGCGGCAAAAACATTTAACAATTCCTGTTCATTTTTGAACACGACTGGATAATAGGCATAATTATATTTCAAATTTTTTTGCGTTTTTGGACGCGACACCACACCTGTTAATAGCGTGTCATATAAATCAGATACACGCTTTCTGTCCGCGATAATTTTTTCAATATATGGATAATTTGCCAATCCCATCGCGGCATGGAATTCGGATTGTTTTGCATTAATCCCCAGCATCTGGTGATCATCGCCATTGTGGCCAAAACGTTTCTGCATTTCCAGTTTGTCTGAAACGTTTTTATCTTTGACAATGCATGCGCCACCTTCGATTGTGTGGAACAATTTTGTCGCATGGAAAGAGCAGGTTGACACATCCCCATACGCCAATAATGATTTATCATTATATTTAGAACCAAATGCATGCGCGCCATCATATATAACTTTTAAATTGTGTTTGTCGGCAATTTTCTGAATTTTATCGACATCGCATGCATACCCAAAAACATGCACCGCCATAATTGCGCGTGTGTTTGGTGTTATTGCGGCTTCTATTTTATCGCTGTCTATGGTAAAATTATTTCTTTCTATATCGACAAAAACAGGTTTACAGCGTTGCCACATTATGCTGGATGTTGTTGCAACGTATGAAAACGGTGTCGTGATAATTTCCCCATCGTTTATATCCATGGCAGATAACGCCAATTGCAATGCAATTGTCCCATTTGATAGATAGTGAAAATTATCCACCCCCAGATATCCAGACAATTTGTTCTGTAATTCTTGAACGTTTGGCCCCTGGTTGGTTAATATTCCATTTTCAAAAATTTTGGCCACATGATTGTTGTATTCTTCAACTGGTGGCATAAAAGATTTTGTTACATAAATTGCCATTTTACATACTCTTGATTAAATTTACAATTTGTTCTGCTATGTTTGTTGGTGCAAAGCGTACCAGCGATGCCGTTGCGTTTTTTATTGTTTTATCTGTATCGCCTGGATTATCTAAGACGAATTGCATTTGCTGTGCTAATTCCTGGGCGTTCCCAACATTAAACAAGTATCCTGATTTGCCATTTTCAAATATTTCTTGGGGGCCACTTTTGCAGTTTGATGAAATTGTTGGTGTTCCCAATGCCATGGATTCAATTAACACAGTTGGCAGTCCCTCAAACTCGCTAGATAAGATATTTGCGATTGCACCACGCATATAGCCGTATGGATTTTCTTTTGCGCCTGTAAAGATAATTTGCGGCTGTGACGTTTTTTGTTTTGCATATTCCTGAAAAACGGTTGCCATTTTACCGTCGCCGATGATATACAGGTTTATATTTTGGTTTTTTTGTGCAAATATATCAAACGCATCAATTAATGTTTTTATATCTTTCCCATTGGTCAATCTGGAAACGTGACAAAAATATTTCCCAGACGGGCATTCTGCGTCATCGGCCAGTTGGCGTAACCGTGTAACGTCAATCGGGTTATATATGCGAACGACTTTGTGTGCGTGTTCTGGGTATAATTTTTTAAATTCGTTCACGAAATCGTCGGTAATTGCAACGATTTTATCGTATGTGCCCATGCGTTCAAATTTACCAGATTTTTGGAAAAAAGATATTGCGCTATGCGCCCACACAATCTTTGGTTGTTTAAACAACTTAATTTCGCGGTGAAATTCAAAACTTTTATAATCAATGACTACATCAACCTTTTTCAGTGGCTTTCGTATCTGCCACAACACACGACGGTATTTTTTATACAGGCTGAACGCGATTTTGCGAATTTGTTTCAAGGGAAATATTTTGCAATATTTTTGCAAATCTTCGAACCAGTTAGACAACGGTCTGTATACAATCAGTTTTATCCCTGGGTGTTCTGCAAACCATTGCGCATATTGTTTTTCGCGAATTTTATTGTGTGTAACAACAGTTATTTCGATGTCATCCCGCCTGATCAGTTCATTTAATGTGTTTATAAAAACAGTTTCGACACCGCCGATTACCATATCTGGAATACAAAATGCCACCCTTGTTTTCAAATGCGCACACCCCTGTTTTGGCAGAAAATAGGATTTTATTCGTCTGATACGTGCGAAAAAAACATTCAGGGCACGTCCCAGTTGTCAAAACGAACAAAAACCAGGATTGAATTTATTCCTAATAATATTGCACAATATATTGAAAAGTCAAGGTTGTTTATACTAAATATACACGACATTTTCCGCAATTTATAAAATTATTGCAGTGGTTTTTTTTTGGTGTTATATTCAAAACGTCCAATAATTATTTATGAAAAAGGAATTTTAGATGTTACTAAAAGGAAAAAAGATTTTAATCACAGGCGTTGCCAACGACTGGTCAATGGCGTGGGCAATTGCAAAGCGTGCACATGAAATGGGGGCTGAAATTGCGATGCCATACGCGATGCCCGCATTGGAAAAGCGTGTACGCCCATTGGCAGAATCAATCGGTGCAAAATTTGTTCAGGAATGCAATGTACAAAACGATGAACAAATGGACGCTTTGTTTGATGCAATTGGGCGTGAATGGGGCCATTTGGACGGAATGTTGCATGCAATTGCATTTTCGGACAAGAATGAATTGACAGGTCGCTATGCCGATACAACGCGTGATAATTTCAAGAACACGATGGATATTTCTGTTTATTCATTGGTTGATTTGACACGTCGTGCATCCAAATTGATGGATAATGGCGGCAGTATTGTGACCCTGACATACTATGGTGGTGAAAAATCTGTACCAAATTATAATGTAATGGGTGTTGCAAAGTCTGCCCTGGACAGCAGTGTTCGCTATCTTGCGTCTGACCTGGGGCGTGAAAACATTCGCGTCAACGCAATCAGCGCAGGTCCAATTATGACATTGGCATCCAGTGGTGTTGGTGGATTCAAGGCAATGTTGCGCCTGAACGCGGAAACAACACCATTGCGTCGCAATATGACATTAGATGATGTCAGTGGCGCGGCAATGTATTTGTTTAGTGACCTGTCATCTGGCGTCACTGGTGAAGTTCATCATGTTGACTGTGGATATTCAACCACTGGCATGATGCCCAACGATATGAAAGATATATTACTAAAAAATCTGGATTAATTTGTTCCAGAAAAATCAATAAAAGCCCGTTTAATACGGGTTTTTTATTGTGTTTTTGTGTGGCAATCTGTACAAGTATGACGTTGTGTTGTGTGGCATAGGAACCTTTGCCTAAATGCTTTATTGCGATTGCATGAGGACTTAAAAAGATTTATAATGTCAATGTCTTAAAACTTTTAAGACACAGTACAGTAAATCTTGAAAAGGAGAAAGAGATGAGAGGACTTGTAAATTTTGTTCTTATACCATTGACATTCATCGGCGCTTTGAACTGGGGGCTGGTTGGTATCTTTGGTTTTGATTTAGTCGCATTTTTGTTTGGTCCTGCGACATTGGCCAGCAATATCATATATGCGATTATTGGTATCGCGGCGCTGATATGGTTGATTTGGATGTTTATTGACCGTCCAACGTCACGTAATGACAGATAATCATACAATTTAAGTTTCATGTCTGCGCCCTGTACTTCGGGGCGTTTTTTATTGCTTTGATTGTTCGATTATTCTATCCAGGTCGTCTTCGCCCCAGATTGTTATTCCTAAATCTTGTGCCTTGGTCAGTTTGCTGCCGGCGTCTGTGCCGGCCAAGACAATATCTGTTTTGGCAGAAACGCTGCCTGAAACCTTGGCGCCCAATTGTTCCAGAATATCTTTTGCCGTGTCGCGTGTATATTTTGACAGCGTTCCAGTCAGAACGATCTTTTTGCCCGCCAAAATCCCATCTGCGTTCTGTGTGGTAATATCTGCGTCTTTTACATTTATTTGCCCCAACAAATCATCCAACGCACGTGCATTATGCTCGTCACCAAAGAAGGAAACGATTTCATCTGCCATAACGTCACCAATACCGTCGATTGATTTTAATTTCCATGCCGGTGCATTGCGAACAGCAATCAGATTGCCGAACGCGCGCGCCAATATTTTTGCTGTCACTTCGCCAACCTCTGGTATTCCGATTGCGTACAACACACGGTGCAGGTCTACATTTCGCGCCCGTTCGATTGCGTCATTCAAGTTTGCAACAGATTTGTCACCAAAACCGTCCATTTTTCGTATGTCGTCACCGTGACGCGCAATTATGGTAAATATATCTGCCGGGGTGCTAATCCAGCCACGCGCAATGAATGCTTCTAATTGTTTTGTGCCTAACCCTTCAATATCAAAACCTTTGCGTGCGACAAAATGTTCCAGTGCGCCAATTCGTTGGGCCGGACAACCCATAGTATTAACACAACGACGTGCAACCTGGCCAGATTCCTGAACAACATTTGCACCACAAACAGGGCAGGTGGCCGGGAATATAAAATCGCACGATTGTGTATGCTTTTCTGCGACTTCGACAATTTGCGGGATAACGTCGCCTGCGCGCTGAACAACAACCTTGTCCCCGATGCATACATTTAATCGTTTTATTTCGTCTGCATTATGCAGTGTTGCGCGCGACACAACCACCCCACCAATGTTAATGGGTTCCAGTTCTGCCACCGGTGTCAAGACCCCCGTACGTCCAACCTGAATTGTTATATCGCGCAGGGTTGTTATCGCACGTGCCGCCGGGAATTTGTATGCCACTTCCCAACGTGGGCTGTTTGCACGACTGCCCATGCGTTCCTGTGTTGCGATATCGTTTACTTTTAACACCAGGCCATCAATATCAAATGGTATTTCTGGGCGTATCAGCATAATTTTATTATATACATCTTGGATTTCAGACATGTTGTGTGCAGAACTTGCCCATTTGTCGGTTGTCTTAAATCCCCATGATTTCAATTTTTCAAAGTATTCAGATTGTGTTTCAAAGTTTCGATTGGATATTTCGCCATACGTGTACGCAAACGCGCTAAGTTTTCGCGTGGCGGTAATCGCAGGATTCAATTGGCGCAACGAACCCGCCGCGGCATTGCGCGGATTGGCAAATTGTTTGTCTGATTCCGCATTCAGTGCGATAAAATCATCGCGGTTCATATACACTTCGCCACGGATTTCGATAACGTCTGGGAAATCGCCCACCAATTCATGCGGAATATCCGGAATTGTTTTCAGATTTTCTGTGATGTCTTCGCCTTGAACCCCGCTGCCCCGTGTCAGACCACGTACCAGTTTGCCATTCTCGTACCGCGCAGAATACGAAACACCATCGACTTTTAATTCAATAAATATATCTTTGGATGTCAGTTTATTGAACCAGTCTGCAACCTCATCCTCGTTAAAAACATCGGATATAGACAACATCGGCACACTGTGCATATGTGATTTAAATTTATCAGAAACAGATGCGCCGACATGTGTGGACGCCCCATCTTTGGCCAGGGACGGGAATTGTTCCTCTATCTCTAATGCGCGACGTTTAACGGCATCATATGTTGCGTCATCAACAATCGGGGCGTCGTTTTGATGATACGCGATATCCCATGCCTTTAATTTTTTCAGCAAATCCGCATGTTCAGATAATATAAATAAATCAGGTTCTTTTGACATAGTCTGATTATAGAAAAAACATAAACTCAAAACAACAGTAAAAAAATCGCGACGGCTGAAAATCTTATTTTATCCTTTACTTTTGACAAAAGTACTTATATAATCAACAGCACACAAAGAAAATAACAGGGGCACATATAAAAAATGAAATGGAATTTGAAACGTTTTAGATAATATCGTGCGACCAACAGAAATTAACTGCGGGCGCACTATTATGCGTCCGTTTTTTAATAAAAAAAAGCCAAGGGAAAAGAAAAATGTCACAAAATACAACACCGATATCAACAAATGAATTGACTGCGCGTTTGCAAAAGGCTGAAAACATCAAGGCACGCGATGGCGTTGTATGGAAAGATAAATTTGACCGCACGCATACGATTGAATCTGCCCGCGAATTGCCAGATGACACACCAGTACGCTTGGCTGGCCGTGTGACGGCATTGCGCTGGTTGGGCAAATTGATGTTTGGTCGTATCTATGACATCAATGGCGAAATTCAGTTTTCTATGTCGCGCGAAGAATTAGGCGAAGAAAATTACAAGTTTATGAAGGCAAATGTTGACTTGGGTGACTTCATTGGCATCACAGGTGTTTTGTATCACACAACTGCCGGCGAATTGACGGTCAAGGTATCTAATTATGAAATCTTGGCCAAGGCACTGCGTCCATTGCCAGAAAAGTATCATGGCTTGACCGATATGGAAACCAGATATCGTCATCGTTATTTGGATATTATTTCTAATCCAGAGGCGCGCAATGCGTTACTGGGGCGTTTCAAGATGACACAATACTGGCGTGATTATATGAACAGAAATGGATTCTTGGAAATTGAAACACCTGTATTGCAAAACATTGCATCTGGTGCGGCGGCGCGTCCATTTACAACGCACCACAATGCGCTGGATACAGATTTCCAATTGCGTATTTCCCCAGAATTATTCTTGAAACAGGCAATCGGTGCCGGCTTTGACCGTGTGTACGAAGTTGCCAAAGATTTCCGTAACGAAGGTATGGATGCCACCCACTTGCAAGAATTTACAATGGTTGAATGGTATGCGGCATATTGGGACTTTAACGACAATATTAAATTCACATGGGAATTAATCCAGGAATTGCTGATGAAATGTCGTGGCACGTTACAGATTGAATATCAAGGCACGCCATTGGATTTCAGCAAATATGAAATGATTGATTACACAGCCAAGATGAACGAATTCTTTGGTTGCAATATCTTGGACTTTGACGATGTCGATGTCCTGCGCCAGAAATTGGTTGACGAAGGCATGTTCCCAATGTCTGAACTTGAAGATTTAAAGTCAATTCCAACATTGGTTGACTATGTTTACAAGCGTAAAATCCGTGGCGATATTGTAAACCCAACAATATTGTACAATTATCCTGCATATATGGTTCCATTGGCGCGTCGTAATGATAATGACGAGCGTCGTATCGACATGTATCAATTGTTGGTCTGTGGCGCTGAAATCTGCAAGGGATATTCAGAACTTGTAAACCCAATCCAACAGTTGGCGGCATTCGAAGAACAGGCACGCAATATCGCAGACGGTGACGAAGAAGCCTTTAACCCAGACAATGATTTTGTTCGTGCGATGGAACATGGTTTCCCACCGATTTCAGGTGTTGGTATGGGTGTTGACAGATTGGCCAGCATTATATTCGATCAGCCGACATTACGTGATATCGTATTGTTCCCAATGATGAAGCAGTAAAAAAGGGGGACGCATGCCATATTTTGTTGGTTCAGACACATGGGCGCAAGATATATCTGCGGATAACGACAGACGGAATCTGGCGGTGATTGAACGCGCCATCGCAGACGGCCGTATTAATAATCAGGCGGGCGAATATCTAAAAACGTTATATTCAGATAGTATCCATTGGTTTCGTGAGGTTTTTCACGTTCTGGGAAAATGTCTTGGCGCACCCAAGGCTGCGGTTATGAAATACGACTATGAAAACGACAGTGCTATTGATGAACCGATACGTATTGCCGATATCAACCCATTGTCACCGTATGTCGTAAATCATCGTCTGGACGCAGATCCAATGCGAAATCAGTTTTTTACCAGTTCTGCGGGCCACAAAATTGATTTGTCGGTGTCGTCAATCGTAACGGTTATTGTTGGTGCGCAAAAAAAGATAGACAGGGCGCTGGATAAAATCACGGGTAAATATTACGAAGATTATGTAAACGACGTTGCAAATGCTGCGCATCATGTTTTGTGTACACATGGTCGTGTTGCGTCTGCCAATGCGATTGCTGAAAAAATTCGTGAAGAATTTTCTAAACGCTATATCAGTGCAGCATCTGAAACGGTGTTGGGTATTATCGGACGTGGGCATGAAAGTATCGCGGTTGATTTGGTTCGTGCCATTGACAAGATTGAACCCCCACGCATGCGTTTACAAGACGTGTGGCGTGTAAAATGTCTGTTTGACTTAATCCCCCAGGCGCGTACATTTATTGAACGCTTGCGTGAAATGATGCCGGACAGAATTTTAACTGTGCGTGATAAATTCTATGATATGAAGAATCCGCGTAATTATCGTGATGCCAAGATTATCATAAATATTGGGCCGACCCCTGAAATGATAATCCCAATGGAAATTATCTGCCAGGTGCGTACATTTTTTGAATTTGAAAACAAAACCCATGGTGCATATGAAACAGCGCGCAAAAAGAAATGTGCAAAATCTGACAGTATCGAAGCAAAATTATCTACCTATATGGAAGAGGGGGTAAAATCATACAATCGCATGATTTGTGATTGCTTAGAAGATTTGTTTGAACGTGTCGGTTGGAACATTTTGTATTCCAGAAACAACAATATTTCTATATTCGAAGGTTTCCCAAAGGAATGTACACTGTACTATCCGCCAAAGGTTTTGGATAATATTTTAGAAAAACTGGATGACGCATTGGAAAACGAAGTTTTTCATGTTCCCAATGCGCCGGCAAAGTTGTCGCGACACCAAGAAAGTCAAATCTTTCACTTTTTGGCACGGTTTGTCTTGGTGTCCGCAATGCCTTATATGCAGCGCGATTGGGCCTTTGTCCCAACAACCCAGGCAGAAAAGTTGTTTAACTTTGTCATGACCGAGGTTCAGCGTTATTACAAGAAATAAGATATGCCCACAATGTATGTGGGCATTTTTATTCCCCTTGCATTAATTAAAAAAAAATGACAAAATTATATCAGGTTCTGAACTTACTTCGCAGAACCATAACAGCATAAGGAAAGGATAGGATTATGCGTCAAGGAAAAGTAAAATGGTATAACGGTAAAAAGTGTTTCGGCTTTATTAGTCCAGACACCCCAAACGCAGATGGCAACACAGATGATGTATTTGTTCATTCCAGTTCATTAAAGGCCGCCGGCATCAGATTTTTGAATGAAAACGACATTGTCGAATTTGAAGAAGAAGTTCGCAATGGTAAATTATCCGCAACAACTATCGCAGTTGTTCAGCGTGACGAAGAATCTGCCCGTCGTTTCCAAGAACGTCGTGCCGAACGTCGCCGTGCAATCGAAGAACGCAAACAGCGTGAAGACAAATCTACACGTCGTGGCTTTGCATTCTGGAAAAAATAAAAAAATGTAAAAATCAAATCCCCCGCATGGGGGATTTTTTTTATTGTATGTATTATATTTACCGCGAAAGCGCAAATTGTGCCCGCATCATACGATTATGACGTTTATAATAATGTTTTAATATATGATACGCGGCCCAGTTTTGCAGACTGCTTAGGTCACGAATTTCATTCGGCGAATGATATGCAATCACCCCAATTGAAAACAGGGGGCCCGCCTGAATCCATCGAATATTATCAAAATGTTCAAACTGCTGATTTCTGTTGTACGGTTGCTGTATATTAAACTCGTATTCCGCTTCGCCTTTTGAACTTAAAAAGCGCGATATTAATTCAGGGTTATTTTTCGCGACATTATAAATCTGTTTAATTGTATACATTTCGCAAAATCCCCCCGATAATATTATTTTGTTTTTTGTTTTGTTATTGCGTTCAGAACACGTTTACGTAACGCTAATAAATCGTGCGCTGTTTCAATTGGTGGCAGGTTATAACGCGTATTATGTTTTGTGTTATTGCCATTGAATACTTTTCGATCTGGATACTTTGCTGTTGCGCCAATCCACAGTTCTTTCAGCGGTTCAAATAAATGTTTGTTTTGTTCATAGTACATTGCATCTGGCTGTTCTGCGCATACGTGCGGGCCACGAAATATTCCCTTGTTCGTTGCCATTGCTGCCGCCATAAATGCAACATTATATTGTTTGCGCCACGCGCCATCTGGATCCAGTTTGTACCGTTTGCTCAAATCAGGGCAACTTTGCCAGCGTTGTGGTATATTGTTTTCCATAACGCTTAAAGAATAACGTTCTAATTCGCCCGGTTTAAAACCCCACCGGCCAATTCCAAACAATGTTTTCCAAAAGCCGTCATAATAAAAGACACCGGTCCGTGCAACGTCGATTTGAAAATTATCAACCATTAAACTAAGGTGTTGATTGCCAAAATATTGCGCAGAATCAACGACGCCATTATTGATTGCATCGATTAATTGTTGTACGAATTTCACATCTGCAGATTGAGTGTCTGTAATTTTATGACTATTTTTTGATAACATTCCGCATAGACCTTTCTTTTGTACACTCTCTTTCCCTGGACGCGCAGATTTTAATATATTGCCAATATAAAAAGCAATAAAAAAATCCCCAAAATGGGGATTTTTTTCATATTGTTATTTTAGTCCAAATTTATAAACTGCGCCGAAATAGAATTCTGTTGCATCAACATCTGTTATTGCAAATTCTTTGTCATGCAATTCGTGTTCTAATTTGCCATAGTATTGGTATTTTACCCCCAGGTTCAAATCGATTCTGTCGTTCAATGCAAAATTAACCCCTAACATAATCTGATATGACAAATCAAAAACAGAATCAGACATATGCCCGTATGGCGCATCGATATCGCCCCAAATGCTGGCAAAGCCAATGCCCAGTCCGGCATACGGTGCAATGGCGCCGGCATATTCTTTGAACAAATATACATTCAGCATATTTGCCCACACGTCATAGTTATAATCAGTCCCGCGCTTTGATTTTTCTGCACCTGTATATAATGTTTCAAATTCGATTTTTACATTATCGCTAAGTCTGTTACCGACAACCGCCCCAAATCCCCAGTTGTCTTTGCGAATTGTTGAGTTTCCACCGTCATGCATATCGTATTTAAATGCGATATGTTCATTTTTGTGAATTCTAAGCCCAACATAGTTATCCCGTTTTGTATTTTGCGTTTCATATTCATAAAAATCGTACGAATCATAATCATCTATATATTCTTCTGCCACGGCAGGCATTGCGACCATACAGGCCAAAATAACAGCAATTTTTTTCATATATTCTTTCCCTCTTTTACATGCTATAAATATATAAATATAATCTTTTGCAAAACGCAAGTTGTTTATGCTAAGATTCCCATGAAAGGAGATATGATTTGCCACGTTGTACAGAAAAGACCCCCGAAAAAACACCGGAAAAGCCGTCATTTCGTCGGCGTATCTTGGTGTGGTTATTCAATATTTTTTTGATGTGCGGGATTGCTGTTTGTGGATATGTTGCGGTTATATATTTATCGATGCCGTCACTGGATGCGATTTTGCATGAAACGCGCCCTGCAACAATTGTGTTCTTGGATAATGATGGTAACGAATTACGCAGTGCCAATCGTATTATGGGTACACCCGTGTCTGTTGAAACATTGCCCCCACATGTATGGCAGGCGATTGTTGCCATCGAAGACAAGCGCTTTTTTGAACATGGCCCGATTGATATACGTGGCATAACGCGTGCAGTAATATCTAATCTGCGTCACGGTCGTATAACATCTGGTGGGTCTACGATAACGCAACAAACGGCCAAGAATATATTTTTGTCGCGTGAAAAAAAGATTTCGCGCAAGGTTCAAGAGCTAATAATTTCATACTGGTTGGAAAATCGTTACGATAAAAATCAGATACTTGATTTGTATATGAATCGCGTATCGTTGGTTGGTGGAATGCGTGGCATTGATGCCGCGGCGCGTACAATGTTTGGCGTACCTGCGACAAAACTATCTATTGCCCAGTCTGCCCAGATTGCCGCAATGTTAAAGGCCCCCACAACATACAGTCCGCTTCGCAATCCTGAAAAGAATATAGTGCGTGCCCGCACCGTTTTAACAGAAATGGTTCGTCAGGGATATATTACTTTGAATCAGGCGCGTGCCGCCGCGCAGTCTTTATCGCCTGCGGTTGGGATGGCGGACACAAACTTGTATCGTTATTGGACTGATTTTGTAATGGACGAATTAAAATCACGAATTGGCGCATTTGAAACAGATATGTATGTGCATACAACGCTTGATACCAGATTACAGGATTCCATTGCCGCAGTTTTACCAAATAAAATTGGCGAATATCAATCTGCGGTTATCGCGATGAATCCTGATGGTGCGTTGCGTGCCATGTCAGGTGGTGCAGATTATCAGCGCAGCCAGTTTAACCGTGCCACATCACTGCGTCAACCGGGCAGTGCGTTTAAACCTGTTGTATATTTGGTTGCACTTGAAAATGGCATGACCCCAGATAGTATTGTAAATGACGCACCATTTGCGATTGGTGATTATAATCCAAAAAATTACAACGGGCGTTATTATGGTGAAATAACGTTGGCGACTGCGTTTGCAAAAAGTGTAAATTCTGTGCCATTAAAATTAACAGAAACATTTGGTATCGATTCTGTATTGGATATGGCGGGACGTTTGGGGGTCGGAACCAAATTGCGTCGTGAATATTCGACTGTTTTGGGGGCGTCTGAAATGACTTTGTTGGATTTAACAAACATTTATGCTGTTATTTGGAATGATGGCAAATCTGTGCGTCCGTATTCGATTACAAAAATTACAGACATGGCTGGGAACGTATTGTATGAACGTAATCCGTCTGAACCAATTGATGTTCTGCATCCCCAGACGGTTGAATATATGCACGCGTTGTTATCAGATGTTGTTGCCCCGGGTGGCACGGGTGGGCGCGCCCGCACAGATGGCGTCTTGGGCGGCAAGACCGGCACCAGCAATGAAAACCGCGACGCATGGTTTGTTGGCGCAACAGAAGATATGGTAATTGGCGTTTGGTTGGGTAACGACGATTTTACACCAATGGATTCAAAAATCACTGGTGGCACAATTCCGGCAGAAATATTTCGCGAAATAATAACACAATAAAATCAGATTGCAAAAAAGGATAACGTATGTTGCGCAAAAAATCCAAGGAAATGCGAGAAGGACAGAATTCGGCACTACCTAAATCACTGTGGCGGTTTTATTTTAAGTACGCGGTACCTGGTTCATGGGCTGCGCTGATTACATGGGCGGTATTTTATTTTATCGTATCCATGGAGGGCGTATTGTTCCCGAACTTTCAACGTTGGTTTGTTGCCTTGTTTGAAAATCCAGTTCCAGCGGGCATGACACTGATGCAACACGCAATTCCAACCATTGTTTTGATAGTCGTTTTGTTGTTGTTAATTGATGTCAGCGCATTATTGCGCAGCACCTTTGCAGGGCGTTGGATTCCCAAGGTCAAGAATCGTTCGTCGGTCGTTTTGAATGACTATGTGCATTCTCAATCTATGTCATTCTGGACGGGGCGCATGTCTGGCAAGGTTCATACACAAATAATGTACGTCGCCGATGGTTTTCGTGCCGTCGAAGAATTTTGGCGTATATTCTGTTTGCTGTCGGTAATTATTATAAACGTCGGTTTAATATTATCGATTAACAAATATGTCGCCGTGTTGTTTGGTATCGTGTTTGTTTTTCGCGCGGCGTACAGTTGGATTATGGTAAAGCCCATGAATCGTGCTGCCAAGGAATCCAGTGGCGCATCCAGTGAATTGTCTGGTCGGAATGTTGATAGTCTATCAAACTTTTCTGTGGTGAAATTATTTGCTGGCGCCCGTCGTGAACGCGAATACTTGGAACCTGTGCGTAAAAAGAATATTGCGGCATGGATTCATTCATTTTTTGTTCAGCGTGTATTCTGGGGCGTGCCAATGATTGTTTGGGACATCAGTTATGGTGCGACATTACTGTTGTGCGTATGGCTATACATGAATGGTAAAATTACTGTTGCGGAAATCGTGTTTACAAACTCTGTATTCTTTTCGACCATGGGTACAATTGGTGCAATTGTAAACCAAATCCCGGCAATAACAGATCGTATCGGCGCTGCGTCCAAGGCATATAACGAATTGGTTGTTCCGGTCGATGTTGTTGATGCGCCAAATGCGCCATCACTGGTTGTGTCGCGTGGCAAGATTGAATTTCGCAATGTATCATTTCGTTATAAACGCAAATGGGTTCTGCGCAATTTGAATTTAACAATTAATCCAGGCGAACGTGTGGGACTGGTTGGTCCGTCTGGCGCGGGAAAAACGACGTTGGTAAATCTGTTGATGCGTTTTTATGAACCGACCCAGGGTGAAATCTTGATTGACGGCCAGAACATTCGTGACGTTACCCAGGATTCACTGCGCGAATCAATCGCATTTATCCCCCAGGAACCAACAATGTTTAATCGCACCCTGCGTGAAAATATTGCGTACGGCAAACCAGATGCAACAACGCGCGAAATTCACCATGCCTCGAAACAGGCAGAGGCGCACGAATTCATCATGGGCACAGACAAGAAATACGATTCTATGGTTGGTGATCGTGGAATTAAATTGTCGGGCGGCCAGCGTCAACGTATCGCAATCGCGCGTGCGTTCTTAAAAGATGCCCCAATCCTGGTTTTGGACGAGGCGACATCTGCCCTGGATTCTGAAACTGAGGTTTGTATCCAGCGTTCATTTGACGAATTGGCGTCTGGGCGCACCACTTTGGCGATTGCACACCGTTTATCAACATTGCGCAATATGGACAAGATTGTTGTTCTAAAAGAAGGTCATGTGATAGAGCAGGGCTCTCACACCCAATTACTGCGTCGTGGTGGTGAATATGCCCGCCTGTGGAAGATGCAATCTGGTGGTTTTATCAAAGAATAAGAAACGCCCCGTTTGGGGCGTTTTTTTTTAGCGTTGTTTTTGTTTGCCGGCAAATGAATAATTCATTTTCAAATGATCTGGATTGTATGTCCCATTCATGATTGCCAATGTATCTTCGACAATAACCAGCTCTTCATTTGTTGGAATCATAAAGATTTTAACTGGGCTGTCTGGTGTGCTTAATACCGTTTCGCCTGCACCCTTGCGCGCCAACAGTCCATCGTTCTTTTTGTAATCCATTTTGATTCCCATTGGTTCCATTCCGCGGCAGAATTTATCACGCAACAGGTCATCATTTTCACCAACGCCTGCGGTAAATACCAACGCGTCTACATTGCCCAATGTCGCCATATATGAACCAATGTATTTTTTTACATTGTGCGCTTCCATATCCATTGCCAGACGACATGCGTCATTATTTTGACGGTTTTCTTCGATATCACGACGGTCGGCATAGCAACCTGTGATACCCAGCAGGCCAGAATCTTTATTCAAATGTTTTTGCATTTGGTCTGGTGTTAATCCCAAACGTTGCATTACATACAGAACGACACCCGGATCAACATCGCCTGGGCGTGTTCCCATCGTCAAACCTGCGGTTGGTGTCATGCCCATTGATGTGTCTACGGATTTGCCGTTACGGATTGCCGTGATTGATGCGCCCGAACCGATGTGTGCAGTAATTAAATTGCATTCGTCTGCTGGCTTGTTCAGCATGTCTGCTGCACGTTTTGACACGTACAGATGGCTGGTTCCGTGGAACCCATATTTGCGCACGCCCATATCTTTGTACCATACCTGGGGCAGGGCATATCTATACGCATAATCAGGCATTGTCTGATGAAATGCGGTATCAAACACTGCGACTTGTTTTGCGTTTGGCAGCAATTGTTGTGCTGTCACGATGCCAGACACGCCACTTGGGTTGTGTAATGGCGCCAACGGTGCCAGTTCATTTAATGTTTTTATAACGTATGGATTGATTTCAACAGATGATGCGAATTTGTCACCACCCATAACAACACGATGTCCAACGCCGCCAATGTCTGATTTTGCGATAGATGCATCGCCCAGCATATTCATTACGGCCTTTAACGCATCGTTATGATTTTTCATTGGGTATTTGATTGTTTGTTTTGTGCCGTTTGATAATTTCAAAGAAACAAAAGAATCAGGTAAACCAATTTTTTCCACGTTTCCGCCCAAGATAGATTGTTTTGTATTTGCGTCAAAAACTTGATATTTCAATGACGACGAACCACAGTTTAATGCCAGTATGTACATATTCTGCCCTTTTTTGCTTTCTTGTTTTGTTCGTTTCTTTCTCTCGCCGTGATGACGATAGCAAAAGGGGGAATTTATTGCAATGCTAAAAAAAAATAAAAAGCCGTCAAAATCGACGGCCTTTATTTAGAATTCGAACCTGATTCCAATCATCAAATTCGCATAGAACATGTTCTCTGCGCTAAACCATTCGCGTGTTCGTGTTTCTGCCTCGTTCGTCAGTTCCCACTTTACCTTTGGCAAATATACCAAGCGTGCACTAAAATCAAAAAACATCGTTTCTGTAATTCCATACGATATACCCGCAGACAACAGTCCTGCAACATTTGTTGTATTCTGCTTTGAACGATAGAATTGTACCACCCCATAATCGTCCAGTTCGCCGTACTGCTGTAATTCTACCTGGGCAGACAGGTCGCCATATGGGTCTGATAAAACCAACGTTGTTTCAGAATCTGCATAACCAATACCAAAACCAACATACGGAATTATTTGGTTGATTGGTTTTTTGATGCCGTCAAAGAAATCATAGAACGCCATTGCACTGACGATATCTGTTTTTATTTTTGAATTAACCGTCGCGCTTTGCGCATAAATCGTCATGTCACCCAATGCGCCACCTGTTAAATTCAGATCACCTTCATACATTGGGGATGCGTTATATTCGCTTTTTGAAATATGGTCATAACCAACCTCTATTCGCCATTGTGGCTTATTCGGTATTGTCCAACCGATACTGGCACCGGCCGCAAATGCGAAACTTTCAAAGTCTTTATTAACAGGCAGTTCATTCAGATAACCATAACCAGCATACACAAAATCATCACAATCGCCCTGTTCAATGCATGAATAATAATATGTCTCAGAAACAATTGTGCTGCCATCTGGACTGGCATAGTAATTATTTGCGATGGCACCGGCTTCATTTTTTATAGACGCCATACCAAACGACATGCCCCCACGCGCAGATATAACAAAACGCGAACCGTCATCTTCGTACCAGCCATCACCAACGTATGTCCCCGGATATTGCCAATTTGCCATTGCTGGCGCAGTTGCCAGACACGATAAAATCGATAAAACGTAAAAACTTCTTTTTCTCATGCTTGATATTATATCATAAATAATCATGATATGAAAAGGAAAAATCCCACCAGATGGTGGGATTTTCTTAT
>JAFTTY010000011.1 GCA_017466525.1 Alphaproteobacteria bacterium
CTTTACATCATTCGGTGTTGGAAATTATAAAGTATATAATAAAATAGAATATATAAACCTATACGAAGAATTATCCACCAAGGAATCAGAAAACAACGTAACAACACGATTTGGTATCGGTGTTATGTACACATTCCCAGGTGACGATGTATCAATGTTATTACAGTATCAATATATACCCGTCAATGACGAACTATTTCACACAATGTCTGAATTTTCCATTGGTGCACGATATATATTTTAATACGAAATAAAAAACACCGACGCTTATACATCGGTGTTTTTTTATCATTTTTATTTTATTTAAGATACCATTCGACTGTCTTTACAATACCGGTATCAAACGTTTCATCTGCACGCCACCCCAGTTCATTTTCCAGTTTAGTTGCATCAATTGCATATCTGAAATCATGTCCGGCGCGGTCTGCAACAAAGGTAATTAAATCTTCATATTTTTTACCATCTGCCCGTGGTTTGCGTTCATCTAAAATTGCACAAATTGTTTTTACAATTGTGATATTATTTCTTTCGTTTCGCCCACCAATATTATATGTTTCACCAGACTTACCATTATGATAAATCAAATCGATTGCCTTGCAATGATCCAAAACATATAACCAGTCACGAATATTTTCACCTGTTCCATAAATCGGCAGTGGTTGCAATGATAATGCCTTGGCAATAATATGTGGAATCAGTTTTTCATTATGCTGTTTTGGTCCATAATTATTTGAACAATTTGATGTTGTCACATTCATACCATATGTATGATGATACGCACGCACCAAGAAATCCGAAGACGCCTTAGACGCAGAATATGGGCTGTTTGGTGCATATGGCGTATCTTCACGGAACATACCTGTATCGCCCAATGTACCATAAACTTCGTCCGTGGAAATATGATGGAAACGCGCATTTTCATATCCCGACTTAACAACACCCGGTTTTTCCATCTAATGACGACGTGCGGCATCCAACAAATTAAACGTTCCAACAATATTTGTATTTATAAACGCACCTGGACCTTTGATAGAATTATCAACATGACTTTCTGCGGCAAAGTGAATAACCCCACGAACATCATATTCATCGAATATTTTATCGATTAATTCCGCATCACAAATATCACCTTGGATAAATGTATAGTTAGAACTGTTTTCACATTCTTTTAAGTTATCTAAATTACCGGCATATGTCAGTTTATCCAGATTTATAATATTGTATTCTGGGTATTTTTCACAAAAATACGGCACAAAGTTTGAACCAATAAAACCTGCCCCACCTGTTATCAGAATTGTTTTAGACATTTTTCCAACCCCTTTTTCCAATGATTAATTTCAACACCAAAAACCTGTTTTATTTTATCTTTATCCAATACGCTATAAAATGGTCGTGACGCACGTGTTGGATACTGATTTGATTTTATCGGTTTTACCATGCAATGCAAGCCCGACATTTCCATAATTTCACATGCAAAGTCATACCATGAACACGCGCCTTCATCTGTGAAATGGTAAATACCACTGTTTTCATGTGTCATTTGTGGAATAATTTTAACAATTGCCTGTGCCAGATTTCCTGCAAATGTTGGTGTTCCTATTTGATCGGCAACAACATTAATTGAATCTTTTTCATTACCCAATCGCCGCATTGTTTTTACAAAGTTATTACCATTCACCGAATATAACCAGGCTGTCCTGATAACAACCGCCATATCTGCGTTTTCCAGAACTGCGATTTCACCGGCACGCTTTGTCTTACCATAAACAGACACCGGATTTGTTTTATCATCTGTGCCATATGGTCTGCAACCATTGCCATCAAAAACATAATCTGTTGAAATATGAATTATTTTTGCGCCTGTTTTGGCCAGATTTCGTGGCCCATCAACATTAATTTTTGTTGCCAGCGCAACATCATCTTCGGCCCGATCCACGGCGGTATATGCCGCACAGTTAATAATTATATCGATATTATTATCACGTACAAAATTCTGTACCGCCATTTCATCTGTTATATCCAACATATCAACATCTGCACAAATTGCATCTGGCAATAATTTTGCCAGTTCTTGTCCCAATTGACCATTACAACCCGTTATCAGGAACATCTTTCAACCCCTTGGCAATTTTATCTTTATCTGAAACTATGATTTTATCAGCCGGCACCCGCCAATCGACACCGATATCTGGGTCATCAAACCTGATACCAAATTCTGAATGTGGTGCATATAAATTATCACACTTATACGCAAAAACCGCCGTATCACTTAACACAGAAAACCCATGCAAAAACCCACGTGGTATAAATAATTGCCTTTTATTATCTGCACTTAATTCAACCGCAACATACTTACCAAATGTTGGCGAATTTTTTCTGACATCCACCGCCACATCCAAAACAGTACCATGTAAAACGCGCACTAACTTTGCCTGGGCATGAATTCCGGTCTGACAGTGTAATCCACGCACAACCCCATACGATGACATTGATTGATTATCTTGGACAAAGATATTTGGAATACCGTTTTTTTCAAATTCTGCGGCATTATAACTTTCAAAAAAGTATCCACGTGCATCTGTAAATACGCGCGGTTCCACAATAATAACCCCATCAATTTCTGTTTTAATAAAGTTCATGCTTTTCTCCGTACACTTTTTCTAAATAATCTTTATAATTCCCAGATTTTAATTCATCAATCAATGCACGCATCTGCATATCATTAATAAACCCTTGTTTATAGGCAATTTCTTCGATACACGCAATCTTTAACCCCTGACGTTTTTCAATAATCTGAACAAATTGTCCTGATTCCATCAAACTGTCTGGGGTACCTGCGTCCAGCCACGCATTTCCCCGTCGCATTGGAACGACAGACATACGTCCTTCACGTAAATACATATTATTTAAATCTGTAATTTCCAGTTCCCCACGCGCAGACGGTTTTAATGCGCGTGCCTTTTCAACAACATCACCTGGGTAAAAATATAAACCGACCGATGCATAATTTGATTTTGGATTTTTTGGTTTTTCTTCGATTGAAATCGCCTTTAAATCCTTATCAAATTCGACAACACCAAATCGTTCTGGGTCTGAAACATGATATGCAAAAATTGTTGCACGTTTACCTATATTCTTTTCGACTTCGTCTTTGAACATTGGGAATTGACCACCCATATAGAATATATTATCCCCCAGTATTAAACACACATCATCTGTTCCGACAAAATCCGCCCCAATTGTGAATGCCTGGGCAATACCTTTTGGTTCTGGTTGAATTGCATATTGAATATTCAGACCAATTTTCGCCCCATCACCGAACAATTTTTCAATATTTGGTGTATCTTGTGGTGTTGAAATAATTAAAATATCACGAATTCCAAATGTCATTAATGTTGACAAAGGATAATAAATCATCGGCTTATCGTACACAGGCAACAATTGTTTTGATTTTGTTTTGGTCAATGGATAAAGTCTGCTGCCACTGCCCCCAGCTAAAATAATTCCTTTCATACCAAAATCCTTACTTAATATTATATTTTGATATTAGCGGAAAAAACACATCATTTGCAACATATAAAAATATAGGAAAACTTGCCTAAAAAAGGCTATAAACAATTACGTAAATCATCTCCTGTTTCATTCTGATCGACTTGTTTATTTTTTATTTCTTCGGCGGCTTTTATCTTTTGTTTTATCAGAATCATATCCGGATGATTTTGAAATTCTTTATTCATCATATCAACAGCCTTATCAACATCATCTTTTGTTTTAACTAATATAGGCATCACAGAATCCGCGGCTGAAAATATAGACCGTTGTAATTCTGGTTTAAAATCATCGATAACAGATAAATAAGTCTTTATATGCTTATCTTCATGTTTCAACACCGCATTATACGTACATGTTTCTGGGATATGTCTGATATCAATCTGAACTAAAAAGTCATTATAACCAACAACCGCATCAACCGTTTTTAATGCAACACAAAATCCATCATCAATTGGATTTATATCAACAACAATATCATAATTATCTGTTAACGTTGCGATAACATTTCCATGCCATAAATCCATTGGGACACGCGGCTGAACAACTGTTTTTCCCCAATCAGGCGTATTTAAAATAACACGCGGCATTTTTTTATATTCTAAACAAGAATCTGCCATCACTGGCAATGAAATCAGAATAAATAAAACCGAAAACAAATATTTTAACATTTATATATATTATTCCATGGCACCTTGCTTTTTCAGATATTCATCTACAAATGCATTACCGTACTGTTTATATAATTCTTCGGCTAATAATACTGACGAACGCCCAGATTCAAACAATCGCAACATGTTACCCAAACCACCTAATTCAGTATTTAAAATCACAGATTCCCCATTAACCGGACGCGATAACAACACCGCACGTTTCAGATTTGGATACGCCTTGCCCTGAATAAACGCCATTTCCAACGGATTTAAATTCCAATGTTCATAATCATGTGCATCTGCCGCCGGATTACGGAAGAACAACACTGTCTGTGCCTGACCGCGCACCACGTCACCAATACCCAACTTATCTAAAACATTTGCACGCTGGAACGCGACCATGTATGCCTGACGGTTTTTACGTCCTTCTTGCAGACCAACGATAAAGTTATCGCGGAACATCTTGTTTTCCAACATAGGCGCCGTTTCGTCAATCATAATCAACGACGGATTACCGCCTGCAACGGTTGTATTATTAATTCTGTGCAATATATATGAAATCACCGCCGGTGACAAGGTCTCATCATGTAAAATATCTGTAAAATCAAATGTTGTTAATCTTGCTTTCAAATCCAGCGTATCTTCTGTTTCATTAAACATATCGCCATATTGTAATGGGTCAATCCACTTCTTTAATGCTGGTCGCATATTACCAGATGACGAAAAACAACTTTCCCACAGATTTTTTAACATTCTATCATCATCGGATAAATAATCAAAATTCACAGACACTGCACGTGCAATTTCATCTGCGGATTGCGTATCCGATTGTCCTGAAATAATGGCAAACCAACGACGCAAGAACGCACGATTTGCCGCCGTATCTGACATTTTTAACGGATTTAAATGTGCCAAGAAATCCTGTTCATCCTTCTTGGTATTTTTTTCTTTACCATTCATTGTGATATATTTACCACCCACCGCCAGCGTAAATATTTCCGCCCCTTTATTACGGTCAAAGAAGAAAGCTTTTAACTTTTGATGTCTTAAACTCTGTGCTATTAAGAACGAGAATAATGTTGTTTTACCACCACCTGTTGGACCAATTGTCAACGTATGTCCCACCGCCACTGGTTTATCAGAAACATGGAATTGAAATTGATACGGTGTTCCCTGGGCGGTTGGGAAAACAACCAAAGGTCCTGGCCCCCAGTCTGAATTTTCAATACCACGTGGTTGGGTTGACATTGGGATTGAAATCGCCGCCGCCCGTGACAACAACTTGAAACTGCGTGGAAAAACATCGAACCCTGGAATTTGCGAAAACCAAGAAACCTTTGATGCAAACGTTTCATTAATTGGCGAAATACCAAATGTTGCCGCTATTTTTTTAAATTCATCAACATAATTCTGCAATTCTTCTGGTGTTGCCCCAAACAGAAAAAACACAGGATAATAGTTAACCATACTCTGATTTCCAGAAACATTTTCATCCATTGCACCTTCTGCTTCGGCGATTTGTTCATCTGTTGATGTTTGCGTTGATTCAGATGTCACACGTCTTTGACGAATTGTTTTTTCAACAGCAGCCGCCCCCATAATACGGAACGCATTCATTGTTATCATTTCGGTCTGAATTGTACCAACAGTATCGAAAAATTCTTCATCTAAATAGTCTGGCGAAATCTTGAATGATAATAATGCCGCATACATTTGATTACCACCACTGACATATCTAACCAGTCCATTACGCAAAAATTCCACATCATCAACCGTCACCAAATTTGCAATATTATTATCAGCGGTCTTTGGTTCTGGTTTTGAAATTGGGGACAAAATACGGCCAAAGAATCGTGCCATATTATCTTCTTTATCATTTTTCAACAGTTGCGGTTTATATGCCGCCAACATTGATTCAATATAATTACAATATTGATTTAATTTTGCCCGTGCATCAGCACCATTAACAGAAATAACAACATAATAACTGTTCAAGAAAATCTTTAACCCCTGACCACGCCACTTATTATAAATACGCTGTAATGTTGGCTGTCTAAATTCATAGTCTGTATTTTCATCGGCCGCATCACGCACCATATAGAAACGCAATACAACCCCCGGGTCACGAATTTGATTAAATAATTGTGTACGTAAATCCAAGAATTTTGCCTTGGTTTCATCGTCTTGCATACTGGTCTGAACACCTGCGATACGATAAACGCGCAACAAACTGCCATCTTCCAAAGACATTGAATTATCTTTAAAAACCGTCTTAAAAGGCAAATAACTTGCATATTTTGCGTAACCAAAACGTGGGAATATTTTCTTAGTTATTGTTGGTACATAAATCAACAACAACAAGAATACGCACAAAACAGCCATTACCATAACGGTCAGCGTAATTGGATAACCACTTCCTGCAAAATAATCAAAAAAACCTTGTATATCTTTCATGCTGCCAATTTTCCTGGTATTTTCTTCTTAAACAATTGTACTTTTGCCGACACAATCTGTCCCAACTGTGGATCACGCTTTGCAAACACCGCTATGATAGAATGGACAACTATAACAGAAATCAGAAAATACATTGGCGAGAAAGGATTGCCCGTTATCATCAAACTT
This sequence comes from Alphaproteobacteria bacterium, assembly GCA_017466525.1. Classification (GTDB taxonomy): domain Bacteria; phylum Pseudomonadota; class Alphaproteobacteria; order Rs-D84; family Rs-D84; genus Enterousia. The sequence goes on from JAFTTY010000011.1 coordinate 6,825, forward strand.
GCAAAGAAAATAACAATAAAAATCAAAAACTGCACCGCGAAATTAATCACAGCCAATGAATACGGCACGTAAAAAATCAGTGCCGGATTTGCCAATGCTTTTAATACTTGTTGTTTCATTCTCTATCCGTCCTGTTGATAATTATACCAATTTCAACAATTTTCAACAAGCATAAAAAGCACACCACCAAAATTGTTAAATTCTGTTAAAAAGTGCAAATTTATCAACAGTTAATTATTTTGACTAATTTTCAACATTTTTAACAAACAACCGCAGAAAACCTGGATTTTTTTGTTAAAAAACTGTTAATAAAAAACTAAAAACAGTTTTCAACAGTTTCAACAGGGCCTACAACTACAACAATAAATAATATTATTATTTGATTTTTCAAAAAATATGTTTATAATCGCCATGTAAAAAGGATTAAGTCATGAAATTTTTAAGTTCATTAAAGGCTTGGAAGAAACGCGGTAATGTAAAACAAATCCGTCGTGGTAAACAAGTTATCTTAATTGACCCTAGCAATCCAAAGTTCAAAGCGAAACAGGGCTTTAAGAAAAAATAAAAACACCGCCGTTTGGCGGTTTTTATTATTAATCCTGTAAAAATGCATCTTTTAAAACATTATCGATTTCGATGGTACCCAGGCCTGCCTGACGCAGATATAAAATTTGTGCATCTGTTGGCTTATAAATACTGGCACTATGTTCTGCTGAAATTGGGACAGATGAAATTCTTTGTGCCGGCATAAAATCAATTTTTGCATCTTGTTCCACCATTGCGACAAAACCGACATCAGAATTACAATTTTCACAATCTTTATCAATAATCGCAATACCCGATAATTTTGAATTTGAATTTTTCCGGCCAATTAACTTATTTTTTATCAAAATGCCGGTATTTTTATCTAAATGATGCGCCACACAATCATATGTTAATTCAGAATGATTATCTATTAACACAGTACCGCTAATTTCAGAATTTTTTCCGGCGTTTTTAATAAAAATGTTCAAAAAAGCCGGCTTTTTATTTTTTATATTAACACTTAAAACGACTTTTTGATTTTCTGTACCGACATTAATATTTAAATCGTTTTTACCGGCGATTTCGCCAATATATATAATATGTACCGGTAAATCAAATGTATCATTTATAGGGTCATTGGTCAGTGTTGATAATTCCGGACAAAACACGCCATCGCGGTAAACAATTGTTTCCGCCGGAAAGGTTTTTATGTTGAATTCGTTCCACATGTATGACATATTATGCCCATTATAAAGGATTTTATTATGGGATTCAATTGTGGAATTGTGGGATTGCCAAACGTTGGTAAGTCTACATTATTTAATGCATTAACACAAAGTGCCGCGGCAGACGCGCAAAATTATCCATTCTGTACAATCGAACCAAACACGGGTCGTGTTGTTGTACCAGACGCAACATTACATGAATTGGCACGTGTGGCGGGTTCTCAGAAAATATTGCCGACACAACTGGAAATTGTTGATATTGCGGGTCTGGTAAAGGGCGCATCCAGTGGCGAAGGATTGGGAAATAAATTCTTGGGCAATATTTTATCAACAGACGCGATTATTCACGTTGTCAGATGTTTTGAAAATGATGATATTGTGCATGTACATGGAAAAATAGATCCATTGTCTGACATTGAAACAATTGAAACAGAATTAATGCTGGCAGACCTGGAAAGCATTGAAAAACAGATAAAGAATCTTGAAAAAAAGGCACGCGGTCTGGACAAAGATGCCATTAAATTATTGGCAGATGCAAATGTTATAAAAGAAAACTTGGAAAAATCAATACCTGCGCGCCTTGGCGATGTTGATGCCGCGCCTTTTAATTTATTAACAACCAAACCTGTGATATATGTTTGTAATGTCGAAGAAGCATCTGCCGCGACCGGCAATAAATATTCAGACATGGTAAAACAGAAATTTGGTGTAACAAATGATGTATTGGTAATTTCATCAAAAATAGAAATGGAAATTTCACAGATTGTTGACCCAGACGAACGCAAAATGTTTTTGGATGATTTGGGACTGACTGAATCTGGTCTGGACCAGGTTATCAAGACAGGTTATAAAACACTGGGGCTGCAAACATATTATACCATTGGCCCAAAGGAGGCACACGCCTGGACAATCACAACTGGCATGACGGCACCCCAGGCGGCGGGTAAAATCCATACTGATTTTGAAAAAGGTTTTATCCGTGCCGAAGTAATTTCACCTGATGACTTTATATCGCTGGGGGGCGAGGTTGCCGTCAAAGAAGCCGGCAAAATGCGCCTTGTTGGTCGCGATTATGTAATGCAACCCGGCGACATCTGCCACTTCTTGTTTAACACTTGATTCCCCTCCTGCGGAGGGGGGGACCAACGAATGTTGGTGGGGAGGGTAAAAAATCCCGGTGTTTTTGATAAAAATGTTCAAAAAAGCCGGTAATTTTATTTTATAATAATCCACTAAATAGATATTAAAACTTCTAACTTTTCACTATATTTTTCAATTTCATCGTCTATACGGCTGATTTCATCACGTACACTTTCATCCCCTGATAACATTTGTGTGGTCAGTTCACGTTTTTGCATATTTAATTTTTCCAGATACCGTTGCAATTTTAATGAAACAATATACTTTTCTGCCGCCGCAACGTCCAGATTTAAATCCGGTGCCGTTCCATCAAAATCAACCCCCAATGTCCCCAAAAATTCCAAATAACGTTCTGCCAACTCTGGGAAAGTATTCACAATATAAATCAGTGTATTTTTTGTAATTGCATCAATATCAGGCAATTTTATATTTACGGTTTTTGCCGGCTTTTTCCAACTTTGCCAGTTTTGAAATTTCCGCTTGTCATATTCTTGTTTATAGTGTTTACGTAAATCAGCATCCGCGATTTTTTCCAATTGTGCATCTATGAATTTTTCTGCCTGGGCGCGTCCACCCGGCGTTGAAACAATATAATTTTTATTTGCCAATTCCCACAAGAAATCAACCAATGGCATTGCATCGTCTATTATTTTTCGCATGGCGTCCACACCACCGGTTTTTAAGATTTCATCTGGGTCTTTACCCCCTGAAACAAATGCAAATTTTATATCAGACGTATCGCGCAAGAATGGCATAACAATTCCACATGCGCGCCCGGCGGCCTTTTGCCCTGCCCCGTCACCGTCAAAACAAAATGTTATATTTCTGTTTGATTTACATAACAGTGCAATATGGTCTTCGGTTAATGCAGTTCCAAGTGGCGCAACTGTTTCTGGGAAACCATTTACCTGCATTTTTATTGCGTCAATTTGTCCTTCGACAACGATACTGCGGTTTGCGCGATGAATTGCATCACGTGCAAAATTCAACCCGAATACAGTTTTACGTTTGTGGAAAATTTCTGTATCTGTTGTGTTAATATATTTTGGTTCTGACCCATCCAGCGAACGTCCAGAAAAGGCGACCACACGACCCTTGGCATTAAAGATTGGGAACATTAACTTATCGCGAAAGAAATCATACATTCCAAATTCGCCACGACGACAAAGACCCGAATCAATCAGATTTTTTGATGATGCATATTTATTTGCAATTATATTATTTTTTGGTGCATAACCGATACGATATTTTTTTATCATATCATCGTCAAAGCCACGATTTCTAACGTATGCAAGGGCATGTGATGCCTCTGGCGCAAATAATTTTTCGGCATATGTTTGTGCTGCTTTTTCACAAATATCAAACAGTGATTCTTCGCGTTGAACAATTTTTGGGTCACGTGGTTTATATTCTGGCATTTTTAAGCCCGCCATATTTGCCAGTTCTTCGATTGCGGACTTAAAATCCATATTATTAATTTTCATTGTGAACGAAATAATATCGCCACTTTCACCACAACCAAAGCATTTACAAAAGCCCTTTTCTTCGCTGACACAGAAACTGGGTGTTTTTTCATTATGAAACGGACAGCAACCCCAATAATTTTGCCCTTTTTTTGTCAGTGGCACACGACGTCCTACAACATCAACGATTGACAATCGTTCACGTAATTCATCAGTAAAGTTTTTATAACTAAACCTGTCTGGTGCCATTATTTTTTCTTTGCCTTGTTATTTATCAGTTTTATTGCCGTTTCTAAATCTGGTTGTTCTGCAACAGAAACATTAACACGATTTGATGAAATATACGCGCCATATCGTCCGGTTGGATAATAGAATATCATCTTTTTCGTATCTGGGTTTTCACCAATTTTAATTGGTTCTGCCTTTTTGCCGGCATTTGCCAACAATTCACGTGCAATTTCCAGTGTAATGGTTTCGTTATTATACTGTTTTGCTGCAACATTTTTTGCACCATCTGTCACATATGGACCAAATTTTCCAACACGAAATTCGATACCGTCGCCCAATTCAACTGTATCTGATTTTACGTTCTGTACGGCGGATTCTGTGGCCTGCGCAGAATTATCATTCTTTGATAATTGTTTTGTATATTTGCAATTTGGATATTTTTCACAACCAATAAACGGGCCAAATTTAGACAATTTAATACCCAATTTACCACCACATTCTGGACAAACTGTATTACCATCTGGGAACAAGTGGTTGTTCATAAATTCGTTAATTTCATCGATGATATCAGATGTTTTGATTCCACGTGCGCCATCAATCATTTCACTGGTTGGTTTCCAAAAGTTTTCCAGGGCGGTTATTTTCTTTTGCTTGCCATTTGACACATCGTCCAGTGTATCTTCTGTTTTTGCGGTAAAGTTTACATCCACCAAATCTGTAAAATATTTATTCAGATATGATGCAATAACCCAACCGCCATTTGTTGGGTGAAATCGTCTTTGTTTATCTTGTTCAACATATGCACGGTCAACAATTGTTGACATAATTGTTGCATACGTTGATGGACGGCCGATTCCCAATTCTTCCAATTTTTTAACCAGTGACGCTTCGGTATATCGTGCAGGTGGCTGTGTAAAATGTTGTTCTGGTTTTAATTCTTTGATTATAATTTTATCACCGATATTTAGCGGTGGTACTTTTGAATCTTTTTTATCTTCTTCGTCATCTTTATCTTCGGTATAAACCTTCATAAACCCGTCAAATGTACGCGTTGTACCAACGGCATGAAAAACACCAACTTTATTTTCTGTTTCAATATCCGCGGCGACCGAATCAAATTCTGCGTTACACATTTGACATGCAATTGTACGTTTCCAAATTAAATCGTATAATTTTGCCTCGTCCCCACTCAGATTCTTTGCAGGCGCATCAAAATGTGTTGGGCGAATTGCTTCGTGTGCTTCCTGGGCATTTTTAGATTTTGTTGCATATATATTTGGTGATTTTGGAACAAAGTTTTCACCATATTCACGCGCAATAAAGTTTCTAATTTCATTAACTGCATCTGCGTTCAGGTTTGTCGCGTCTGTACGCATATATGTAATTAAACCCTGTTCGTACAGTTTTTGTGCGGCACTCATTGTACGTTTTGATGCAAAGTAAAGTTTACGTGCCGCTTCCTGTTGCAGGGTTGAAGTGGTAAATGGTGCAGTTGGCTTTCGCTGTGTTTTTTTCTTTTCTATATTAATAACACTGGCATTGATTTCAGGCGTTCCAATTGATGATAAAATATTATCCATAAATTCTTTGTTTTCAATGGTCATTTTTTCAATTTTTTGACCATTGAATTTTGTAAGCATTGCCTTAAAGTCCACAGAATCTGCCGTACACAGCGATTCCAATGACCAATATTCAACCGGTTTAAAAGATTCGATTTCTTTTTCGCGGTCGACAACCAACTTAACCGCAACTGATTGAACACGTCCGGCAGATTTACCCAAATTTCTGCGCCATAATAATGGTGAAATACCAAACCCAATCAGATAATCCAACGCGCGTCGTACCAAGTATGCATCAACCAAATTTTGATCAATTTCACGTGGGTTTTCGATTGCAGCCTGCACTGCTTTTTTTGTAATTTCATGGAACGCGACACGATAAACTTTTTTATCTTTTAACAGTTTTTTATTTTTCAAAATATCCAACAGGTGCCATGCAATGGCCTCTCCCTCGCGGTCAGGGTCGCTTGCCAAGTATACTGCATCTGCTTTTTTTAATTCGTCTGTTATTAATTTAATTTGTTTTTCTTTACCTGGCATAATTTGCCATTTCATTTTGAAATTATTTTCTGTGTCAACACTGCCATTTTCTGGCACCAAATCACGAACATGACCAACCGACGCGATAACACGCCAGCCCTGCCCCAAATATTTTTCAATCGTTTTCGCCTTAGACGGTGATTCCACGATAAGCAAATTCATATCCCTAACTCCCCTTTGCAGATAATTGTTGGTCTTTGTGAATATACGCGTTCTGGCACAGTCCGAAACCAAACATCAGTGATAATAAACTGCTGCCACCAAATGACATTAATGGCAACGGCACACCAACAGTTGGCAACAATCCCAAAACCATAGAGATATTTATAAAGTAATAAACAAAAAAGTTCAACATAAAACCAAAACAGATTAATTGTCCAAATCGATTTCGGCATAATTTTGCACACCAAAACAGTACGACAACAATCCACGTATAAATCATTAATAGTATGAATGCACCAATAAATCCAAATTCTTCACCTAACATTGTGAAAATAAAATCAGTCTGTTTTTCCGGCAAGAATGATTGTTGTGATTGTGAACCTTGCATATATCCCTTGCCGGTCATACCACCACTGCCGAACGCGATTTTTGCCTGATTAATTTGATAGCCTGCACCTTGGATATCACTGTCTGGGTTTATAAAAGTAATAATACGTCCACGTTGATAATCATGCAGTCCGCCATACCAAACAACAGGTGCCGCCATGCAACCTAAAATTGCTGCGATAATAAACCATTTTTTATTTGCACCAACAATATAGAAAACACCAACTGTAATCATACCCAATGATAATGCGGTTCCTAAATCAGGCTGTGCCACAATTAAACCAAACGGTATTAACAACATTAACCCAGGTATTAAATAGTTTTTAAATTGCCCCAGTTCTACGGAATTAAACCACGCAAAATATCGTGCCAATGCCACAACCAAACCGATTTTAATCAATTCAGACGGTTGTACATGAATAAATCCCAGATTTAACCATCGTTGCGCCCCCATACCCGTATGACCAACGAATGTCACCAATATAATCATAATCAGTGCAATTGCATAAATCAGATATGCAGACTTTACCCATGTTTTAATATTTGAAAACGCTGCGATAAAAAATACCCCAAACCCCAGAACAATTTTCATCAGTTGTGATAATGCAAATGGTTTCCAGTTTCCCCCACCTGCGGAATATAGAACAACAATAGATATTGTTAATACCATACACATTGGCACAAACATACCCCATGAAAATCGACTTAATTTTTCATGGAATGTCATCATATTTGCATTTGAAACACGTGTTTGTCTGGCCATTGTTTTATCATTTCTTTTTTAATAGTTGACGCATTAACGCGCTGGCACTGCGTGCCGCAGGTCCGCTGGAACCTGAATGTTCTGTGACAACACATACGGCGTATTTTGGGTTATCTGTTGGTGCGTATCCAACAAACAGTCCATGATTTCGCATATGCCAATTTAATTGTTCATTGGTCAGAACGCCACTTAAACGTTCTTTTTTTGAAATACTGCGTACCTGTGATGTTCCTGTTTTTCCGCCCATGCGCATACCATTTATGTTTATTGCGCTGCCACTGGCGGTGCCACCTGGTTCCAATACTTGTTCCAGTCCTTTTAATACATATTTTATATTTTTATCTTGCAGATTCATACTGTCAAATTTTGGTTTTTTATCACTGGCAATAATTCGTGGCATAACAGCCTTGTTTGACGATGCGCGCGCCATCATAACCGCCAATTGTAAACAGTTTGCCAATATAAATCCCTGCCCAATACCAGAAATAACGGTGTCACCATGAACCCAACGTACACCGACATTTTTTTCTTTCCAGTATCTATCTGGCATAACCCCGGTCATTTCGCGCGACAGAATATCGTCCATAAATTTTTCTGTAAAGCCCAAACGCAGTGCCATATTTTTTATTGCATCAATACCGATACGCAACGCCATTTGATAGAAATAAATATCGCAAGAATGTTTTAATGCGCCGGCCAAATCGACCCATCCGTGTCCCTTATCTTCCCAACAGTGATAACGTCTATCGCCATAGTCCCAGTGTCCTGGACAGAATATTTTTTCACGTGGGTTAATTGCACCGGATTCCAAACCAGCCAACGCCACAACGATTTTGAATGTTGAACCAGGGGGGTATAGTCCTTCGATTGTTTTATTCATAAATGGTTTTGCAATATCATCGCGCAGTGTATTTATATATTCTTCACCGTCATCTTCACGGAACATATTTGGATCAAAACTGGGGGTTGAAACCATGGCCAGAATATCACCTGTTTCAATTTCCAGTGCAACACCACAACCCGAACGATGTTGTGTTAGCGCATCATACAAGGCGCGCTGTGCGTCGTCATCAATTGTTGTTTTTACATTTTCGCCAATAACTGGTGCGATATACTGTGATTTATCTTCACCTGTAACGCGTCCAACCGCATTTGCAATCATAACGGTTTGTCCGGCAGTACCCTTCATCTGGTCATCATATTTTTTTTCAAGACCGGTTATACCTGTGGTTAAAAACGGTGCATTTGGTACTGGTTTTTTTGGTTCACCGACATAACCAAATATTTGTGCACCCGCCGGCCCCAGTTCATAAATACGTGCATAACCACTTTCCACGTGCAACCCGGGCAGATTTTTTGCCTGTAATCCTGCCAACATATTCCAATCAGTATTTTCGCTGACCAACACCGGTTGAAACTTTAATTGTTTTTTTATTTTTGCACGAATTCGTTCAACTTTTTTTGGTTTTAATTTCAGGTCTTGTTCGACAATTGTAATTAATTGTTCTATGTCTTTTGCTTCTTCTGGAACGATGTATATGCGATAAATTGGCGCATCGCGTGAAATAGGCGTATCATTACGTGACATTAACTTACCACGTTCTGGCATATTAATTTGAATACGAAATGAATTATTTTCACTTTTCTTTTTATAGTCACGATAATTAAACAATTGCATTTGCAACATCCGCAACACCAGCACAGATGTTAACACCGCCCCACCGGTCAAGAATAATGCGCTGCGTCGGTCAAATGTACGTGCAACTTCGGTATCAATCATGCTGAATCCTTTTGATTAATGCCGTTGTTGGTATGTACAGTGCGCATGTCCACACAAACATCCACATTCCGCGTGCCAGATTTATAAATGTAAAATTAGTTAAAACTTGAATCAGTACAGTAAAACCAAAAAATATCATAAATGCGCCCAGTCCATTTTTATCCATACGCGTCAAATCAATAAGACTTTGGAAACCGTTGATTGCATAGAACAAGCAATACATTGCAACCCAAAAACATACAGTTTCAAATTTATAATCAATAACGAAACACATAATCAGTGAAAACAATGAAAAGCCAGGAACATATCGTATAAAAGAACAAAAGAATATCGGAATAATTGCCAAAATACCTGCCGGATTCCAAAAAGAATCAGATAATCGCCATAAACCGACGGTTATCAAAAACGGAAACGCTCTACGCAGAAAATCAACAACTTTTACGCTCATTTATATTCATTTTTCTCGTCAAACTTTAATACTAATACACGTGACAGTTTTGATGGTGTTAATACCTTTACATCCATATCATCTGTCATTTCGCCAACCATAATACCATCTGGTAAAATTCCAGAAATATTACTGGTTATTAATTTTATACCTTTTGTTGCCTGAAATTCAGGGTCACTAAAAAAACCCATTGTTGGTCGGCTGGATCCATTTCCGGTCATAAAACCATAAACCTCTGACCCGACAACACGCACGGCGATATTTGTATCTGCATCTGTTAATGCGCGTACACGCGCAAAGTTTTCTGCAACATCAATAATAATACCTGCCAACATCATATCTGTTGACGTTACGACCATTCCAGACACCAATCCATCTTTTGCACCACGGTTGATAATATACGTATTATGCCCCAATGCACTGTTATCATGCATAACATCCGCAACAATTGTGTCACGTGGCTGTGAATTAACAATATTCAGTTCATGATTCAGTTTTTTATTTTCTGCGATGGCCAAGTCACATACATTCTTATCAATCAATGCCTTGTCTAGTCTGGCACGCAGTTCTTCGTTTTCTGCACGCAGATTTGATAATTCTGTAACTCCGCCGATTGCGTCACCCACGACACGAATTGGCCATGTGACCAGGTCCCCGACAGCCTGCGCGACCGGAACAACAACATGTGACAGTGCGTTCATAATCTTATAATCCGGCTTTGCAATCATGATATATATAAATATCACCGGCAACAGTGCACTTGCACATACTGCCTTTATCACAGGGTATACTCTGGAAGATAATTTGTTATTGTTCATCGGGCTTACTTTAATCCTAAAAAGTCAGATATTCAATAAAAACTTGATTTTTCGTTTATTTATGTCACAATTGCATCAGTCAAAGTGGCAAGGCATTGCCATCAGACTGTAATTTTATTCTAATAACAAGAGGATATAAAATGCCAAAATTAAAGACAAAGTCGTACTTAAAAAAACGTGCGTCTATGACCGCAACTGGTAAAATCCGTGTTGCACGCAACTCTCACAAGAAACTGTTGCGCAAGAAATCTGCCCGTGCAAACAAGGCAGGTGCAAAGCCACAGTATTTGAACGATAACATGGTCGGACAGGCAAAAATCCTGGCACCATATGGTTTGAAATAAGGGGGTATAGGTCATGGCAAGAGTAAAACGCGGAACAACCGTAAAACAAAAACA
>JAFTTY010000012.1 GCA_017466525.1 Alphaproteobacteria bacterium
GATTATTGAGCGGGAGCCACCCTCTGTTCCATCCCGAACCAGACAGGGAAACCCCGTATCGCCGATGGTACTTTGGCTTAAGCCACGGAAGAGTAGGTCGTCGCCAGAATAAATCCAGTTATCGATATAGAAACCGAATTTCACCGCCCATTGGGCGGTTTTTTCTGTTTTGTAAAATCTATATGTGTGATACAATCAAACATATGATAAAAGTGAAATTAAATGCAGTTTTTATGGAATTTCATAATATGGCACGACACTCCGTTGGGCCAAAAACCTTGCATGAATATGCCACGACAAATAACATGACCATGGATATGGCCGAAAAATGGAAATTTACACTGCGTGCACAGGATATTATTGAACAAAAATTACACCCGAATATCGTTGGTTGTACGGGACGTGCACGTGTATTTTCGCACCTGTTATCGAGCAAGGGGATTGAGCATAAGGTTATTTTAACTGCAATAGTATCTGATTTGCAGCATAGCGATACCAAACGCATAGATGGTCATCAAATTATTGCAGTTAATATAGACGGGAAAATGCGTATGTTTGACCCTGCAGAAAAAGAATTGAATTTAATAGAAGGAGATGTTTTTATTGGAAGACATTTTAAATACCCTTTTTCAGACCAAGAATATATTATAACAAATATTATGTCTTCGACAGAATATGACAAAATAAAATCTTTGCCAGACCTACAAAATGCCTACAAGCAAATTTTTATGCATATGCACTCTCAGCCAAATGTTGACCGTTAATACCACCGCCCATTGGGCGGTTTTTTGTTTGACTTTGCTTGCATGGGGATAAATAATAAAACCATGGTAAAATCCACAAGATACAATTTCTTTGGTTTATTTTTTGCCCTGTAAGGACGGGGCATATTTTTACATACATATTTTTTTATATCTCAATTTATATAAACACAAAGCAAGGGACATAAATAATGGTAAACAGAATACCACGTAATATACGTTATTTCTTTAACCCTGATCATCATCCTGATTCTGGGGCCTATGTGCCAGACGAGGCAACAAGAATTCGTTGGCGTCTGGAAGAAATAAAGGCTGAAGAAAAGCGACTAAATGAACGTTTGCAATATCTGAACAGAAATCAGAAAATAAAACAAAAGCAACGTTAACCCCCACCGCCCACTGGGCGGTTTTTTATTGTTTTTCGTCATTCCAGCAAAGGCGGGAATCTACTGTGTCACAGACATTTTTAATTCAGTCCCTGCGGGGCAATTGACACAAACCTGCGTGGGTATGACTAATTTATTTTGATCAAACTTTTATTTGTCAAAGCGACATCCGTGCATTTGCAACCAACCCTATTTTATGATATAATTATCGCCGACACAGGCGACTGTGCTGGGCGTTACAACCCATTTGTTTTCGGTGTCCGTGGGGACAGTAAACACCTCTAACCCCTTGGTTGGAGGGCGGTGAATATACTGAATAAACCCGCTATTTTCCGAAAACAATAGTTGTAAACCTCCAACCACCCAAAATATGCCTGTGTGGAATTAGACGGAGAGCAGCATGACCAAACAGAAACAATCCAGCAAAACAACCGCCCTGCCCAAAACCCTGTGGGGATTTTATTTTAAACACGCAATTCGCGGCAATGGATGGATGATTTTAGCTGGTGCTATTTTGTCTTTTGTTGTTGCTTTTGACCGAGTTTTGCAACCCCTTATCCAAAGTTGGACAGTAGCCATTTTTGAAACCCCAGTACCAACCGGTATGACACTGATGGAACATGCGTTGCCAACCGTATTGATGATAATCGGATTAAACCTTACCGTTACGACCCTTGCGCAAATTAGAGGCTGGATTAACAATCACTGGTCGCCACGTGCCTATCGCCAAATATCAGAGGTTCTTACAAACTATGTTCATAAACAATCTATGTCTTTCTGGACTGGACGGATGGCCGGACAAACCAGCAGTCAAATGGGCCAAATCTCAACAGGATTTGATGCATTAGGAACCATAATCGATGCGTTTTGCCGTCTGTCCACAATTGTCGTTAATGCAACATTATTGTTTGCTGTGAACCGATACGTTGCATACATGTTCTTTGCAGTCATTGTATTTAGAGTTATTTATTCATGGCGTTTATCAAAAAAATTAAAGGCCGCAACCAAGCACCGCGCAACGGTTATCAGCAAACTGCAAGGCAAAGTGCTGGATAGTGTATCAAATTATTCGCTGGTAAAACTGTTTGCGCGTTCCAAGCAAGAAGAAGAACATCTGGACCCTATTCGCACAGAGCGAGTACAGGCCACAATTAACACAGGGTTCCTACAACGATTATTCAACGGAGTTCCAGGTGTTGTATGGGATATCACAACAGGTATAAATATTTTGCTGTGCGTATATCTGTATGCCAAGGGCGAAATGACAATCGCAGGTGCAGTTCTTGCGACAAGTATCTATATCGGTGTATTTGGAACCATTGCAGCAGTAATTGACATGGTACCAACGATTATAGAAAAAACAGGTTCAGCAGCGCGTGCCTATGAAGAGCTGGTTGCCCCAATTGAAGTCATGGATGCGCCAAATGCCCCAGATTTACAGGTTACATGTGGCACAATTGAATTCCGCAATGTATCATTCAAATACAAACGCAAATGGGTTCTGAGGGACCTGAACCTGAAAATCAAATGTGGCGAACGTGTCGGTATCGTTGGCCCATCGGGTGCGGGCAAGACAACATTGGTACACCTGTTGATGCGGTTTTGGGATCCAACACACGGTCAAATCCTGATTGACGGCCAAGACATCAAAGAATACACCCAGGATTCACTGCGTGAAAATATCGCATTTATTCCACAAGACCCAACAATGTTTAATCGCACCCTGCGTGAAAACATCGGGTATGGCAAAGTAAATGCAACGGATGCGGAAATACGACGTGCTGCCAAGCGTGCCGCCGCCCACGATTTCATTATGGAAACCGACAAGAAATATGATTCCCTGGTTGGTGACCGTGGCATCAAATTATCAGGCGGTCAAAGACAGCGCATCGCCATTGCACGTGCTTTCTTGAAAGATGCCCCTATCCTGGTCCTGGACGAGGCTACATCTGCCCTGGACAGCGAAACCGAAGTCGCAATTCAGGGGTCTTTTGACGAACTGGCGACCGGACGCACAACGGTTGCGATTGCACACCGACTGTCCACCCTGCGTAATATGGACCGTATTATTGTAATCAAGGATTGCCATGTAATTGAACAAGGCAGCCACCAATCATTACTGCGCAAGCGTGGCGAATATGCACGCCTGTGGAAAATGCAGTCTGGTGGATTCTTACAGGAATAATAAATATGAATACGGTTTTTTGCATAAATAATTCTTACCGCCCGTATCACCCACAAATTTTTCAGTTTTGCGGGGCCCGATTCCGGGCGGTTTTTTCATTTGTTTGCCTAAGGTTTAGTTGTGCGACTATTCTTTACAAGAATATGTGATTCTTGTCATCTCTGCGCAGGCAGAGATAGGGCTCTTAATCGTGCGCAATGCGCACCAATTGCTGATTCTAAAAACTAAGTAAATTTTATAGTCTCTGTTCCCGCCTGCGCAGGAATGACAATTTTTATGAACAATACAACTATTTTATGCTATAATTCAGATCATCAAGTTAATGGAGTTAAAAATGCTTATAAAAAGAAAACCTGATAATTGGTTGACGCCGAACGAACTGGCACTGTATATAGAATCAGATGACAAA
>JAFTTY010000013.1 GCA_017466525.1 Alphaproteobacteria bacterium
CGTGTGTTTGAGGTTGCGCCTGCATTTCGTGCGGACCATTCCTTTACCACACGACATTCAACCGAATTTACATCGTTTGACGGTGAAATGGCGTATATCGAAAGCTTTGAAGAAGTAATGCAAGAGTTGGAACAGGCGGTCCGCTATATGCTGACATCCATCAAAAAGACATGTGGCAAAGAGATTGAAAAATACTTTGGCATATCAGAGTTTCAGTTAAAGAAACCAATTCCACGCATCACCATGGCACGTGCCAAGGAAATCCTGCGTGAAATAGGGTGTGCGTCCGCCGAGCCAGACATAACCACCGCCGAAGAAAAAGCACTGGGCGAATATGTGCGCGAGCATTATGGCTCAGATTTTGTGTATATCACCGAATGGCCATGGGAATGTCGCCCGTTCTATCACAAGAAAGGTGTTGGCGAACATGGGCAGCCTATATCTGTGTCGGCTGACTTGCTGTATCGTGGGGTTGAAATTGTAACCTGCGCCCAACGCGAAGAGTCGTACGAAAAACTGTGCGAACAACTGCGCGAGAAAGGATTACATCAACCGGGGCTGCAGTGGTACCTGGAATGCTTCCGATATGGTATGCCACCGCATGGTGGTTGGGGTATGGGCGGTGCCAGATTCATAAAACAATTGCTGGATCTGCCCAGTTTGCGCGAGGCCACATTCCTGTTCCGTGGACCGACGCGTCTTATGCCATAAAAAACCGCCCGGTTGGGCGGTGTTTTTTCTTGCCCGACAGACAGGTTTCTGTTGGTCGGGACAGATGTCAAAAGGGTGGCAATGAAAAAGTTGTCGTAAAACTTGAAAATCTGTCAATTTGTGCTAAGTTCACAGTAGAATAAAAGTGCAAGAGGTAATAAAATGTCATTTACACAGGAAAAAGGTCTGAACATTGGCGAGAATTTCAAAAACCAGAAAATAGTATTTCCGCATATTACGCCCGTTCAAAAAACGACCAAATGCGATGGTTGTGATAAAAAATGCGAGATAGGAACCGTCATCGTTTGCGATGCTATTTATCCAACGATTTGTGGGGAACGTGTATTGTATTTCAAGTCTCAGGCTGGCGTACAATATCCATTAACGGGTCTGTATGTACACGAATTTAAGTCACCCACAATAGCACGAATTAGGATACTGCAGTTCGGACAAGAGCTGACCCGTCTGTGCGACCACTATAAAACACGATAAAAAGGAAAAATAATATGTCATTTACACAGGAAAAACTAATAAATACAAAACCAGGCCTGGCACATGTCAATGTTTTGTCTAGGGACAGATGCGATGGATGCGAAGACCAGTGCAAATTAAATTATCTGTATTGCCCATGGAGATGTCATATTTATCCAACAATTGGTGGGCAAAAAATATCGCACTATATTGACGAGAATCATAAAAGTCAGTCCACCTGTGTAGAGGTTATTATAACCAAACTTTTTCAACATGAAAAAGACGCTAAATTATTGGCTGGCAAAATCGCCCGCCTGTGCGACCACTACAAGACACGATAAAGGAAAATCAAAATGGCTGTACCGAATCCATGGCCTGCATTTTGGGCGGCAAAAAAAATGAATGAAGAACGTAAAAAATACGATACTTATGACACGGATGAAGTTGATGTAGGTCCTGTTGTCGAGGCCTTGCGTGCTGCGAGTGTGATTTTGCTTGTGTCTGCATATATTGGAGGGATGGGTTATGTGCTTTACAAATGTTTCGCCCCAGAAAAAACAGACAAGGCAGAAAAGACAGAACAGGTAACACCAACAAGTCCTCTGGGCAGACAGTTTGAATTCCAGATGGAGTGGGCTGTAAAATCTCCAAACTCATTCTATGAGTACATTGATAAAAATCCGGATGAAGATATCCGCAAAATTACTAAACTGCGTGAGCCTTGCAAAACAAGATAAAGGAACCAAATGTCATTTACACAGGAAAAACTCATAAACATAAGACCGCCATGGGCACGAGTATTTGTCCCCCAAAGCGACCACTGTGATGGTTGTGAATGCAATTGCCGCCTGGGGTATAGTCATAGTCCATATAAATGTCATGTTTATCCAGCAATTGGCGAGCAAGTGATAACCCATTATATTGACGAGAATTATAGACACATGTTCGCAGGCGAAGTTGTTCTGGGGGCCAGAACAGACCAGCAAAAAAGCTATGCTAAATTATATGCAGGCAAAATCGCCAGCCTGTGCGACCATTACAAGACACGATAAAGGAAACCAAAATGTCATTTTGGAATAAAAAAGTTAAAATTTGCAGAAACTATTTTGCAGGCGAAGACTGCAAACACAAGCGTGGTTCAACTTGTATTTGCGATGCCCCAGACGATGCGGTATGCCGGCAATATAAAATCCTGCGCCCCAGCAAAACAGAACTGGAAATACTGAATAATCAGGCAGAAATTAAATCTATGTTGTCACACATTAAGCAGACATTACATGAAAAACAACGATAAAAGGATATGAAATGTCATTTACACAGGAAAACAAAACGAATATCAGCATTTGCGATGGGTGCGAAAAACGATGCAAGTTAGGGTTTTATGAAGAAACAGAACAAGAGGCAAAAGACAAAACAATAAACGCAAGGAGAATAGCATCAACTCTGCCTGTTAAAAGATTTGTCTGGCCTACGATTAACGGCAAGAAAATAATCAGTTTTTTTGATAAATATGGCGAACCACAACAATGTGTTTTTGAATCAGAGTTTTTGCACCTGCCTCACACATATAAAGTAAGAGAGTACAATCAAAAGATTTTAGATAAAGCATACGAAATTGCCAAACTGTGCGACCATTACAAGACACGATAAAGGAAACCAAAATGTCATTTACACAGGAAAAAGAAACAAATTTGCATAATGTATCCGATGGAACACGTTGCGATGGCTGTGACAAACATTGTAAACTTGGCTTTCACTACTTTACAGCATTGTCTGTAAGCAAGGGAACTGAATCACTGTGTTGTCCAACCATAGACGGTCAGCCAATCAAGCGGTACAAGGGTAAAAACGGCGAAATAATTGATGCAACTCAAAAGTATAATGTTTTTTCTTTTTATGACATAGATTGTGCAAAGAAACGGATAAACGAACTGGCACATAAAATCGTCAAATACTGTGACCACTACACGACACGATAAAAGGTAAACAAAATGAAACAATATTTGCATAAATTACCGATTATGGGGTTTGTACTGTTGACGCTGGCTGGGTGTAAGGATATTAACAACAAAATCAAAGATGCCATTAGTACAGATTATACAGACCCGTCTTTTACACAAGATACGGTCAAGGTACTGAATGTTCATTATTCTCATTATGCTAACCCTGCATGTTTTTGGGGTGTAAATCGTCACGGCACAGTCGTACAGGGGAATATCGCATTGCAACCAGGTGTGATATTTCCACACGATGGCGATGAAATAGTTGTGCGGTATCAAAAACCACAAAGTCCAGCAGAGTATGTGGGTGTGTTTGAAAACATAACCCAACGCCAGCGTGCAGAAGAGTATGTAAAAGAAAAACAACGATAAAAACAACAAAACAAACACACCGCCCAATTTGGGCGGTGTGTTTTATAGAATAAAAATTAGGGAAGTCGGGGTGTTGATAATCGTACTGCCGTTGATTCCATTGCTTTTCCGAATTACATTCGTGTTTTATATACCAATGGCACCCCGACTACATATGTAATCAGGGGATAAAAATATAACGACAAAAAAACAATCGTTTATATTACGTTGTATTATGCCGGACAGTACGGGCCTATCAAAACCCATCAGATTCTTTTATCCCGACAGAACCTGATACAGTTATAATAGCATCAAAACAACCTGCTGTAAATGATAAAAATACAAAATATTCAACCAAAAAGAGAACCATCCCTCAGGCAGTTATAAGCCACAAAGATTGCTAGGTATAAGTGCCTAGGATTTGCGGTTGATTTTGTTGGCCGATTCGCGCAATAATTGAAGTCTGCCGACTAAACCATTTAATCAATCTAATAAAACCACAGGAGATTTTTATGTTAACACACGATCAGATTTGGGGCGCCCTGGATTCAATTGCTCAATCAAAAAGCATCAGTGTTTCACAACTTGCGATTGTCAGCGGATTGGATTCGACTGCATTTAACAAATCGAAACGGATTGATACAAATGGCAAGTTGCGTTATCCGTCGACCCACACACTTGCAAAAGTTTTGAATAAAAACAACATAACGATTGCAGCATTTGCAAAAATATGTGAACAGGTTAAGTAAAAAAACGTCCCAAACGGGACGTTTTATAATGGGGCGGATAACCTGACTGTATATTCCCATGTTCGTTTTCACTCCATGGGCCCCTTTCACTGCGATGACGCTACGTTCCGAACCTGCGGTTATCTTCCGAACCGCACAAAATTAAAAACGTCCCAAACGTGACGTTTTATAATGGGGCGGATAACCGGACTGTATATTCCCATGTTCGTTTTCACTCCATGGGCCCCTTTCACTGCGCTGACGCTACGTTCCGAACCTGCGGTTCTCGTCCGAACCGCCCAAAATTAAAAACGTCCCAAACGGGACGTTTTATAATGGGGCGGATAACCGGACTCGAACCGGCGACATTTGGTACCACAAACCAACGCTCTAACCAACTGAGCTATATCC
>JAFTTY010000014.1 GCA_017466525.1 Alphaproteobacteria bacterium
GTTAGGAAAAATAAAAATGTAAAAACGCAAAAGCAGGTGTCGACGCCTTGTGTTAATATCAATAGTTCTAATAATAATGGGGCGATTGTAGTTGGTAATAATAATAATGTCGTTGTGCAAAGCCCAACGCCGGCGGTTGTTGCAGATTCTTTGAATACTTTTAAGCGAACAACAACCGTTACAGTGACGGTGAAAACCAAAACAAAACAACGCGTTTATTACTAAAAAGAAAAACCCGTCATTTTGACGGGTTCTTTTTTGTATTTTTATGTAGACGAAAAAAATATCTTATGATAAGATTTATTCATAAAGAGAGAATATATATGAAGATTATCAGATTTTTAGTGTTTTCGTTGTTCTTGATGCCTGTGGCGTCGTTTGGTGCGACCAGTGATTTTATGATGGCGGCACAATTGTTGGCGGCGGCAAAGAATGCAGATATTCAACAGGTTCAGGCACTGGTGAATAATGGTGCAAATATTAATTTTGTTGATGCAACCGGTGTTTCTATTGTTTGTACTGCGTTGATGAATAATGATGTGCGCGCGGCGCAGATTTTGCAGATGTATGGTGCAGATGCGTCACGTTGTGATTCTCAGATTAAGCGTTATAAAAATCGAAACAAGACCAAGGGTGGGGGCGGCTTGTTTAGCGGACTGTCGTCTGCCCAAAGCATTGCATTGACGGCGGCGGGTGCCGCCGTTGTTGTAGGTGGGCTGTTGTTGTTGACGGATGTCTTTGATCCGGGTAATGATAACGATTCGTCTTCATCTGGCGGTGATAGACCCAGTGGTGGTGGCGGTTCTGGGGGTGGTTCTGGGACGGTAACGGCTGCATTTACATTGCCGTATGGTCCGGCAATGCCAACAGCCAAGGATGAAAGTCAGAACTATGTTGCGAATCTAGATTTTTATAGCCCCAGTGATGCAGAATTAATTTATGCAAAAAGTTTCGATTTGATGACCAATCTTGATGGGCAAAATTATCTGTTGATGATGCATGGATATTCGCCACTGGCACGTGGATATATGGGAATGCGTACACTGCGAAATGTAACGACACGTGAACCGTTTAACCTGGAAAGTGTTAATTGGCGGGGTGAACCTGTGTTGGGTGGGCGTCCGGTGAATGTTGCGCTGGTGACGGCAAATGGTGTAAATGCAAATAATTATGCGTATGGTGTTGATGCAACTTCGTCGTTGGGTGATACTTTGTTGCCGTGGACCAGCGTTAATGGCACAACGGTTAACCCGGGGGATGATACAACAGTATCCAGTAAGTATTACAACAACAAGGTTGTCTTAGGAACTGGTGAAGGGACCTTGGCAAATGCGGTGACAGCAGAAGACGCGATATTATTGTCGAACTTTGACTTGGCAGGGTGGGGTACGGTTGTAAATAATACAGGCGCAACCAATGATGATAATTTGCTGGCAAAGATTGTTGGTGGGCGTGATGCTGGATATCCAGATGCAGATTATATTGGGTTTATGCCAAATGGTCAGATGACAATCTTTCGTACCGGTGGCGGAATTGGTATGGTTGATGCCACAACGGAAAGTACGGGTACGTATGAACTAACAGATTCAAAATTGACGCAAATTGTTTTGTTTGGTGAAACAATGACTGTTTTGCAGACAGGTAATACCTTTGTCGCGACGAATAACGCAGACCCATCCAAAAAGTACAATGGATATATTGGCGCGAATGGATATCTGTACATTGATAGTGGGGCAGATGGAAAAATTAATCAGGCGTATTCAATGACAGATGGTGGTTTGGAATTAGTCAAGGAATTGGGGGCGCTGGATTATTTAAATTACAAGGCGATGGCCAAGGCCGCACAATTGTGGGTTAATGGCGATTTTGGCGGGGGACGTTCGCGTGTCGATGTTATTGCTAATTCTTCTGTGATTTCACCTTTGCGTGCGGTGACGGTTGAAACAATTGATGATATTTTGTCTTTGCCGGCAGATATGCGTCAGACTGGGTTGGCGGCATTGGTAAATGGTTATTATGATTTGGGTGCTGATACAGATTATCAGGGAACGTATGCAACAAGTTTGTTTGGGCAATTGGGGTCCAGCTTTCAGCCGATAATGGTTTTTTCAACCGGTGGATTTGAAACAGATTCTTTGTATACAGGGAAAACATTATCTGCAACATTTGAGAATGTTGTGCCGTTGATATATGAAAATGCAGAGGGGTATTTTATGTCTGCGGTGGCGGTTGAATTGGGTGGTTCTGGAACCGTGGGAACAACCAGTGTGTCTGGTTATTCGCCGACTGGAAAGATACAATTGGCCACATGGAAAAACAATAATGGTACACCAGATGATGAATCTGATGATACGTATTACAAGGCGCGTGCATGCGGTATTGCGGGTTCGGGACGTGGTTCTGTTGATCCGTGGTGTTTTGCCGGTGCAGGTCAATCTGATGAACATGCGGTGTCCAGTGTTGCAGGTGCGGTTGGTGCGGTAAAATCTGCATTTGATTATTTGAATAATAAACAGGTGTTTACGTTGTTGGCCTTGACGGCGGATGGACCGTTGTTGGGAACGACGGTTACAGGGAACGCATTTACAGAAGATACATTGACGGCGTATTTAAAGAATATGTATGATTTGCCGGGTGAATTTCAGGATAGTGTCGATAATGGTGCAAATTATCTGGATACGTTTGCCCAGGTTTTTGGCTATGGATTAATAAATTTGGAACGCGCGACAAAGCCAGGGACGTCTGTTTATTTTTATGACGGGAATAATATAGTGTCGGCAAATGGAAATGCATATTGGCGCGTGGCGTCCAATACGATGTTTAGGCCGTCGTCTGTATTAAGTTTGCGTGGGGCAACAATTCGTGCGCCGTTCTATGATGTGTTGACCAGCGTGGATGGGAAAATGAGTTTGCCGCGTGTCTGGGAAAATGAATTTGCGCTGGGGACATCTGATGAACGTGGTTTGTATATGGGGGATGTTTTGGGCGAGTTTAGGACACGTCGCGATAATGTTCAGCGCAGTCAAATTGGCAATATTGGGTTGGCGATGTCTTTTTCTGAGCGTGCGTATAACGATAATTTGAATGGGTTGGATAATTTGTCGTTGGATTATAAATCTGGGAATTGGACATTTGGTGCGTCGTATCAGCATTATTTGACGGACGGTGTGTCGCGCTTTGATGGTTTGGCAAATCCAATTTTAGGCTTGACGTCAAATGCGATTGTATCAGATATTGCATATAAAAACGGTAATTGGACATTTGGGGCACGTGCGTTTTCTGGGGCAATCACGGATGAGGGTTTATTGGAAAATGACCCAACGATTTCAGCGCAATATATGCCGGCAACATTGGGATTGATGCAGGGGGCACAATCTGATGTTACATGGTCAAATGATGAATTTGCCTTTACGACGTCGATTGGTTTCGCGCACGAATCCGATACAATCTTGGGGGCGCAGACAGGTGGTTTATTGAATTTGGGTGATGGTAATACGACCTATATTGATGCGGTTGCGAAATATCGTGTGTCTGATTTGGTTAATTTTACCGCCCGTGCAACGTTTGCACGAACAATGTCAGATGCATCTGGGCAATTTATTTTGGGTATGACAGGCATTGATTCTAATGCGTTTGCGGTTGGTGCAAATGTTGGAAATTTTGAATTTGCAGTATCGCAACCACTGGCGATAACAGATGGCGCATTACAGTATGCATATGCGGATTATGATGTCGTTGAAATGACAGATAACAAATATGAATTGAATGTTGTTGATACGCATATCGAAGATTTGTCTTTGAAGCCACAGCATCGTGAATTGCGTTTTAGCGGTGCGTATCGTCATAAATTTGGTGAATTTACAGATGGTGCATTTGGGTTTATTTATCGTATAAATCCGAATCATACGGATGACTTTGGGAACGAGTCGATATTTATGTTAAAGATGTCGCATCGTATTGGAATATAAAAGCCGGGCAAAATGCCCGGTTTTTATCTGCTTGAATTTTCGTTTTTTTATAATATCATAGTTGTCCAATAAAAATATAAAGGTATAAATATTATGGATATGAAATTTAGTACAGTTGTTGAATATGTGAAAAATTTATTCCCAGGGCGTGCACCTGTGGCGGTTAGTGACAAGCCACATGCAGACGCGTTAGCGTTGGCATATTTGGCGCAGAATGTTCCTTTTTATACGACTGCCAGTAATGGTTTGTCGTATTGGTATTGTTTTGTTTATAGTTTGAAAAATCGTAATATTGCGAAACAGATATTGCGTAGCAATGGTATAAAGTTTGCAGAGCATAAAAGTGATTATTTCCGTGATAATGCTGTTGTTTTGCGCGTGCGTCGTTCTTATTTGCGCAAGAATCCAAATGCATTACGCTTTGTAGAGGATGTTATGCAGCATAATCCGATAAAACTGGATGAAAATGCTGCGGAAAAGCGTATTGCAGAAATTTGTGCAGGTATGAAGCAAAATACAAAATAAAAAATCCCCAAGTGGGGATTTTTTTTATTTCTTAAAGTATTTTGATTTTTGTGTTTTTGAATTTGAATACATTGTATTAAACAGGCGTTCGGCATCAGATTCTGTTTTTACGTTTGTTGGTGCGTTATAGTCTGCGCCGTTTAATACAATTAGGCGTTTCGGTAATAAGGCTGAACCGCATTCGATAATGTATTTGCCAGGATCAAAATATTTGCCATAACAACGGCCGTTTTCAACGCCGACATATCCGTCTTGGGCCAGTATGCTGCACGTTGGTTGTGGACCGTATGTTATTTCGCCGTTTTCCAGTGTTTCGGTTGGATTATTTAAAATGCCGTTGCACCATACGTTTACATATTGACCGTTGACCGATGCCATTGTGCCGTCATTGGTTGTTTTACGTCGGCCAAAACATTCGTCGTCTGATGACAGCAGATCTGTGTCAAAGTCGACCTTTATCCCGTTACCGCGTTTGATTTCCTCGCGTCCCATTAATACTGCCTTTGCACCGGGCTGTGTCAGTGCGTTTGAACATATATATTTCATGCCCCAACATCAGGCGGTTGCGTCCCACATTTCAGAATCAAATCCAGCACCCATGCCAGAATAGCAATCAGATGGATTCAATTTGCACACGGTTGGCTGTTCCCACCATGGGGTGGCACCAAATGCAAAATTTATTCCAATGACAGATAGGAATGACGCGATTAATATTTTTTTCATATTATTCTCTCTTTTGTTATTTATTTTATCAAATTTCTATATTGTCTGCAAGTGTAGGTCGATTTATTGTTCGGTTGTTTTTTCTGCGCAGAATCCCCATTTAGTACTGGCGTTTGTTTCACGATAGAAACGCGGGTTAAGCGTATGACCTGTTGTGTCGTGTTTGCCGTTAGTATCATCATCTTTCCAGACTGTGCTGATCCATTCACCGTCCCAACGTTCGCATTCGGTGGCCAATTGTGTTGCCATGTTGGTACGTAATTGTGTCATTACTGTGTTTATATCTTGTAAAATTGTGTCGGGTAACGGGTTTGTAGCCTCGCTGGGGCGGACACATGCCTGGGATGCATAACGTACCATTTTTTGATATAGGCTGCCTTCATAGTCGCCACACTGGTTCGTTTTCTCTGTGATTATTTGGCCGACATCTATGCAGTGCTCCGAAAGGGTTTTATCTGTTGTTCCGGCGGGGCAAGTGCAATTGGCAGGACAGGGTAGACATTGGTTATCTGTGCTTAGATAATAATCTTGCTTGCAATATACATATTGTATGTCACAGCTTTGATAATATGTGTGGTCTGTTACCCAATCGCCATTTAATTTATTCAGATTGTTGAGTATTATTATCGAGAAATCGACGTTTTGTGTTGCTGCGGTGGCTTGTGGTTGAAGGATTGGTGTACTGTCTGTGAGTTGTGGGTCGTTATATGTTGTACTGGTGTTGCATATTTCAAGCGCGGCATATCGGCGTTCGCTGGGGGTGTATGTTCGGCAACCGTATGGGTACGCATGTTGGGTGTCGTTGCCAGGTACTGCGCACAAATCCTGTGCGTATTTTTGCAGTGTTTCAACACATTGTTTTGCGATTTTCGCATCTGTAATATTGTGCATCGCAGTAAGCAATTCTTGCATACCGTTTGATCCGTTGCCGTATAGATTGCTGCACGTGTCTAATTTTTCTTTGCACATTTGTTCGGATAATTCCAAGCGTGCCCCCAGTAATAGTTGTTCGTCAATGTTGCTGAAATCTTTTAATGATTGACTTTGTTCGTCATAGCATACGTTAACAACCTCTAAACATTCGTTTTTAACTTGGAGAATACGTACGTGTTGTCCATGGTATATTTCGGTGATATCCTGGCGCATGAATTCGTCCCATACTTCGTTTGCCAAATCACGACAGGTGTCCAGACCGCGTTTTGCGTATTCACGTTTGTTGTTTAGGTTGGCGACAAGTAATCTGTTGGTTTCATTTGTTAATACGTCACCATATAAAGATATCTGGGATGATAGTTTGTAAAATTCGGGCGTATAGATTGGTTCGCCTGTGTTGTAATTCAAATAACGGCCAGTGATATCTAAACAGTGTACATAGTCTGTGCCACATGCGCTATCGCTTGTTATGTCAATTCGTACCTGGGCAATACAATCGTTAATGGATTTTGAATTGTGTGTATTGTAGTTTTCCAGGCGCGCTTCGTTCATTTTGCGTTCTGTGTCGCGAATTGTCCCGTTTGCAGCGGTTAATTTTTTATCTAGCGAGTTTATTATTGCCGAACAGTCGTTTTCAATATACATGCCGTATGCAGACACAACCATGTCCAATGTTGATTTTTGCCCGCAACGTTCCATGACCATTTCAGAACATTGTGCGTGTACCGCATTGTATAATGGTTCGCCGGTTAGATTGGCAATGGTGCTGCCACCGGTTAAAGTCGTTGTTGACCATATCGTATTAATATCGCCGGCGATATCAAGTGTGCCCTGGGTCGATAAAGAATGTTTTTTTGTCTTTGATAAAACGGCGCTGATTCCGGATAGTTGTTTTGCGCCATCAGAAGTGTCGGTGGTGTTTTCTTGGGCCAATTCACCTTCGGATGCGGATAGCATCGCATTAACCTCCTGGGCGGTTTTATTAATAACATCGATGTTTAGATTATTAAAATCTTGCAGTTGATCAGATGCCCGGGACAACGCGCGTTCCCGTGATTGTACTTCTGACAATTTTGATGAACAAACACATCTGCGATAGGCGTCGTTTGCGGTTGCGCAAAACTGATCCATGCATGTGAAATACGCGTCACGGCACGAGTTGTAATTTGTGCCAAATGTGTTTGATGGTGTTGTTGGTACTGTGATTGTTGCGCGTGCCATACGATGCGCGTTCTTTGACGTTGCGTTGCGTGCAATTGTTTCTGTGTGCGTGTTGCGTGTTGTTGGTTGGGCTGTGCGCGCAATGGTTTTGGCATTGCGTGCAGTTGTGTTGCCAGATTGTTTGTTTGTTTTTGTGGTTGGGCGCACAATTGTGTTTTTTGTGGTGCCGCGTGCTGTTATACCACGAGCTGATTTTTTTTCAGAAGATGTGTTTATTCGTGATACTGTGTTTTTCTGTGTGTTGCGTGTTATGGTTGTTGCACTGCGTTCAGCAGCGTCGACAGGTGCGACACTGACGAAAAACGCCATAATGAACAATATTATCTTTCTCATCCTTAGTACTATAAATATAATGTTATCAGAAATGGGGATTTTTAACAAGTGAAATGAATTAAAAAAATCCGACAAATGTCGGATTTTTTAATTTGCGTTTTCTGTTGATGGGCGATTGCGTTCAACAAACGTAATGCGGCCCTTGTCCAGGTCGTATGGTGTCATTTCGACGCGTACGCGTTCGCCGACGTTAACCCAGATGCGTGCCTTGCGCATTTTTCCACATACTGTTGCCAAAATTTCATGTCCGTTTTCTAACTTTACGCGGAACATTGTGTTTGGCAATTTGTCTTCGACAGTGCCACTGAAAACAATTACATCATCTTTTGCCATAAACTGATTCCTTGAATTTTCTGGTTTTTATGACGTATATGATATTGATTGTGGCAAAGAAATGCAAGTGTTTTATTTGCTTGTGTATTAATGCTTTTTTTGTTAAAATAACATAACAAGTGTATGTAGGGTGGAGTCTATGAAATTAAGAATTCTTGCTGTTTTGTTGGCTGTTGTGCCGGGGTTGGCATTTGCGGTTGCACGTGATAGTGCAGCGCGTGTTGGTGTGTCGCGATTGTCTGCGGCGGCATCGCGTGCCCCGAATATTAGTGGAAAAAAGACGTCTGGGTCGACTGTTACAGCAGGTGCAAAAAAGACGACGCCAAAGGTAGAAGATGCGGAAGAAGAGGTTGAAGAAGAGGAAGTAGAAGAAGTTGAAGAAGTCGTAGAAGAGGATGCGCAAGTAGAAGAAGAGGTTGAGGTTTCGGCAGAAGATTGTCGTGAAAGTTATCGTGCGTGTATGGATGAATTTTGTTTGTTGGATGAATCAGAGGGGTATCGTTGTGCGTGTTCGTCAAATATTAATAAGTCTAAGGCGTTGATTCAGGAAATACAGAAGATTCAGGAAGAGGCGGACTTGTTATTCACCGAAGGGGTAGAGCGTGAAAAACTGGGGGCAAAGGCGAAATTGGTTTTTGGCGAAAGTGATGCCGCAAAGAAAAGTTCGCGTGCGTCGGGTTTGAGTTTTGCGCAGTGGTTGAATTCAGAGGATGATGAGGCGTTGGATTCTGATGCGGACATAGGTGATGGTTTGTATGCTATGGCGGCAGAATATTGTGCCAAGGAGTTAGAGGCGTGTGGCGACAAGGCAGAAATGGAAGAGATGTTGTATGCGCGTCAAATTACATCAGATTGTAAGGCGTTTAGTTTGTATCTGGCAGATCAGAAATCGAATGCCCAAGCGAACAAGCGTACCGCAGAGGCGTCGGTTCGTCAGGCGCGTTTAGAAATGTTGGATACGACAAACAAGTATAATCGTGGTGAATGCTTGTTGGCATATCGTGCGTGTGTCGCAGACAAAGGCGGCTGTGGGGCTAATTTTGAGAACTGTTTAGATGCTGATTTGTTGGGGCGTCGTGCGAATGCGTGTGAAAATGTTCTGGATCAGTGTATGGCGGTTCGAAAAGATGTTTTGAGTGATTGGGCGGCAGAATCTGAATCGATTTTGGCAAATGCGACACAGTATGCGGACAAGTATCGTCGTCAGACATGTTTGGCGCAGATTCAGGTTTGCTTGGAAGATGGGTGTTCTACAACTACGAATTCAGCATGTTTGACAGATGTTAATGTTGCGGCGGGTGTTTGTCCGATTATTGATGAGTGTAATGAAATGATTCCTGGGTTAAAAACGGTCGTAAATGATAAGTTGGGGTATTTGCGCACCCAGTTCTGTCAGAATGATGTTGATGCGTGTTTGCGTGATAAGTGTGGAGAAAACTTTACAAAACCAGAATGTGTTGGTAAAAAACCGTCTGAGATTGTTGCCATGTGCCCACAGTCTATGTTCCCGTCATGTAAAACAGAAACCCAGTTTGATGTTATTGTGTCGGCGGCTGTTTTGCAGATGGATTATCAGATGATGCAGGGCTGTATTAATTATTTTAGTGAACAGTTGGGGCGTACGTGTGGTACGGATATGGCCTGTTTGCCAGCAGACGATACAGTTCAGGGATTGACAGAAATTCCAAAAGAAGAATCAGAAATGGTGGCGTTGCGTGTAAAGGTTCGCGATAATTCAAAGGCGGCGGTTGCAGCGTTCTTTGAGCAGTTTGAACAGGATAAAACAGTTGCGGCATGTTCAGATGCAGAAAAGCCTGCTGGACGTCAAAAATTGGGTGCAAGTGTGTTTAATACTGCAAAGTTAATTGCAGAAGTTGGCGCGGAAAATCGTGCAATGCGTGAATTGGAAACAAAAATTGCAGAATTGTCCCGTCAGCAAGAATTAGAAGAGGCAGAAAAGAATTGTTATGCAACGTATAAGGTAGAAACGCCTGATAAATCGGATAAAAATTATAGTTATATTCGCAGTGTGCAGTTTGAACCAAAATTACGTAATTGCCACGTGTGTCGCATGCAACAAGTTTGCGAGGTTGGTGGTGAATCCAAGGCAACGTCTGCATTGAAATCTGCGGCGGGTGGTTTGTCGGCAGGTGCTGCAACAGGTACGATGGTGTCAGCAGGTTGGGGTACTGCGATTGGTGGTGCGATTGGTGCGATTGGTGCAGGTATATTGGGGGCTGCATCTGGTGGCAAGCAAGAGTTCTGCCAGGAAATTGAAAGTTGCGAAGACGTAAATATGTAATCTGTTAATGGTGATTGGAGAGGGGTTGATTATGAAGTTCAAAAATATATGTGCGTTATTTCCAGTGTTGGGGATATTGACTGCATTGCCAACATGCGATGTTATGGCCGCTGCTGCAAAAAAGACAGCAAAGCAGTCCGCATTGAAAAAAGGAACCACTGTACGTGCCAAGACAGAGGTGTCCGGGCTTTATAATCAGGAATGTTATGATGCATATTATGGCTGTATGGACCAGTTTTGTATTTCTGAAAATGATAGTGGTGGTACATGTTCGTGCAGTGATTTAAGTATCGAATATGATAAAAAGTTTGCTGAAATTCAGGACATCTTGGGCGAAGCAGAACGTGTCGCCACAGAAGAAGTAGAAAAGGTAAAATTAGGTGCCAAGGCTGATATCGTGTTTACGGGTAAACGTGAATACGATAAAGAAGGAAACTTGGTTGATGTTGATGATATTGGTAAAAATGATAAAAAGCACAAGGATTTGATGGCGTTGTGGGAATCTTCGTATGATGATTCTGATGAAGACGAAATTGATGTTGCTGATTTTTCGAATCTAAAAGGTTCGGCGTTGTACAAGGCTGCGGAAGAATTGTGTTTGGAACAGGTGCCGGAATCATGTGAAGGCGATATGACGTTGTTGCGTAACATGTATTCACGTCAAATTACATCGGACTGCAAGGGGTATGAAAATAGTTTGGCGACGAAAAAGAAAGAAGCAGATTTGGCATTGGCGCAGGCCCAGGGTGATGTCCGTGCTGCATTAAAGGAAAGTTTTGAAGAAGCGAATAAGTATGATTTGGGTCAGTGTATGGTTCAATTCAAAAAATGTATGCAGACCCAAGATGCCTGTGGTGAAAATTGGGAAAATTGTGTTTCGACCATTGCGTCTGAAAATATGCAAAATAACAAGGCAGAGAGTGTTGCAGGCACCAAGGTTTCAACCGTTGATAAGTATGATATTACTGCGTCAACGATGGAAATTTTGAATGCAAAACGTACGATTTGTGAAAATGTTTTGGGACAATGTGTTGCGGTACGTGATATGGTTTGGCCTGCGTTTTTAAGAGAGGCCGCACCAACAATTAAATTCGCAGAAACAGCAGCGGAATCGAAGTTCCGTCAGTCTTGTTTGACCAACATTTCAAAATGTATTCAAAAGGCATGTAAGGACGATATCGAAGGCAAGGGTGTCGATTCTATGGATGCGTGTTTGTCCCGTCCAGATATGGCGCGCAGTTTTTGTAAGGTTGAAATTGATCCGTGTGAACGTATGGATCCGTTGGTTTGGGATTATGTAAAGGATAAATTGGCCGCGATGCGCGTTGATGCATGTACCCAGGAAGTCAAAGATTGTTTCACGCACGAAGATCGCTGTGGCAAAGATTTTGGAAATTGTATAGGTATGGATTATGATTATATTCATGATATTTGTCCAATTGATCGTTTGGTTGTATGTAAGGCTGCAAATCCAAATTTCTCGATGGATGATTTGGATTCTATGCTGATGGGATTGTATATGAATATTGATAATTCTGCATTGGAACAGTGCCAAGAATTGGTCGATCGTAAAATGGTAGAGGTATGTGGTGATACAGAAAATTGTGATAGATTTGCAGCAGATGAAACAATTGGTGCAGGATCATTGCGTTCACAGAAAGATGGGACTGTTTATCGTGTGACCGGTATGATTTCGTTTGGTTCTATTAAAATGGGTGATGCGACAGGTAAGACTGTTGATGAGGATGACGAAGAATCAGATGTTTTGGGACCTGGTGAATTGGGGGTTCGTGAATATTTAGAAATGGTTCGTAAAAAGAATGAGAATGTGCCTGATTCAGAAGAAATTATCGCAACAATTGAAGAGGAATTGAACAATATTGCAGGAACAATTAATCGTACGATTGAAATGATTGAACAGGATCCAAAAATTCAATTCTGTGTGACTGGACGTAATTTGTCGCAGATTACAGGTAAGAAAAATCAGAAAACAGAGGGACGTTTTCCAAATCTGTTGACGCAGTTGAAAATGCAGATTGCCGTATCGGCGTTAAGACAGGCGCAAACAAATTATAATAAAAAATTGAATGCGGAAATTGCAAATGCAACCAAGGGGGCATCGGCAGACTTGGCACAGTACATGTGTCATAAGATTGCCCAAAATGACGGAGAACAGATTGGGGCAGTTAGTGTTGAAACACCGTTGGCGCCACCGTATGCGATTTCATACGATGTTGGTGCAGGTTTGACAGGGGCTGATTTAACAAAGGGTGGTCTTGGACGTTCTGTGTTCAAAAGTGATAATGGCAGTGGTATGTCCAAGGAAACAAGTGCGATATTTAATCGTGAAACAAGAAATTGTCATGTGTGTACAACAATTACAACGCAAAGTTGTACGGTCAAGGGTGGGAACTGGTTCCGTAAAAAGAATACAAGTTGTACAACGGAAACCAAAGATCCGATTTGTGAAGATATACCAATGTAAATTGTGGGGGTAATGGGTTATGGCAGCAGAAACAGGTGTTATAGCAGAAAAATTTCAGGCCAGTGCAGTTAATCTGGATGCGATTTTATCGATGTTGGGTGAAAAGGCAATATCGTTTGGGATGCGTATGTTGGCGGCATTGCTGATACTGGGGATTGGTTTGTGGCTGTCCAGATGGCTGTTGAAATCGATACGTCGTGGTATGGAACGGCGCAAAGTCGAATTATCACTGCGCACATTTTTACTGTCGTTTTTGAATATTGTTTTCAAGGCAATGGTTGTAATTATCTGCTTGGCAACGGTTGGCGTACAGATGACATCGATTGTTGCTGTTTTGGGTGCGGCATCGTTGGCAGTTGGTATGGCGTTGTCTGGTACATTACAGAACTTTGCCGGTGGAATTGTCATATTGTTCTTTAAGCCGTTCAAGGTTGGTGATACGATTGAAACTGCGTCGGGCAAGACGGGGGTCGTAAAAAAGATTATGATTTTTACAACGGAATTACAAACCTTTGATAATCAGGTTGTGTTTTTGCCAAATGGCGCATTGGCCAATGGCGAGATTACAAATCTGTCCAAGGGAACGGTTCGTCGTTCTGATTTGAAATTAAGTATTGCATATGGTGACAGTGTTGATCAGGCACGAAAGGTTATTTTGGGTATTTTGAAAAAGGATAAACGTGTTATGCAGGATCCGGCACCATTGGTTTTTGTGACAAATCTGGGTGATAGTGGTGTTGAATTGATTGTTCGTTATTGGTCAAAGTATGTCGATGTTTATGGTTCAACCATGGATTTGATTGAACAGATTTATGAAACGCTGCCAACGAAAAGTGTTAATTTCCCATTTCCGCAAATGGACGTACATATTACGAAATAAAAATCCCCCGAATGGGGATTTTTTTTATGGCCTTGTATTGCGAAAATATGATAGAATATAAAATGATTGAAGGTAAAATGTAATGGGGAATTTTCATTGAGAAAAATTTTTGCGTTTTTGTTGTGTATAATTCCGTTGTGTTTCTCTATGCCTGTGTTTGGGGGGTGTTCTTTGCGAGATTTTGCATTAATTGACGGGGATGATGAAACTCTAAATGTTAAGGGGCAGGGAATCCTTACATGTGAGCAATATTTTTGTGAAAATAATCAGATAGTTACTATTTTGGGTGAGGTTACGCGTGGTGATGGTGGTTTTTCAGACAAAACCGGTGCTAAATGTAAATGTATTCAAGATGATCGGTTTGGGTATAATGATTATTGGTCGTGTGAGTCATTACCAAAATGTTCGGGATTTCAAGTTTTAACTGGTGCAGCAGCGCGTTTTTTGAAAACGGGCAAGCAAAATGGGAAACGAGGGGTTCTTTATGAGTCTGCTTGTCTTTATTATTCTTGTACAACGAAATCGGTAAAGCAGATAGGAAATCATTGCGCAGTCAAATGGTGTAATGGATATGTTAAGCCTGCACCTGGTGCAAAGGTAACATATAGTTTGGGTGCCGATAAATGTGCAAAATGGGAATGTTCAGAATCTGATTCTGTACGTGATGTCGATAAATGTGTAAAAAAGGGTGGTGGTAATTCATCCAGTTCTTCGTCGAGTGGTGGGAGTAACAAAAAAGGCGGAAAGGCATCATCAAATTCATCAAATGATAGTACACCAGTGGATCCATGTGATGCGGCAAAGAAAAATAATGGTGTCAAAGATGGAAAGAGCAATGGCAAAGTCTGTGTTGCGTCGTCTTGTAAAAAAGGTTGGTATATGGTGGAAAAAAATGGCCAATCGCAGGGATGGTGTCAAATTGCAAAATCTTGTAAAAGTAGATCGTTTTTAAAAAATGGCAATAAATGCAAGGGGTATACTTATGATACGCCTGCGAAGACTGAAAAGGAAAACTCAGATAATGTTGCGGATGCCGTAACTGTGGAAACAACAGCAGTGCCTGAACCAGAAACACCAGTTACAGGTGGTGAAAATAATGGTACGTCGTTGGAACCTAATACTGCAACGCCAAGTACAGATGATGAAAATAAGAAAGTGTGTGTGGTGGGTGACGCTACCGTTCCTGATGGTGGTGTTGATAAAGTCGATTGTGCCAATTTGCCGATATCTGATTCTAATCTTTGGACGACTGTTCCAAAATTGCCAGAACATGCGGATAAATGTGAAATATCGTGCAGTTCTGCTAAGTTGGAATTGATAGAACTTACTTGTGAAACAGGTTATAGTCCAAAGAATGCAGATGGAACATGGACTTGCGAAACTGGGACAGAGGGGGGCGGCGCTGCGTCAACTGGTGGTACAGAACCACAGGATGGAAATCAGGAACAACCACAACAGGAAACACCACAGGGTGAAAATAATCAGGAACAACCGCAGGAAACACCACAGGGTGAAAATAATCAGGAACAACCGCAGGAAACACCACAACAGGAAAAAACGCCAGAAGAAATAGAAGCAGAACGTAAAAAAGAAGAAGAGCGCAAAAAAGAAGAGGAACGTAAAACGCGTATCGCGGAACTGGAAGAAAACGCGAAAAAGATGAAAGACAAAGAACAGTCTATGGAAAATAAACTGTTGGGTGCGGCCGGTATGGGTATGACAGGCGCGGGATTAAGCAAGTCGTTATCTGCGGGTGCGGAACAAA
>JAFTTY010000015.1 GCA_017466525.1 Alphaproteobacteria bacterium
CGCGTATCGCGGAACTGGAAGAAAACGCGAAAAAGATGAAAGACAAAGAACAGTCTATGGAAAATAAACTGTTGGGTGCGGCCGGTATGGGTATGACAGGCGCGGGATTAAGCAAGTCGTTATCTGCGGGTGCGGAACAAAAGGCGGATGAGGCGGCAGAGTTGGATATGGCGGCGTATCTTGCGACGATGCATTGCAGTTATGCGCCGGGTAAAAACGTAAAGGGTGGCGAAAAAGAAGTTGAATTGCCTGGTGCGAATTCGCTGATGCCGTTGTATACGGAATATGTTGCGTTGGCGAATGATTTAAAGGTTCGAAAGGCCGCGTTGGGAATGCAACCTGGGATAGAGAGCGAGGCGATATTAGACGGTGCGACGTCTGGATTATATGACGATGTTGCGTTGGGCAAGACGGGCGGTGCGTATGCGTCACTGGCACGTGCGTTAAGTGATCCGAACAGTGAAGATGCGAAAAAGTGGGCAGCCCAGAAAGAGGCGACTGCGAAAGATAAAAAGACAGGTACGACATTGGCGGCCGTTGGCGCGATTGGCAGTGCGGTTGCCAATATCGCGATAAATTCTGGCGATGATAAAAAAGAAAAATCAGACGAAATTAATGCGAAATATGATCTGATGGAAAAAGAATTAAATACGTTGGAACGTGGTGTTAATCGTAATGTGCCAGTTGTCCAGGCGTGTCCATCTGGGACAACGGGGGATGGGGTTCCAAATTGTGTATGTAATGATAAATCCAAAGATTATAAGGCAGAAACAAATTCGTGTCAGGCGCGTGTCGCAGAAGATGTAACAACCCAAACTATTAACCAAGTGGTTGCGACGGAAAAGACAAATGATCCAATAAAAATAACCCCTGTTATTTTAAAAGGAAGCGCTGTTTTTGAAATTGGACAAGATGTTTTACGTGATGATGCAAAGGCGCAATTGACAGACTTTGTAAATTCTTTAAAGGGGTACAAGAAGTGTTCAATTACGGTTTCTGGTTATACTGATCCAGTTGGAAAACAAGAAGACAATATTCAATTGTCGCAAAAGCGTGCAGATGCGGTAAAGAAGCATATGGATGGCGTTAAAGCTGATGGTTTGGATTTGACGATCGTTACACATGCCAAGGGCGAGTCTGATTGTTATTGTGGTTTGGGGAAAGATGTTCCAGACGCGCAACGTAAAGAAAGGGATTATGTTGTCTGTAATGGCAAGGATGATAATACGGCTTTGACGGAAAACGAACGTTATGCGCCATGTCGTCGTATTGAAATGTCGGCGGAATGTTTCAAAGAATCTGGTGGGGAAAATCAGGGACTGAATCTTGGCGATATTGCAGGTGTAGTACAGGGCATTTCTGGGGGGAATCAGCTGTCGACTGCTGTTAATACGTTGATGTCAGGAACGGATGATTATAAAAAATTGGATCACTGTACGGATGATGGGTACATAAAGGATTATTTGAAATATATTGGTTATGAACTGCATTCAGATGATACTGCGGTGGTTAAAAATTTTGAAGATTGGTGCAAAAAAGAAAACGGGCGTTTGTGGACAGGTCGGGGTTATATATTGCCGCCTTGGGCAAAATTCCCGAGTTATTTTGATGCGGCCGGAAAGGGGACTTTATTGGTAGAGTATGAGTGTATTATGGCAAAAAAAACAGATATGAAATTTGAACAGGCTATGAAAAAATATGAAGAAATGAAAAGTGCCTTGGGTGCGGATAGGATTACGAATTATTTTACTACGAACTGTGGTGCTAATGGTTATTCGGAACGTGGAAATTATGTGCTTATAGAAGCGATAAGACCATAAAATAACCGCCAAAATGGCGGTTTTAATTTTGCTGTGTTTTTATGGAAAAATACTTCTGTTGATTTTTTCTTCGTTTTGTGATATAATGCTGGGCATCAAGCGGACGGTTTTAATCCGTCTTTTTTTATTCTGCCCTGGCACTGTGCTGGGGCTTTTTTCATTGTAGGAGATGTGATGCAAAAACAATGTGCAAAATTGCTGCGTGCCAAACTGGCCAGGAACGATGAGTTCTATACCCAATATGCTGATGTTGAATCTGAGTGCGACCATTATCGGTCGCATTTTTTGAATAAGTGCATTTACTGTAATTGTGATACGGCTGACAGTGCCTTTGTGAAATACTTTGCCAAACTGAAGTCCCAGGGGCTGATCAGGGATGTGTGGTTTAGTGGCGGTCTGGGTGGCACCGACTTTCGTAGTCCCCAGGCCATTGAGTTGCTGCAACGGGCGGATGTGGTTGTTACCAATCCGCCTTTTTCTTTGTTTCGGGACTTTATGGATTTACTGATTGAATATCAAAAGCCGTTCCTGGTCATTGGCAACAAAAATGCCATTGCCCAGCGCAAAGTGTTTGATTTGGTGAAATGGAATAAAATCTGGCCTGGGGTTCGCCGGTGGGCCGGTGGTATGCGGTTCGTGGTTCCAGATTGTACTGACACCAAAGAGGTACCGGCAATATGGCTGACAAATTTGCCCCACAATCATCGTGCCGGTGCTTTGCGGTTGTCTGCCCTTTATGATCCGGAACGGTTCCCACAGTATGACAATGCCGATGCAATCAATGTTGATCGTACGTCTGATATTCCTGTGGACTATGATGGGGTTATGGGTGTTCCAATCAGTTTTATTGAAAAATATAATCCGGCACAGTTTGTGATTCTGGGACTGGATAAAGAATTCACTTATGATGGTGGTGCGTGTTCTGTTCGTGGCCGCAAAATCTATACCAGGATATTTATAAGAAAAACACTTGCCCCAATCGCAGAATAGTTTTAATCTGTCTGTATGTTGAAACGCATCAGGATTTTATTCTTGTCGCTTGTCGCAGTCTTCTGCCTTTCTGTTTCCTGTTATGCGTTTGAGATTGCGGATTTATCCAATTACAGTGCCATTGCAGTCAAGACCATGAAAAAGACGGACACCATTCGTCCTGATAAAAAGCATACTTTGGAAATTACTGGGACCAAAGGGTTGGAATCTGTTCTGGGGAAAGAGAAAAAGTCGTTTGAAACGTTGTATGTCTACATTGGCAAAAAGACCATCGAAGAATACAGTACTGCCAAATGGTATTACTATTATCAGAAATCGTGGAACGGTCGTGGACGTGGCAAATTACACTATAAACGCAATGATGTTATGAAGTCTGCTGCGGTGGGTGATTTGCTGGTTGTCGCACGCAAGCCCAATGATGATTTGCTGATGCTGGTTATCAAAGATGGTAACGATGCCAAAGACGCTGTTTTGGCTCATATCGGTGTGCAGCAAGAAAAGCCAAAGGACGAGACATCGTTTTGGTCCAAGTTATGGGGTTCTTCGTCAGAGCCAAAGACCGAAGAATACGATATTGAGCTGGCGGCATTGCCAATGCCGCCTGTGTCTGAAAAGTCTTGGATTCGTATTTACTTTACCCCTGGGACCGATTGCGAAGATAACATTGTAGCAGAGATTGAAAAAGCCAAGAAAATTGACATTGCGGTTTATTCTATTACCAATCGCAAAATAGTTGATGCCATCCTTGCTGCGCACAAACGTGGTGCGGTGGTTCGTGTTATTACTGATCGGGCGATGGCCGGCAATAAGTATTCGCTGGATGAAGAATTGGCTGCGGCAGGGATTCCGGTTGTGATCCATAAAAAGCATAAGATTATGCATAACAAGTATGCCATAGTTGATGGCAAAACGATTGTGACTGGTTCCTATAACTGGACCAAGAATGCGACACAGTCAAACAGCGAGAACTGTTTATTCTTTCAGCAACCCAACAAGGAATACAGCGTTCACTTTGAGAAACTGTGGGATTTGTATGCTGATGCCGTTCATTCTGTACCGCAGCAGGGTGAAGGGTTTTACACCCAGGTTTTCTGCCAGTTGATTTTGGGTGAGTAATTTTTCTGTCATTGGATGTCCTTTTGGTTATGATTTCAGCATAGGGATTGGTTTCAAAAAATCCATGGGAAAACAGTGAATAATTTGTCGTGTCCGTTGGGTTTAGTGAGTTTCCGTGAAAAGTGTTAAATTTTCTGCTTGCAAAATGTATTCGTGATGCATATAATAGGCGGGCTTGGGGCATAGTTTAATGGTAGAACTCCGGACTCTGACTCCGTCAGTGTTGGTTCGAATCCAGCTGCCCCAACCAAGATAAAATAAAAATGTCCCGGTGGGGCATTTTTATTTTATTCAGGGCAGCTGGATCGGTCAGAGCGTTGAAAACGCGCATGACCAATACGAGAATAGACAATTAGTAAAATCTTAAAAAATCGACAGATGGAGATTTTTTTGATTTTATTTATTGTGTATCGAGGCACCCAGCTGCCCCAACCAAAAATTCAACCCGTCGGATGACGGGTTTAATTTTTGGTTCTGGGGTTATGGTTGAAACATTTGCAACGTATGTTGCACTGGTTCGACAATGAGTAAGCGAGAACAAACAAAGTGCAGTTCGAGTGTTAACGAATGCCCCACAGGCATTTTAATGCCGAGGCACTCAGCTGCCCCAACCAAGATAGACAAACCCATAGATAATGATGGCTTTTATTGTTTTATAGGGTAACTTTTTTTTGTTTTTTAAACTATATATATGATATAATTGATATCAAAAGATACAGAAAGGAAGTGATAATATGAAAAATAATAAAGCTAAAATTTTTGCAAGTGCGAAAAATAAAATTGCTGATATAAATTCTATACCGTTAAGTGATGTAATGAAAAAACAAATTTCGGCTACGTTATTGCGTAAAGATGTAAAGATTGTGGCAGAACAGCATGTTAGCGATACAAGCGATGAGGGACATTATAAACTGGTAGATATGAAAGGTAATGTATTATTTGAGATTATGATAAATCCGTATACTATTCGTGTATTGCAACAAGATAAGGTCATTGCGCGCTGTAATATAACACCAATCAGGGGCGAAATATATGATGATGTTGAAATTACAGATAAAAATATGGAAGATATTGTTTATACAATTATATCACGGTACAATAGTTATCAAAATAATTTAGGTGCTGTTGCCTTGATGAAGGGTAAAGAAAAATAATAAAGGTTTTATTTGTGAATCAACCAAGATAGACAACCCCGCCGATAAAGGCGGGTTTTTGTTTGGTTTCTAATAGTTTTATCGAGTTCGAAAGTTGGAATTAAAAAAGTGGCTAATTTTTGATGCTTTCGAACTTTTATGATATAATTTGTATGAATAAACAAGGATATATTATGCCACGAATTCATATTATTGGTGCCCCAGGTTCAGGAAAAACAACATATGCACGCAAATTAGCGACATCGTGTGGTTTGCCAATATTTTATTTAGATGAAATATACCATGATAATTCTGGCGCCATTCCACACAAACGCAGTGAATCCGAACGAACTGCTATGGCACAAGAATTTGCGAATACTCAAAATTGGGTGTCCGAAGGCGCATCGTTTTCCGATTGGGTAAACCCAGTTTTAAAACGTGCAACTGAAATACATATAGTTTCACCATCACGAATAACGCGTGTATATCGACAAATAAAAAGATACATTAAAAGAAAATTAGGTATAGAACATTCGACATACAACGAAACGTTACGTGGGCTGTGGGGTGGAATAAAATGGACGTGGAATTATGACCGTGATACATTACCAATTATATTAAAAAAAATATCAAAACGTACCAAGATTTATAAAGTTTACGGGAATAAAATAAAATTAATTTCTTGTCCTATTCCCACCAATTCAGCTCGCGAACTGCACAGATAGCACAATTGAGATAAAACAAAATCGTCCATAGGGGCGGTTTAATTTTTTATCATATAAGTATTTGCAAAAAATGTTTGGTTGGCATATAATAATGTTTGAATCCAAAGGGATTTGGGTTCGGGACCGTAAGAAAGTCCGTAAAAAAGTAATGTTGGCGAATCGCCTGCATTTAATCCGCGACAGTATAGGCGCGCGATTGCGCCGTTTATATTGTGTAAACCCCGTCGTGTATGGTCGGGGGGCTGTCAGTTATAAAACAGGGGGTTCCCAAAGACTGGCGGGGTCGTTTACTTTTTTACGATTTTCTTAACCCACCCGACCACCAAATTTCTTTGGTGGTATATTTTTTTTGTTTGGGTTGAATTTTTTGAAAAAATCAACTTGAATAAATAAAAATATATGCTATGAATAAAAGTACATCGAAGAGAAGGAGATGTTTCATGTCAAACTATAAAAATTTGGCGGACTTGGTAAAGGTCTGCAGCGTTTTGCCGATTTTTGCGGTTATGCCCGCAATGGCAGAAGGTGTTGATGTGCAATCTATTACAGATGGCGCAAGTGAACAGTCTGTTACACAGGCGATTTATTTTAACCCAGAAACAGATTTGGTTTTTGATGGGGCGAAATTTGTTGGAAACGAAAATACAAATCCATCTGGAAAAGATAACAAAGGATTTGGTACGGTTGTTTTCTCTAAAACAGATACAACAGTGACATTTAATAATGTTCTGTTTGAAAATAATAAAAATGCTTTTGTTGGTGGTGCGATTGCAAACTATGCAGATGCTGAATTTGTCGTAAATAATTCACAATTTGTTGGAAATCATGCATACTATGATGGCGGTGCGATTGGTAATTATGGTGGTTTAACAATTACAGATTCGTCATTCGAAGGAAATACTGCGGATTATGCGTATGATGCAGAAAAGAAAGATTGGTCGATTGCTGTTGAAGATGATTCTGCTGTTGGTGGTGGTGCGATTTCTTTGGGCTCGATTTCAGAAACAACAGTTGGCACAATTACAGGGTCGACATTTAAAAATAATAAATCTGGCACAAACGGTGGTGCGATTGGTACGCGTTTGGCACAAAATCCAGACAATAAAAAAAATAATAACGTGGCAAAATTAGATATCGCAGCAACATTTATTGGTAACGAAGCATTAAAAGATGGTGGTGCGATTTATAATACTTTCTGGAATGATAATGGTTTGGGCAAGGGCGACGGTGTGACTGTTGCTGGTATCTTTAAAGAAAATAAAGCCGGTCGTTTTGGAGGTGCGATTTATAATGATGGTGCCGCAGACGCAAATGGTAAGGGTGGCGTTATGACCATAAATAGCGCAGAGTTTAAGGGGAATGAAGCGTCTCGTGGTGGTGCAATCTTTAACGGTGCAGGAAAGATGGATATCCTGGGGACGGCTGATAAACGTGTTGTGTTCGAAGACAACAAAGCATATGTTGGTGGTGCGTTTACAGATGTGTACACTAATAATGCAGAAACATTTATCAAAGATGCGTTGTTCGAAGAAAATCATGCAGGCGCAGACGCAGGTGCCGCAGGTTTCTATGGCAAGGTTGATGTAGAAAATACAATATTCCGTGAAAATACTGCTGCGATTACTGTTGATGGCGTGACCGCCGATATTGGTAATTCAGACGGTGGTGGTGCAATTATGGTTGGTGGAACATCAGATGTTTCATTAACAAAGGTTCAATTCGTTGGAAATGAATCTGGTGCGCGTGGTGGTGCGATTTCTGCACGTCATCTCACAGGATATGAACTGGATATCGATACAGCAACATTTACAAATAATAAGGCTGGAAACTTTGGTGGTGGGATTGCAAATGTTTATGGTGGTACAGTTAACATGAATAATGTTGATTTTGTATCAAATTCTGCGACCAAGGCAGGTGGTGCAATCTATAATGGTAAAGATATGAACTATGGTGGTTCAACAGGTTCAATGTCAACAAACCACGGTATCTTGAATATTGCAGGTACAAACACCTTTACAGGCAACACTGCCAGTGAATTTGGTGGTGCAATTTATAATGATAATGGTGGTACTATCAATATGTCTGGTACAAATACATTCGCAAATAACACGCATGGTAAAAATGCAGCGGCGAATGATATTTATAACCTGGGTACTTTGAATATCACAGATGGTACAACAACAATCGGTGGTGGTATCGCAGGTAACGAAGGTACTTTGGTGTTGGAAAATGGTGCAACATTGAATATCGGTACTGCATTGATTCAACAGGGAACAGTTAACCTGGATGGTGCGATTGTTGCATCTGCTATGAATTCAACATCATTTGGTCGCTTTGCAGGTGATGTGACAGTTGGCGGTAACGCAACATTGGATTTGACGGTTGGGTCTGTTGGTACATATGATATCTTTGCAGGAAAAACAATCGATGTGTCCAAGGTCACAGTTGGCGATACATATCTGGTTGAAAGTGGCGCAGATGGTATCGTTATCACAACCAAGGCGGTTGAAGATATCGCAGCAGATACAGGTTTGACAACACAGGCGGCAGGTCTGATTTCTGGGTTGGCAAATTCAACAAATAAAAATGTTCAAAAGATTTCTTTGGCTGCACAGCAGATATTGAATTCTGGCGATGTTGA
>JAFTTY010000016.1 GCA_017466525.1 Alphaproteobacteria bacterium
ACTGCTGACAACGGTACAGATTTGTTGGCGTTGCTGGGACAACAGTGATATAAATATCGCTTCGTCGTCCAGACCGGTGCCACTGTTAAAGTTGCTGTGATTGCCAACCTGCGACAGCCAGATACCAGCAGGCCAATCGCGTGAACCACCAAAGACCAAACGGTCTTGGTGAAATGTGATACTGCGTGGCCAACCACGACGCGTGCCAAAGGCGGCTTCGCGCCAGTTGCTGATTGCCGTTGATGGCGTGGTATAAGAACCGTTGGTGTATGCAACAACCTGTGTGGGACTGATATATTCCAGAACCAGCCATTGCCGATCCAGCAGGTACAGCCGGCCGTCTACATTGTCAGGGGTCCAAAAATCTGCATTTGTTGTAAATGTTGCATAGTTGTTGCCAGACGCATGTGATGATACAGTTATCGTTATGTCGGACGCGTCGTCAAAACGCATGAACGGTATGTTCAATGTCATATCAGAATCATTGCGTGAAAACGAAAATGTCGACATTTCAAATCGACGGTCTGATTTACGCAGTGTCTGGGGTGCATGGTCTGGATGTACAAATATCATTGTTCCAAAACGCTGGGCGTACTGAACATGCGACAGTTCACTGTATGACCATGGTGTTATCAAATCTTGGTAATGCACGTCGCCCAGATAGATGTCCATATGATAATCTGTCAGGACAATAATATATTCTTCGTCGTCTGATACAGAAAATGCAATCAAACGCGCCGGACCGACCAAACAATCAATCTGGGTCAGGCCATCACGACGCCG
The DNA here is from genome assembly GCA_017466525.1 of Alphaproteobacteria bacterium. Lineage (GTDB taxonomy): Bacteria > Pseudomonadota > Alphaproteobacteria > Rs-D84 > Rs-D84 > Enterousia. The sequence goes on from JAFTTY010000016.1 coordinate 784, forward strand.
CAATCCCCCACCAGATAAAACATCCATATTTTCCAATACAGACAATCCATTGATATTATCACGCGCATAGAATTCTGGGGCGACGGCACCGTTCGCAAATGAATTTTGTGTGTTTATAAAGTCTGCCATAAATTACATACCCCCAAATAATTAAAAACGTGAATTAAGCAATGAAAAATCTTGGATTGCCGGTGCGATGGATGTCGTACTGTCAATGAATTTTGCGTTCTGTAATTCTGTTTCATACAGTGCAACCAGTATACGAAATACAGTCTGATCCCCCTGCAGCGGAATACAAAATTCCATTGCCAGACGCGTTGCCACCAACGACACAAAATAACTGGGGAAATTTTCGGGTGCAACACGACACAGGGCAGAAATAGATACAGAATCTGTATCCGCCAGAATTTTATTGCCTAAAACCTTGCCTGTGGTTTTCAAGATGCGCAAAACATCAACAGGCACCAGAAAATCACCGTCTGTATTCCGATTTAAGTCAATCTGGGTGGTGGCAAAACGCCATGGGTGCGATGCAATCAGTGCATCGACAACAGGATCAAATAATGTACGGGCCAATTTGGCCGATGCACTGTCATCGGTCAGGGATTGAATGGGCTGTTCGCCCAATTTTAACAATGCCATCGAGCATAAGTCTATTTTGGTAAGCATTTTTGCCCCCCTTGGTTATATTGGTGAAAAAAATTGGACCGACATTTGACATCGGTCCAATAAATAAAACAGTGGACGATTTTAAGCCAACGCGACCGTTGTCACATTCAGGTCTGTGATGTTAATTTGCTTAATCGCAGTACTGTCAGATGCATTGATGATAATAATGTCCCCAATGTTCATTAACGTTTTAACACTGTTAAAATAACCATTGGCCGCGACCGTTGACAATGTTTCAGACGCGCAATAGTGCCACAATGTAAATCCATTTGCATATGCAATGACCGATAAATTTTTGTTCTGGAATGCCATTTGTTTTTCCTTTGGTTGGTTGATTTTTTGCGTTATTGATTATTCAGCCACTGCATCAGAACAGCGAACGCGAACAATACCGTCGGCATCAATCAGAACAGCACCTTGGGACATACTGTTGCTGATAAAATGCGCGGCACGTTCGCCATGCAATGTGATGTCAGTTTTTACTTCTGGGCCACATGCATGACCGATACTGGACGCATGATAGATAAAGCAATCGCGGTTGGTGCTGGACAGTGGTAATCCATTATGCAAAACCCATGTTATACCCAGCCATTTGCGGGCCTCGGTCCCGTTCAACAATGGTGTGGTATTGCCCACATAATCTGCAGAAACAAATTCATCCATCGACAACAGTTCATTCCACTGGTGTACGCCAACAACTGCAAAACGACGACCATCGTCTGGAACATCGTTTGTGTTCAAAACTTCGACTGCAGATAAAATCAGGTCTTTGGTCAGACCGGTTGAATAATCGCCAACGTTGGCGGTGGCATTGTTCATCGCAGCGATGATTAATTCGTCGGTCTTGCGACCCAACGCATATGCGCCCGCAGATGCAACAACACGACGTTCGTCAATATTGACCTTTAATTCATCCAACGCATCGACCCAATCGCCGGCATAATAATCCATCAACATACATTCGACTGGTTCATGATTCAAATTCATTACAGGAACGATTCCATGACGGGACTTGGTACTGGCGGTGCCACGACCAACCTTTTGAAATGTTTTTGATGCACCGACAACACCTGATTTGCTGCGAACGGTTGAACGCGGTTTGGTTCCCATTTGCTGGTACGCCAGATGGACATCGGCTTCGAATTGTTTCACAAATACACTATCTATGGAAACAGACATACAAGAATCCTTTTGGTAGAGAGAAAAATTTTTTTAATACGTTTTTTTGATTTTGTATTTTGGTTGTGCATTTTTATTCAAACGCGCCATAAAAACAAAATTGACGGGTTCGCATTGATGCGAATTATCCAAATAAAAAAAATCAGTCAGACTGTGATTGACATCTGACTGATATTTTTCAATCAAAAAAAATCCCCCACAGATGTGGGGGAAATTATTTTATTTTTTCTTGGCACATGCTTTTTTTGCACATGCTTTTTTCGCACATGGCTTTTTAGCAACTACTTTTTTTGCAGGTGCTTTTTTCGCAACTGGTTTCGCCGCTACTTTTTTCGCAGGTGCTTTCTTTGCAACTGGTTTTGCAACTACTTTTTTTGCAGGTGCTTTTTTCGCAACTGGTTTTTTTGCCGCTGGCTTTTTTGCAGGGGCTGCTTTCTTTGCAACTGGTTTTACAACTTCTTTTTTAGCAGCTGCTTTTCTTGGTTTTAAAAATGGGAATGCCATTTGTCTCTCCTTCTAACTTTTTTTCACAGAACAAATCTGTTTTGTTCTTACTGTATATTTTATACGAAACGTAAAAGTTAGTAAAGTAGAAAGTGCATTTTTTCCATTATGAATACAATTTTTTAAATCCGTTTTCTATTTTTCTGATGTATTCAACATCATTATCACGCCAATATTTCGGATCACGCATCATGCGACGCAAATCATCATCTGTTAAATTCTTTGTTTCATTTTTATCAGTGTTAACGTGTGGTTCCATTGACTGCATCATCTTGTAGATGCTTTGTATTCCGGCCGGTGTAGCGCACAACGCATCAAATGCATCATGCGGTAAAAAGCGTTCACCAAACGAATTTATTTCACGCAGCGCATTGTTCATTTTTTCTGTGCCACCGAAAAAGTTTTTTAATTCATTAATTGCATTGCTTTCATTTTGA
>JAFTTY010000001.1 GCA_017466525.1 Alphaproteobacteria bacterium
AATGAAACATTCTTATAATGTTGCAGATATTGAAAACGCCGGTCTGTTGGTAAAAATAGAAGACAAGGTTATCCCAACACCATATTCAGAACGTGCTGGTGTGCCTGTTGAACCATATTTAACAGACCAATGGTTTGTTGATGCGGAAAAGTTGGCAATCCCTGCGATAAAGGCGGTTGAAGAAGGCAAAATTAAATTCTTGCCAGAACATCGTTATAATCTGTTTATGTCTTGGATGAAAAATATTCGTCCATGGACAATTTCACGTCAATTGTGGTGGGGACATCATATCCCTGCGTGGTATGATGCGGATGGCAACGTCTATGTTGCAGAAACCGAAGAAGAAGCAATCAAAATGTCTGGTGGTAAAACACTGACACGCGACAAGGATGTTTTGGATACATGGTTCTCGTCGGGATTGTGGCCATTTTCAACGTTGGGTTGGCCGACTGATACATTGGAATTAAAGAAATATTATCCAACCAGTCTGTTGTACACCGGCGCAGATATTATCTTCTTCTGGGTTGCGCGTATGATTATGATGGGGATTTATGTAATGGGCGACGTTCCGTTCAAGACTGTAAATTTCCATGGCTTGGTACGTGACAGCAAGGGGCAAAAAATGTCCAAGACCAAGGGTAATGGCACAGACCCATTAGATACCGTTGAAAAATTCGGTACAGACGCGTTACGCTATTGGATTGCAACTGCACCAATTGGTACAGATATTCGCTATTCTGATGATGAAGTTAAACGTGGTTCTAAACTGCTGACTAAATTATGGAACGCGTCAAAATACGTTCTGATGAATTTGTCTGATTTTGAACCGGCAACCGCGAAATCAATTCCGGTATCCGAACGCTTTATCGAAGACAGATGGGTATTGTCTGAATTGAACAAGACAATTGCCGAAACCAGAAAGCATTTGGGTAAATACGACAACTATAATTCACGCGCTGCGATTGATACATTCTTCTGGGATATTTTCTGTGACCAGTATTTGGAATTCATCAAAGACCGTTTCTGGGCACCGGAAAAATATAGCGCGGAATCAAAATTATCTGCCCAGTGGACATTGTACACGGTATTGCGTGCGATAATTGGTCTGTATGCGCCATTTATTCCATTCTTGACCGAAGAATTGTGGCAAAAGATTTACCGGGATTTCGAAGGTGGCGAAACATTGCACCTGACCCAGTATCCAACCGTAAATTCTGAATATGATACAGATGTTGAACAGATGAACATTGCGCTGGAATTGTTGAAAAATATTCGTGGTATGCGCACAGAACAGAAAATTGGTAATGGGGCCAAGTTGGAAACCCTGACAATTCCATCCGATACACCTGATGTCTTACACGGTTTGATTAAATCTGCTGCCCGCGCGAATAATATTCAGTTGGGTGACACATTGGATTTCGTTGTTGCAGAACAAGTCAAGGGGTAAACCAATGGCAGACAAACTGGTTGAACGTCGTATCTTACAGGCGTATCAGTGCGATCGATTTGGCAACGTTCGTCCGTTAATTTTGATGAACGAATTGCAATCGATTGCCGACCGCCATGCTGAGGTTCTTGGTTGTGGCCGCACATATTGCCTGGAAAATAATGTTGGCTGGGTTGTTATGTATTACCTGGTTGACATTATAGAATTACCACGTGAAGGCGAAGAATTAACCTTTACCACATGGCCATCGTGCCAAGATGCATTGCGTGCAACGCGTGACTTTGAAATTCATGGGGCGGATAATCGTTTGATGGTTCGTGCCACATCCCAGTGGATATTAATTGACATGGAACGCCGTCGTCCATTGCCGTTGGCGAATCATTTGTCGCCAGATGTTGTTGTGCCAACACGTGCCTATGGCTGTGCATTTGAAAAGTTCCCAGATTTTGAGACAAACAAGACGCACATTATGAAATGTCGCTTTGACGATATTGACGTGAATCAGCATATAAATAACGCTGTTTATGCGGTATGGGCAACAGAAAGTGTCGGTTATAAATATCGCACAGAACACAAATTGAAAAAGATTGATATTTGCTTTAAAAAAGAAATCAGTCCTGACACCCCAGAAATTTGCATTGATGTTGCGATTGATGGTTTAATCAGTCGTCACAAAATCCGCACTGGCGACACCGAACACGCGGTTGTTATCTGCCACTGGGAACAGATATAGTAAAAAAAGAACGATTTAAATCGTTCTTTTTTTATGAATTATTCAATTGATTTTAAATAATTGCTGGGGCTTAATTTTGAACATTTTACACCGTATCGCAAAATTTGTGCCGGTGCACCTGCAATTAACGTATTGGTTGCCGTAAATTCTTTTGTCACCAATGACATTGCGCCCACGATAGTGTTATCTGGCAATCTTGCATTTTTTGTCAGTATGCAATTTTGACCAATCCAACAATTGTTGCCAATGGTTATAAAGCCTTTTGAACGGTTTAAAACCTTCCCTGTCTCGGTGTCTATGATTGTGTGACCATCTGATGCGCGTATGTCTGCATTTGCCAACATACAGTCATTGCCAATAATGCAACCTGAATCATCTTCGCCAATAATTATATTTGTATGAACTGCTGTTGTATTGTCGCCCCATATACATTGACATCTGTCGCCATGAATAAAAATATAAAACACACCACCGATATCACCATCACCAATTTGTATAAAATTATTATTGCCAGTTATATGTATGTTAGATGTATGTTTAAATATTGCTTTTGAGCTTATTATAATGGTATTGTTATTCCCATTAATCATAATCCTCAGACGTCGTATGTCGCGTGTAATATCCGCATTGTCTAATAGTATTTGATTGTTGTCGCCTTTGATAGGGTAAGAGATGTGACTTCGTTTTCTAAACAGGTGCATCAAGAATCCTTTTTGTGTAAATTTATCTTTAATACAGGGATGCAATCAAGCAAACATATTTTGTATTCAACAAAGCGTTTTTTTCTATAAACAGTTATGATGGGTAATCCTAAACAGGTAAGTCTAAAATACTTTCGGTATTTATAGTTTTTATTTTTATCATCTGACAACGGTATCTTTATATTATTTCGTTTCATGTTGTCGATAATCGCATCCACTAAACAGGCATTGTCTGTGTGCGGATACAGGTTATACATACCTTCCAATTTGCTAATCGCGCGTTTTTTTATAAAAGGAATACCCTGGTTTAACGCTTTTATTGGTGCGTCATACATAAAATGTTCAAAGTCATCTTGGTTATACATCAGCGCAAACATTTTAAATCCATAACGCAATAGTCGCCTAGACATCCCTACCTCGTATTTGCATATAATGTCTGCCTTGTTTGATTCTTTTTGTATGCTCAACATAAAAGAATCAAAAACATGTGAAGAAAAAATATCCTTATCCAATCCGACAAACCACGATTGAATATGCGTTGGTGTGTTTTTATCTTGATATTCCGTCATGCCGGTAATATTTGCACCATTTTTTTCTAATTTATTTAATAACGGTTCCAGTGAATTTAGTGGGCCATAAACAGAATCATTTACCAAATAAATCCAGTCATAATTTTTCAGTATGTTATTATCGCGTGCCCAGATATATGCACGTTTATATGAACCAAAGTCATATTCGTTGTGTCGTTGTGCCTGCGCATATAAAACATTGGGAATTTGTTTAATCTTTTTTAATTCTGCATCGTTTGTGTCGTTGTCCATAACAAACACAATATCGCCCAGCTTTGACAATTCGTTTAAATAGTAAGTCAGCGTTTCATCAACAATCCCATCGCGGTCATAACCTGCGAATAAAAACAAGCGTTTTGTCATATTAACTATCCTTGCGCTAAAAACATTTGGTATTTATTCTTAATACCATACTCTGCTTTTTTGATATATGCACTAGGACACTGTTCTTAACTTTACAAGCCTAAAAAACTAACGCCCAACGGGCGTTAATTTAGATTAAAACAGACTGCAATTATTTATTTTTTTCATGGTACAGTTTTGAATATTCTGCCATAACATCAACCATCAGACCTTTGTATCCATTTTTATCCCAATGTCTTTCGGCGGCATACAATGTCGGTTTCCAGTCGCAGAATTCCGTGTTTTCCCAATCGATAAATCCTGTGATATTTAAATCATCGTCCATCATAAAATTCTGGCCAATGTCATTATGAAACCAGCCATACAGATACCCCGGTTTTGCCGTCTTGGTTGGTTTTAAATCGCGGATTTCGGCTGGGTCAGACGTTCCAACAACATGTAAAAAGTTCGCCATTTGTTTCGCAATTTTTTCACGATGTGCCAAAACATATGACGGTTCAAAATCACCAATCAATTTGCCAGAAAAGAATTCTTGGCGTCGAATTGTGACCCCACGCCATTCAATCAGTTCCATGTTCGGCATACGAATTGGCGTAATCTTTTTGAATGCGTCTGTGATGCGCATTTCACGCACTGCCTGTGCGCGCCCATCATCAGTTAATGAAAACTTAAAAACATTTTTGTCATTAACAATCACAATCAGATTTTTGCATCCAACGCCAAATGCGATTGACATTTTTTGAACACCGCCATCATTTTTCTTGGCCCAATCACGCACCCATTTTATGTATGCGCGCGATGATGGATATCGCAACATAACGCGCACCTTGCTGCGCAGTTTTTTATTTGGAATAAACCCACAAACCAGATTTGCACAAAAACGTCTAAGACTCATTTAATCGCCCTTTTTATGTTATTATAATGCTAGCCAACAAAAAAAGTGTGCGCAAGGAAAAGTTTCATTTGAAAAAATTAATCTTTGTGTATAAGATAGATTCACACGCTCCCATCGTCTAGCGGTTAGGACATCAGATTCTCATTCTGGTAACACGGGTTCGATTCCCGTTGGGAGTGCCAAAATTTTAAACCCCACGACAGTGGGGTAAAATTTTGAGAAATCCCCGGGAATTGAACCCGTAGGTTCGGAACGTCAGTTAACGAGAACGAGTGTTCAACGAAGTTCGAGTTTTACGTAGTGAAAGGGGCCCAACACAGGTGTGTTGGGAATATACATTCCCGTTGGGAGTGCCAAAATTTTAAACCCCACGACAGTGGGGTAAAATTTTGAGAAATCCCCGGGAATTGAACCCGTAGGTTCGGAACGTCAGTTGATGAAAACGAGCGCAGGCACTTGTGCCGATGGAAAGGGGGCCTATGTTTCGTGTTTGGCCGTTTTTTTATTTCTCTTTTTTAGCACGTTCTTCTTTTATCGCGTTGCGCCAAGAGCGATACTGTGTCTTGGTCAAATTCCACAATTTTACAGTGTCATTGCGCATTTGTGTCCCGACGCCATATTCAATCTTGCCACCTAAATCTTGGGCAATTTTCATAGATTTGTCTGCGAACCACCACGTTAATGCCACACATAGCAATGTTGTCAAAAAGTCTTGGCTTTCCAGCGTTGGTATATTGGCGGCCATATCAAAGTCCACCACCCCAGACAGCAGTGCCGCACAAAACGCAATTACAATAGAGAGTGATACAAAGTATACTGCCGTCTGAACAAATCGATTAATCTGCGTGCTTAGCGATTCTGTTTGAAACATTTCCAAGAATCCGTTAAATATGCTGCCAACAATACCCTTGTAAGATGTTTTGCTAACTGTTTCTGCCACGGCTGTAAATGGTAACATCATTACGCCCAAGAATAGATCGGCAATAATCCCCAGTGCCATAAATGCAAATTTCCATGCAACTATCAAGAATCCCACAATAAATATTCCGCCGGCAACCGTCGTAAACATACTGGTTCCGATGCCATATTTTACCCATTGCCAACCTGCGGCAATCGCGGTATAACAAAAACCCGACAGGCGTGTTGGCAGACACAACATGTCTGCCGCTGCATTTGCATCAATTATGTTGTTTTGTGATGTGTGCGCCACTGCGTATTCACGAATCGCGGCACACGTGTCTGGTAACTTTGCGCCTGCGCTTTGCGCCACCGCATTTAATATCATATCGGACAGGTATGTGCCAATGCTAATAATTGGTCCCATGACCCACATAAATACCTGTGCGGGGCCAAAGTTTAATATAATAAGCCAAATAGAAATAACCGTGCCTTTTTTGACAATATCTGTCGCTAATTTTTTTAGATTGCTGTCCGTGGTCATCATTTTATATGTTTCCAGCATAATCCAGAACGCATACATTATGATAATGAACATAATCATAAATCGCACCAATGACGAATTTAAAACGTCTGCAATCAAAGACATTCCGTTAATAAATGCCAACCCAATTTTTGCCTCTATCGGGACATAGTTTTCGACAAGTTGTTGTTGGAAACTTCCCTGGAATTTATCAACATCGTTGGTCATATTTCCGATGAACATACTGCGGTTGTTTTCGGTCAGCCATTGACCATGGTCGCCAATGTCTGGGGCTCCTGGTATGTTTGACGAAGCCCCAAACACAGGTGCGACCAACATGATCGCAAAAATAGCGACAAAAATTTTTGATAAAATTTTACGCAGTTTCATCATGATTTGCCGATTTTCATCCCGATTGCTTCTGTTATTTTTGCAGGCGCATTCCAAATGTTCTGTCCAAGACGTTTAATGTTGCCGCCAAAGTCAAATTCTTTTAATACGTCATTTCCATACGCTTTGCTTAACATCGCATCAATTTTTGGTGCGGCCGCATAGTAATATAAAAAGAACAGTCCGATCATCATCAGGAAAAAGTCCCATCCGTCGTCCAAGAATTTGAATGCGTCTGGGTATTTGCGTTCAACCTCTGCCTTGCGTGCGGTAAAACAGTCTTTAAACTTGTCGCCATCCATTTCGCCGTCAACCAATGCCACTTTTTCGCATGTTGAAAATACGTTCATCACAGACAGCGTTTGTGCATCAGGATTTTCGGCTTTTCGTCCCATCATCGGTGGCAGTATTGCGTTATATCCATCAACAGGACCTGGGAAATACGCGTCAGCTGCATATGCAACAGTTGCAAATAAAATAACCGTTTTTAATGTAATCGCCAACAGCTTTATCGCGGACGTGAATAATATTTTGACGCAGTTGCCTAACAGGTTTTGTGCCTTGGACCACGCGGATTCGAATGCGCTGGCCGCTAATATTAATGGCAGGAATATGATAATAAATATCAATTTCATGACAACAGTCAGTATTTGAAAGAACAAATCAAAACCAATAACCAGAAACATCAATACCAATGCTAGTCCTGCAACCCACGTGAACGCACCGCCGCCCATGCCCATCCATGCATAGTTCATCAGGGCAAATCCCCCTGCGGCACCCGCCAGCATAACACTGTTGATGTTTCCGATTACACACATAAATGGTTGCATGATTGGGTTTAATACGTCGCCGGCATCTGTTTCGACAGATGGTTTCAGTGTTCCGCATTGTGCTGCGTCATTAACTCCTGTGGCAACCACCCCCAGTTCTGCGCCGAAATATAGCACGGGTGTTATTGTTACGTTGGACACGGTTTTCATCGCGGTTGTTCCGCCCATGCCCAGCATTCCCATCAGTCCGCCAACAACAAGTAATCTGACTGCTTGCTTCCAGACTTTGTCGAACCATGGTTTAAACTCAATACCTTTTTCTTTGCCATCCAATTTAGTGGTTGTTTTTGCTGCTTCGAATACATATTGTGCACTGTATATGAACAAGAATACACCAAAACCGATAACCATTATTATCCAAATATTATCGACCAGCATTTCCCAAAAACGCATCGCAGCATCACCAATAACGACAAACAGATCTGCGATATAAGTGCACATAAAGCATCCGTTTGCTGTGGCGATGTCGCCATTTTCAACGCCAACCGCGGTCAAAAAATTATCCATGCTGGTATATGTTAATGCATCACCACTGATTGAAGACGATAAATACCAAATCCCCAGCCCCAACGCAATTGCGCCCATAATAATTTTAATCGCTAAAACAATCAGTTTCAGTTTTAACATTATTTACTGTCCTTTTTTTCGGACTTTTCGTCTTTTTTATCGTCCAGTTTGCCCTTGATCCCATCAATAACAGTCGATCCAACGTTTTTCGCTGAATTCAGCGCAAGGCCCGTTAGTCGCATCATATCATCGGCCAATTCGTCGCCATACTTTTTATTTTCGCCAACACCAAACGCAGACAATATCATCTGGCTCACTTTTGGTATTTGGTCTGTTATATATCGCAGTATGTACACCAGTACGATACAGCTGGCCAATGTCATTGCTTGCAGGTTTTCTGTGTTCAAATTGTCGTCGTAGATTTGGCCGCTTGTAATCGCTGTCATCAAATCAACCACAGACGCATCTGGGGCAGAAAAGAACTTTGCCAGAATTACCATGCTGACAGTGAATGTTAACACAGTTGACCCCAGTGTGACAATTGCATTTATCAGATTCTTTATCTGATTGGCCCCTACATTCTTCCCCAGTGATCCAAACCATCCAGGCACAAAATCTGCATCTTTGAAAGACATCAAAACCAAGGACATCGGAAAGAAAAATGCAAAGAATGCCATCGAAATAATAACGTCCGCAAAATAACAGCAGTACCTAAAAAATAACTTAAAAAAGTTATAGAACAAAAATGCACCGATCATGAATAGTATAAAGTGTTTTATTATTGCGCTGATACCCAGCAATGCTTCCCACGAGAATGCCTCGTCCATCATCGCAATCCCCAGTTTAATATACGCTTGGAACTGGGTGATCGATGTTTTCATCAGTTGTATAATTTTGTCACGCAGTTCTGGTCTGTAAAAACCATCATCGCGCATTTTCATTGGCTTATATGTGACTTTCTCTTCGACTTGTTCGTTGGTCAGTTTAATCATACTTTGTGTATACGTCAGTGTTATATCTGCCACAGGTTCAAATGTCACAGTTGACATAAAACGCGGCAGATTTACCCCCATCATCAACATAGACAGTGATATAATCGATGTTATTATCACTTTGACAACCGATTTTTTGAAATAAGGGTCGGCAAAATCAGACTTTGCATTCTGGTATACCGCGTTAATAACAAAAAAAGTAAACAAAATACAAAATATAATGACACAAAAAGACGTAAATTGATCATATACGTTGGCAGCCGCATCAGAAACAATCTGAAACAATCGGTCGAACACAGGGCAGCTCAGGCACTGTACTACGGAATCTACCATCGAAGATGTTGTTTCGTTTGTCATTATTTTTTCTTAAATTTGCTAACTGCGTCTTTAATCCCCTGATAGTATTTCTTTGTGCCAGAAATCAATGTTTTTGCATCTTTTCTGGTCATGTTATACAGGCCTTCCATATTGTTGCTGCCGATATATTTGCGTAATTGTTCTTGGGTTAAATTAAATATTTTAAACATCAAATAGAACGTCAAAATCGCGGACATCCACATCACAGAATGTTGACCAAAACCCATCGCATTATTTGCCGCAGATGGTATGTTGCTGGACGCGCTGCCACCGGCTGCAACAACAAATACAGACGTGTTCGAATTGAACAGTGCCTTTATAACCGCAACATTTATTCCCAGAATAAATGCACATGCAATCATTGTTATAATCAGTTCTTGTAATGCCTTGGTAATTCCACTGAATGCGGGCCACACATCAAGCCATTCGTCGCTTGGTTTTGCTACGTATGTTAAAACGCTGAATGGGTACAGTATCAGTTGCATACCAAAATTGAATATGCCTTGTATAATTAACAGTGCCATAAATAAATTCGAACTGACGAACGTGAATATCAAAATTATACCTGTTATTATGCTTAATATCATGTCGCCGCCATGCAATACTAATCCAACTAATCCGTCTCTCAGTCCGTCTGTGATAAATTTTAGGCCGCGTTTAATCATTTGATTGTTTGCGTGCGAAATGTCCGCCACTGGCTGGGTCAGGAATTCACACGATTCTTGTGTAATCCAATCGCTGCTTAATGTATCTTCTGGGCATTTCACTTTTTCTGCGCTGGCGCCTGGTGCATTGATTGACTTAATAACGTGTGATGTATAAATCGCGCCCAGTTCCAAAAAGGGGTTGACCAACCACTGTGTCATATATACGGGTTTCAGTTGCAATAAAACGGCGGCGGCAATTACTGCGCGCAGGCCGGGTTTCAGTGTGTCTTGAATTATTTTTGAACTTGATGCCTTGCCTTCGAACATTTCGCCACCACCATCTAGGCCAAAGAATTTCAGCCACGACTTTGGCAAATGTATTTTCGTCAGCGACAGCGCAAGCGTCATAAATAAAAATCCCCAAATCAAAATGTAAATAATGCCATTGCCGTCGCCGACAAAAAATTCATAGCCACCCGTTGCAATCAGCATAAAAGAATCTAGTACGATTGGCACAAACGGCGACAGATCCATCATGTCGATTATATTTTGTGCATACGCACCCCCTGGCATCATAAAGACAGCGCAAGAAATGATCGCAAAAAATAACTTTTTTATTATATACATTCTCTATATATTATATTTATTTTTATCAATTATATCACATTTGTTTCAAAATGTGGTATACTTAAAATGAGATGAGTCGAATAAAAAAATTTTGGATATTATTTTTGTCCTTTTTGCCATTAAGTGCGGGGGCGCTTGCGCCGTTCGCGGTTGCTGGTATTGCAGGTGCGACCGTTATTACAGGTTTTTCTATATATCGTTCGATGGCGCCGGTTGATATGGCGGACGCATTAAAGTTCTTTTCCAGTTGTTGGTCTTGTCAAATGTTTTCAGATGTTATGTCTGTGATGTCTGGAATTTTGCCTGGGGTTTATCACGCAATTGGCAAAAGCATTGTGCCAATGGCTATAATTTTAAGTTCTGTTTGGTTTATATGGAAGGTTGCCAGTGGTTTTATTAATTCAAAATTGGATTCTGCCTGGTCGCTGGCCAGTGATTTTGGTGTGCATTTATTAAAGTTAGGTACGGTTATTATATTGTTGGCGGCGCCATTGCCACGCATGATTTCGCAAATTGCCATAGAACCTATCTTTGCAGTTGGGTTATCATTAAACCGAATCGCCGTGCATGATGATAATTTTGATGCGTGCGTTGTTGCGACTGCGATTGCAGATCCGTTGTCTATTGATGAAAAGGCCGCCGAAAAAGGCGCCTATTCTCCAAAGTTTCGACATAATTTAGCATGTGAATTGGCTGGTGTGCATCAGATGACAGGTTTGGGTATGACGGTTGGTTGGACTATGTTGAATATGTCGTTTGACGAAGATTATATGCATAAGCTTATGTGGGCGATTCCGATTTTCCCAAATATACCGATTTTCTTTGCTGGTTTAATGGTTTTGGTGTTGTTTTTTATGGCGTTGCTGCCGATACCTGTTTATTTCTTAGAGATATTTATTAAGTTGTCTATGGATTTAGTCATGTTGCCATTGATGTTGTTGGCATGGCTGTTCAAGGGTTGGAAGATATCTTTGGCGGGTGCAGGCAAGACGATAAAGGGAATCGTTGACGATGTTGTGTCTGGCACACTGGGATTGGCGTTGACTGGGATATTCTTGTCCTTTTCGATTATGTTTATGAATGCGGTGTTTGGCGATTGGAATGGGGCGACTGTGTTATCCCAGGCATTAACAACAGGCGATTCGAAATTTTTCATGGATGCCTTGATGATGCGCAACGACAGCCTGATAACCATTATGCTGATGGGGGCCTTTATGGCGATGTTTATGACGTCGATTCCTGCGCTGGTAAAGACTTTGTTTAGTGTGTCAATCTCTACGGATTTCTATGATACGGCTACGAAAAATATAAAGACATTCTGGGGTGGGATAAAGAAACTCTACAAAAAATCGTAAAAAATAAAAAATCAAGTCCTTTATTTAACAAGGTGGTCTTTTTTGTTTCTGCCGAATCTGATATAATTCATAGCTATGAGAAAGTTTCCGATTCTTTATTGGTCGCGCAAGACAACTGGTGATTCAGAATACCAGTTGGCACGCAAAGTAATTAACGCAGAGACGGGTGTGATGCCCGATGTCTGTGGCGATGATACAGATATTGCGACGATATTGTCTGAAAATCCATCTGCAACAATATATTATCCCGTTTTTTGTGAGTCAACCGGTTGGTGGGGGGAATTGCTGGGGGGCGATGCGATTGTTGTAGATAAACTGATAATATCCCCTGAATGCCAGTTGATGGTTATTGAATCCGCGTCTGGGGCCAAACCACGCGGTGCAAATCAGTTGTTGGCAGCAGAAATTTATCCGGCCAGTGGTTTCTTTAAAAAGATGAATTCAGGCATTGCAACAGTTGCGGATATGTTGGCGACCGATGCGGGTACGATATTGGCGCTGTTTTCTGGGAAAAATCAGGCACAATTTATAAATGTTTTGGAATCGACGGGTAATTCTTATTTGGGCTGTATTGGTCGATACTAAAATGCTATTATTGCTTGATTTCTATAAAAATCATTGTATAATTCCGTGGCTAAAATTCTAAAAAAAGGTAAATACTATGAAACAAGGAATTCATCCTGAATATCACGAAATCAATGTCACCAGAACGGATGGCAAGACTGTAAAAATGTACTCTTCTGTTAAGAAAGACTTGATTTTGTCTACTGACAACTTGAATCATTCTGCATGGACTGGTCAACGTTCGAACATGGGCGACAAGGGCGCACGTGCCGCAGAATTTAAGAGCAAGTTTGCCGGCTTTAACTTCTAATTTTATCATCTAACAAAATCGTTTGATGGGGGCTTTCGATATGGAATTGCTGATAAAAGGTTCGACCGAGTTAAATAAGATGTTTCTGGCGTTACAGCGCACTGCGTCTGGTTTGCGCCGTGATTTCGGAGAGGTAGAGAACCTGCAGCAGTCCTTGCGTGGCGCGCGTGATTTTGTACAAAAAGCGTCTGCCCGAATCGAAGAAAGCATTTTATCTGATTTGTTGTTGGTTCGTCCGTCGGCGGGTTTGTTGACGCCAAATGTATCGCGTGCTGGTGATGGGCGCGATGAATTTGTTTTGTCGTTGTCGGGCGCGTCGAATTTTGTGCGTGCCAATCCGCATTTTGCGATTTCGTTGGCGTTGCGTTCCAATGATGAAACCAAGATTGCGTTAATCTATTCCCCGATTGATGAACGTTTGTATTATGCCGAATCGGGTCGTGGTGCATATGTGTTCTCTGCATATCATTCTGCCCGTATTAAGGTATCAAATTTATCAGAGCCTTCTGAATTAACGGTTGCATATAATACATCCGATTCGCGTCCATTGGTTGGTGATGTACGTCGCACGGGTTGTCCTGCGTTGGATTTGGCGTGGGTTGCGGCGGGTAAGTTTGATGCATTTGTATCAGATGTCTTGGATTTTGCAGAAATTGCTGCCGGTGACCTGATATTGCGCGAGGCGGGCGGTAAAATCGAGATGATGGCGGACTTGGTCGCCACGAACGGCAAAGTCGAATTGTAAAAAGAAGCCGGCATAGTGCCGGTTTTTTTGTATAAATTTTTTGTATCGTATTAAAAAAATCCCCAATCGGGGATTTTTTTAGTTAACTGCGCTAACTGCCAATCTTTTGCGACCTGCTGCACGACGGCGGTTCAATACTTCGCGACCGCTTTTTGTTTCCATGCGTGCGCGGAACCCGTGTGTGCGAACACGACGTGTTTTTGACGGCTGATATGTACGTTTTGTTGCCATTTCTTAGATCCTATGTTTTTTTCTTTCTTTTTCTTTTTATTCCAAGTTACCCGAGCAGCATCATGAACAACCTGAAAAAATCCGTTTGTGCGTCTATTTAACCACACGTTTTACAAAAACGCAACCTTTTTATTTAGATTTTATTAATCCCAGTTTCGCAAGGCCTTGTATTATTAAACAGTACACGACCAAGGCATAAAAAACACGCCAAAGTGGTAGAAACATTTTTTAATCCTTATTTTTGTTTGTTTTTTAAATAATGGTGTGGGTATAAAACCTTGCCCAAAGTTTCACGCATGGTTTTATCCAGGCATTTCCCGTCGCGTAAATTTCTGCGACATATTTTGCATTGTTGTTCTTCGGTCATCTTTTTGTTTGTATGTACGACGCATTTTTGTGTGTCACCGAAATAGAACGAGCATTCAAAATCAACATGGTCGTCACAATCATATAGGAAAAATGGCTTTTGACCAATTTCTGCATTTATATAACGTTTCAACGTCATTGTTTGAATGCAAGAGCCTTTATGAACAAAAGCAGGGCGTGTAAGTATTTTTTGTATTTGTTCTGCTTGTTTTGGGGTTAATTTGCCTAGTTCCCCGATAGTTATTCTTTCGTTGGAAAAATAGTCACGCAATACCGCTTTTATAGGAATGTTCTTTTTTTGACTAGGCATTTTATTACCTTTACTTTTGTTTTTGATAGAAATCTGGGTACAAGACTTCGCCAATAATATGTTGCATAAATTTGTCGCGACAACGGCCTGCTTGAATATTTTTTGCGCATGTGTCCAGCATTTCGCGCGCGGTTGAATTTGTGGGATTGCAATTTTCGCAACAATGCATACGTGCGTTTTGTAGAAAGTTTAATTTTATACCCAGTCTGCCGATTTCATTTTTTTCAGCAGGCGCATATTGATTTGCTTGTGCAACATAATCCAGATGTGTGTATACGTATTTAAAACAGCAGTCATCTGGAACAGAATTTTTTCGTATGCGTCCGATGATGTCCAGTGTCTTGTCGAATGATATTTTGTCGCCTAATTCAACTTCTGTGCCTGTTGTGCCTGACAGTACAGGCTGTATTTCCTGGTTCATGATTTTGCCTTATTTTTGTTTGTTATTGTTTCGTGCGCGTTCCATAAATCTGATTGCGTTTGCCATCTGTCGCAGTGACCATGCTTGATACTTATACAACGCCGCTTCGATGCGGTTGTTGGCTTCGGCTTCGCTTAATTTTTGTGCAAACTCTGCAGTATCTTCTAAAATTTATTTAACTGGTTTCATAGTTTTGCCCTCTCTTGTTGCGGACAATGTATCACAAATATTTTGTTTTGTCAATATATTTTTTGGGCTTTATTTCTTGACCAAAAGCCCAAAAATCTGCTATGTTTTGTATGTTAAAAACATTAGGGAAAGGCAGTATGTCAGAAAATATAAATGAAGTAATTGAAACACGTGTTCCACAGTCTTCGTTGGAACATGAAATGCGTACCAGTTTCTTGGATTATGCGATGTCCGTTATTGTTGATCGTGCGTTGCCAGACGTGCGTGACGGGTGTAAACCTGTGCATCGTCGTATTTTGTATGTTATGAATGATGTTGCGCCGGCGACCAAGCCAACGGTAAAGTCTGCACGTATCGTCGGTGACGTTATGGGTAAATATCACCCACACGGCGACAGTTCTATTTACGAGGCTATGGTTCGTATGGGCCAGGATTTCTCTATGGGCGAAATGTTGGTCCAGGGCCAGGGTAACTTTGGTTCTCGCGACGGGGACAAGGCGGCGGCCATGCGTTATACAGAGGCCAGATTATCAAAACTGGGCGCGTCGTTAATGGACGATATGGATAAAGATACCGTTGATTGGCAACCGAACTTTGATGGCTCTTTACAGGAACCGGTTGTATTGCCGACGAAGTTTCCAAACTTTTTGGTAAACGGTGGTTCTGGTATTGCGGTTGGTATGGCAACAAACGTTCCAACGTATAATTTGGGCGAAGTTTGCAATGGTATCTTGGCAATCTTGGATAATAAAAATATTTCAGATGATGAATTGTTTGGCATTATTCCGGGACCCGATTTCCCAACAGGTGCGATGATTATGGGGCATGCTGGCGCGTACAAAGCACACACTACGGGTCGCGGTTCAATCATCGTTCGTTCAAAAACGCATATCGAAGATTTTCGTGATCATCAGGCAATCATTGTCGATGAAATTCCATATCAGGTCAACAAGGCACAAATGATTATCAAAATCGCCGAATTGATTAAGGATAAGCGTATCGAAGGCATCTCTGAAATTCGTGACGAATCTTCCAAAGAAGGTTTGCGTATCGTTATTGAATTAAAACGCGACGCAATCGCAGATGTTGTCTTGAATCATTTGTTCCAATACACAGAAATGCAGACCAGTTTTCCTGTCAACATGATGGCATTGAATCGTGGTCGTCCAATGTTGTTCAATGTCCGTGGTGTTTTGGATGCATTTATTGAATTCCGGGCAGAGGTTATACGCCGTCGCACAATCTTTGATTTAAACAAGGCGCGTAATCGTGCGCATACATTGTTGGGTTTATCTGTTGCTGTTGGTAATCTGGACGAAGTTATTGAACTAATTAAATCCAGTCCAAACCCAGAAGAAGCGCGTACAGCCTTGATTTCACGCGGGTGGAAAGCGTCGGATATCGAATCATACATTCAGTTAATTGATGATCCGAATACAGAATACAAAGACGGCATGTTCTATATGTCCGAAGATCAGGCACGTGCAATTTTGGAATTGCAATTGCATCGCTTGACCGGTCTGGAACGCGACAAGATTCATAATGACTTGGTTGCGTTGGGTGCGACAATTCGTGACCTGTTGGAAATTTTAGGCAGCCAGGAACGCATTGTTCAAATCATCCGTGAAGAAACAGAATCTGTGCGTGATAATTGGGCGTCGCCACGTCGTACAGAAATTTCAGACGCGGAAATCGATATTGATATCGAAGATTTGATTGCGCGCGAAGATATGGTTATTACTGTATCTAATACAGGATATATCAAGCGTGTTGCGTTGGATACATATCGTGCACAAAAACGTGGTGGCAAGGGACGTAATGCAATGTCGACCAAGGAAGACGACTATGTGGTTCAGGTGTTTGTTGCAAATACCCACACACCGTTGTTGTTCTTTAGTTCCAAGGGATTGTGCTATAAATTAAAAACCTATAAATTGCCAGAGGCAGCGGCCGCCGCCAAGGGCCGTCCATTGGTTAATCTGTTGCCGCTGTCCCAGGGTGAAACAATTACTGCAATCTTGCCGGTTGCCGAAGAAGATGTTCAACGTGTCGCAGAATCAGGCAAGGAACATTTCTTGATGTTTGCAACTGCGTCTGGAACCGTGCGTCGCAATCGTATGTCCGACTTTGATTCAATTCGCGCCAACGGTAAAATCGCAATGAAACTGGACGAAGGTGACAGTTTGATTTCTGTATTACCATGTAACGAAGACCAGGATGTTTTCTTGGCGACATATCGTGGTCGTGCGATTCGATTCCCTGTGCCTGAAATCCGTGTGTTTGCCGGACGTAATTCAACCGGTGTTCGTGGTATCACATTGGGCAAAGATGACCGTATTATCGGTATGGCAATGTTGAACCGTGGCGAAGCAGACAGTGCAGTTCGTGCTGCGTATATCAAACAATCGCGTGCGGCCCGTCGTGCAGAAACAGGTATCGAAGAAGAAGCGGATGCTGACGAAGAAACAACAACATTGGTCTTGGACGATGCAAAAATGGCAGAAATGGCGGCACGCGAAGAATTTATCTTAACCATTTCTGAAAATGGTTTTGGAAAGCGCACCAGTTCATACGAATATCGTCTGACCCATCGTGGTGGTGGCGGATTTACAAACATCAAATTAGGTGGCAAGAATACTGCGGTGGCGGGTTCATTCCCTGTTGATGACAGTCATGATATTATGATGGTTACAGATGGTGGTAAAATTATCCGCACGCCTGTACGCGATGTTCGTATTGCTGGCCGTTCAACCGCAGGTGTGACATTGTTCCGTACTGCGGATAATGAAAAGGTAGTTTCTGCAATTTCAATTGAAAGTGCAGGCGAAGAAGAAAACGCAGATACAATCACAGACGCAACAGAAAATGTTGCAGAATAACCCAGGGTACCGGCATGGAAAACAACGAATACTTTGCATCTATTAACGAGGTTTCAAAACGTTTAAACGTGCCGGCGCACACATTGCGCTATTGGGAAAAGCAGTTTCCAATCGCGATTCGTCCAACCACGGGTGCGGGTGGTCGACGTTATTATCGTACTGAAACGGTTGCGCGTTTGACGGTGATACGTGATTTGTTGTATACGCATGGTTTAACAATCGCAGGCGTTAAAAAATTATTGCGTGATGGCAATCTGCCGACCAGTGCAGACGAATTGTTAAGCGGTACAAATACTGCATCTGCATCAGTTGTTGCGCCTGCTGTCGCGCCGACGCAAAATAATTCTGTGGAAATTGAACGGGCGATAACTTTGTTGGAAAATGCCCGTGATATATTGCGATAAAAAACCCACAATTGTGGGTTTTTTGTTTGTGTGAAAACGAACCTAGTTATTTTTATGCGATAAAGATTTATACATTGGTATGTACAACCAAAAGGATAAATCTTATGAAGCATAATATATTATTTGGTGTTTCTGTTTTGCCGGCATTATTGGTTATGCCAGCAGTTGCAGAAACAATTTCCACGCGTCAGGTTATTACAGAAAGCACAACCTATACAAATGCCGTTGCAGAAAATATTGCATCGACTGTTGCAAACAACGGCGGTGTTTTTTATATGCAAGACGTACCGAATGTCGTGTTAAATTTTGATGGCGCGTCTGTCTTTTCAGGAAACTCATTAAATAATGGTGGTATGGGTGGCGTTATTGGTAATGGTTGGTTGTCATCAACAACTGGCACTGGTTATACCCAGGGTGGGAAAATTGTTTTTGATGGACCAACAACATTTGCAAATAACACTACCAACAACATAAACGGTGGTGGTGCGATATTTAACTATGGTCTGGGCAATGCGACAAATCCAGATATTATATTTTATGACAATGTAAATTTTACAGGCAACCAGGTCACAGAAACATCAAACAGTGTCTACTCTGGTGGTGGTGCAATCAATCATCGCGGTGGAATGTTAGTGTTTAATAGTGACGCAACATTTGACGGTAATAATTCTGCGTCCCAGGGTGGTGCAATTATATCTGGCGGCGACATGATATTTAATGGCGCAACTGAATTTAATGGTAACAGTGCCGGCAAAAACGGTGGTGCATTGGCGTTAATGGGTGGCAACACAATGTTCGAAGGTCCAACATCCTTTACGAATAATACCGCCACCGGCGCATCTGCGGTGTTTATTAGTGAAGTTGCCGACACGGTCACATTTCGTGACAGTGCAACATTTACAAATAATACAGGTGTTGGAACGCTGTTAAATAATAAGTCGACATCGTCGGTATTGTTTGATAGTGGTGCAACCTTTGCCGATAATACAAATCAATACAATGGCGCATTGGTAAACGTTGGGTCTGTCGCAGTTGGTGGTGGTGATTTAATCTTTGCAAATAATTCAGGCAGTAATGGTGGTGGTTTAAAAAATTCAGGGACTGTATCTGTGAATACAACTGGAAATGTTTTGTTTGATGGCAACACAACGTCCAACAGTGCCGGCGCATTCGACAATGGTGGCACAACAACATTTACGGCATCAAACGTATCTTTTGTAAACAATTCTTCTGATGCTGGATACGCTGGTGCAATCTTTAACGCAGGCGATGTGACAATCAGTGGTACGCAAAATATTTTCTCTAACAATGTTGCCAATGATACAGGCGCAACAAAAAGTGGTGGTGGCGCGATTCATAATCGTGGCAATACCGGAACTGCGACATTAGTTGTTGGTACAAGCAACAGCACAAACACATTCACTGAAAATAAATCCAGTGCATATGGTGGTGCAATTGTTTCGCGTGCATTTGATGGTGTGGGTCAGGATTCATCAATAACCATAAATGGCACAACAATGTTTGAAAATAATCAGTCCACATTGGATGGCGGTGCGATATGGAATATGGTGGCCGCAGACGGCGGTACAACAGGCGCATCTGCAATTGTGTTTAATGGTGACACAACGTTCAAGAACAACGTTGCCGGTGGCAAAGGCGGTGCGTTGTACAATAATGATACTGTCACCTTTAACGGTGCAACAACATTTACCGCGAACAAGGCAAGTGGCGTTGCAAACGATATATATAATGACGGAACTGTAAACTTTAATGGTGACGCGACATTAGATGGTGGCGTTAATGGCAATGGTACATTAAATATTGCGTCCGGCACGGTGTTTAATATCGGTACTGCAAATATAGCCCAGGGTGCAATCGTATTGGATGGAACAATGATGGCGACATTACGTTCCGGCAATAATGCCCAGATAACGGTTAGTGATGCAAACGGATTTACAGGTTCTGGTTTATTAAAGTTGGCATTTGACAGTGCAGGTACCTATAAGGTTTTTGGCGGTGAAACATTTGCAAATGTTGATTTAAGCAATCCTGTATTTGACGTGGTTTGGAATGGTGGCGATGTCACTGCAACGACCAAATCTGTGACAGATATTGCATCACAAAATAATCTAACAGATGATACTGCACGTGTAATTTCAGGCGTGTCTGATTCGACATCTGCGCGATTAAACAATCTGTCTGTATTATTTCAAGAAAACCTGACATCCGGTACAGATGCAGGTCATCAGGCGGTTGAAAAGGCAGGGCTGGCAATAAATCCGGAAAAAGAATCGGTTGTGCAATCTGTTGGCACATCTGTTCAACGTTCGGTCGCGTCGTTGGTGGCGAACCGTGTCGATGAAACGGGCGTTGGGCGCAGCGGTGGCGATGCAGACGTCTCGTTTGGCGGGGTCTGGGCACAAGGCCTTTATAACAAGACCAAAATGGATAATGCATTTAATGGCTATACGCGTGGAATCGCCGCGGGTTTTGACGGAACGGTTAACGACATTTGGACATTGGGTGTTGGTTATATGTATACCAATTCCGATATCAGTGGCAAAACACGTGACACAGATGTTGATTCATCGACGGTATTTTTATACGGTCAATATCAGCCAAACCAATGGTATGCCAACGCATTTGTCAGTTATACTATGTCTGATTATGATGAAAAAGGTTCTGCATTCGGAATCGGCGTTTCGTCAGATTATGACGTTGACGCATTCGGTGCACACTTTGCAACGGGCTATGAATTTTTTGGTGGCATAACCCCAGAAATGACATTGCGGTATATGCGATTTAATTCAACAGATTATACAAATTCATTGGGGATACGTAATCACTTTGATGGGGCAGATTATTTGGCCACCTCGTTGGGAACAAAATATGAATTTGATTTGTTCTTTACGAATGGTTGGATTGTGCGTCCACAAATGCGTTATGCAGTCAAATACGATTTGATTTCAGACGAACATAACGCAACAGTTACGATGCCTGGTGTCAACCCATATATGTTAAACGGCGAACGTCTGTCACGTATCGCGAACGAATTGGGTATTGGTGTGGCGATGAATTATCGCGGTCTGGAAATGTCTTTGAATTATGATATAGAGGCACGCGCAGACTATACCTCTCAAACCGGTCGTGTAAATTTCAGATATGAATTTTAATTCACTGAAAAAATAAAACCCCGAAATTTTTTCGGGGTTTTTTTACATCGCCAACGCGTCCATAATTTCTGCAAAGTTGTCATCAACATGACCGGCGGCATTAATTGTTGAAAACTTAATTCCCGGTGCAGTACGCAACCATTCGATTGCAGGCACGGTTACTGTTTTGTATGTGTCCAGACGTCTGCGAATAACGTCACTGCGTGCGTCGTCTGCGCGTCCGCCACCTTCGCGTATTCGTTTGTTAATACGTGACATCAGTATTTCTTCTGGCGCTGTTAAATACAAGATATGAATGTCATAATCTTTTGCATAGTTTTTAACCAACCATTCTGCCTGACTTAATTTGCGTGGAAAGCCATCCAGTACAGTATCGTTATCGGGTGTAATTTTTTCTTTTATCAAATCAAACAGCATTTCGTCAGGCACCAGATTCCCCATGGCGATGGTTTTTCCTACCTCAGAATCCGCAGGTGCTGTACGCAATATTCCGCCGACGTCAATATGATTAAAGCCACCGCGATTGCACAGCATTTTTGCAAATGTTCCTTTGCCAACGCCTTGGCCACCCATCATAACAATAATTTTCTTTTTCATAACAATACCTCGCTTTATTATAAAAATAAAATCCGGCAACAATACCAGATTTTATTCAGATTTTCATTTTTGCGCAGAACGCAACGATTCCATAAATGTTCCAACGCTATCAACAAATTTTTCAACGTCATCACGATCGTCATGCACCCCAGTCAGCAATTGCAAATCGCGCATATTTGAAACGCTGTCATATATTTTTCTCTGTGTCTCAATCAGTTCTGTTGCTAACTTTATGCCATGCTGAAATTCTGCTGTTCTTTTGCTGGCGGGTGTAGAGTTTTCAATTTCTTTCAGTTCTTTTTTTGTTGCGTCAATAATCGCGTATCTTGGTGTCAGCCGTTCTTGAAACGGGTTTAAGTTTTGAATTTTTTGCGACGCAGCAAAGAACTTTTCTATGTCTGTTTTTTTCATCAGAAAACTCCTTTCGTATACAAATATGCTAGCATTAATTTTATTTTTTATCAATAAAAAGAACCGGCAAATTGCCGGTTCGGAAATAATTCAAAACATGAATTATTTTTTGCTGTTTTCGATAGCTGCGCCCAAGATATCGCCCAAAACAGAACCGCTGTCTGCTTCGTTTGCGAATTCTTTGACTGCCTGCTTTTCCAGTGTCACCTGCAATGCGCGGATTGACAGTTTAACAGTGTTGTCTTCAACAGAAACAACAGATGCTTCGACTGAATCGCCAACATTGAATTTGCCGGTGTCTTGTTCTGATTTTTCGCGTGACAGGTCTGTGCGACGGATAACGCCACGAACATCGCCCTGCAATGCCAAAATCAGTTCGTCTGGTGTGATTTCGGAAACAGTACCGCATACAACTGCGCCTTTCTTCAAAGATACAGCGTTGTTGTCTGCGCTTTCTGTCAATTGTTTGATACCCAATGTGACGCGTTCTTTTTCTGGATTGATATCCAAGATTTTTGCAGTCACTTCTTGGCCACGAACGAACTTTTTCAGTTCTTCTTCGTCCAATTTGTTCCAAGACAGGTCGGAAATGTGAACCATACCGTCCAGTTCTGGTGTCAATGCAACGAACAAGCCGAATTCAGTTGTGTTCTTGATTGGGCCTGTAACAACGTCGCCAACATTGTGTGTTTCTGCGAACTGTTTCCATGGGTTTGGTTGCAGTTGCTTGTACCCTAATGAGATGCGACGTTTGTCTTGGTCGATGCCCAAAACAACAACGTTGATGTCCTGACCGTTTTGCAAGACTTTGCTTGGGTGAATGTTTTTGTTTGTCCAAGACAGTTCAGACATATGTACCAACCCTTCGATATTGTTGCCCAGGTCGATAAATGCACCATAGTCTGTTAATGAAGAAACCTTGCCTGATACAGTGTCGCCAACATTGAATGCGCGTGACGCTGTTTCCCATGGGTCTTCTTCCAACTGTTTCGCACCCAATGAAATACGATGTGATTCTGGGTCGAATTGGATAACTTTAACTTTGATTTTTTCACCAACGTGAACCAATTCGCGTGGGTGATTTACGCGTTTCCATGACAGGTCTGTCACGTGTAACAATCCGTCGATACCGCCCAAGTCAACGAACACACCGTAATCTGTGATGTTCTTAACTGTGCCTTCCAGAACTGCGCCCAATGAAATGTTTTTCATTGCTTCTTTCTGTGCGGCTGCGATTGTATCAGACTGAATTGCGCGACGTGAAACGATTGCGTTTGTGCGCAATGCATCCATCTTCAAAACGCGGAATTTGTCTTTCAGGCCAATCAAAGATTTTGCATCGCGGATTGGTTTGTGGTCAACCTGTGATGATGGCATAAATGCAAATACGCCATTGATGTCGACGGTGAATCCACCACGAACAACGTCGATAATTGTACCTTCTGGATCGATACCTTCTGCAACTGTTTTTTCCAGGTCTTTCCATGCTTTTTCTGCACGTGCCTTTGTATAAGACAGAACTGCTGTACCTTCGCGTGATTCATAGCGTTCAACGAACACGTCGATGATATCGCCAACTGCTGGGACAGATGCACCGAATTCTTTTAATGGAACGCGACCTTCTGATTTCAGGCCAACATCAACCATTGCGAAATCGCCACGGATGTCTTTTACAGTACCTTTTGTTGCATAGCCCTGCAAAGTTTCCTGTGTGCCATAGTTTGCGTCAAACATCTGGACGAAATCTTCGCCGGATACTGGGTTAAATAAGTCTTTGGATAAATCTTTCATAAGAAAATTTAATCAAAGTTTGCCATCGCCAAAATTTAGTTTCTAAGAACAGCGAGGTCTTGTGGGGTTAATCGGACTGATTCTGCGCCCACCCGCAAAATCACATTGATTATACATGCAAAAAATCAATTTGCAACAAGAAATACCATCAAACCCCATTCGCCCAAATTACCATGTCGCACAACGTATCGCACTTTGCATCACATAGCATTTTGATAAGTTATGATTTGTTTGTATGTGTTTATATTGGATTCTTTGCGACAAATATGATAAAATTCCGAACATGAAAATTCGTAAAAATATTTTACTGTTTAAACTGTATTATTTATTGGCAGATATGTGGCCGTTGTCCGTATTGGCAATTGTTTATTTTCAGCAAATTTCTGGTTCGTATGCATTTGCATTGGGTGTGTTTTCTATTGCGAATATCGTTCAAAGTATTGCAGAGGTTCCAACCGGTATCATTTCAGACCGGATAGGTCGCAGAAAAACCATGGTGTTATCATCAGTAATAACAACTCTTGCCTTTACATTGTTTTCTGTTGCAGGGACATTTGGATATAAATACCTGTTAATCTTAGGTGGAGTAATATGGGCGGTTGCCGATGCGTTTGCTTCTGGGACAGATGATGCAATGATGTACGAAACGATGGAGGAATTGCGGAAAACTGATAAATACGATATTCTGTATGCACGCAGTAAAACATTTGGTCAAATTGGTATGGGACTTGGTGCGTTGATTGCGGCATTGGTCACATATTTTTATTCATTGACTGTGTTGTCGTGGGTGTCGGCGGCGATAAGTGTCGGGCGAATTTTGATAACGGTACAACTGATTGAACCAAAAAAACACACCCAAGATGACCCAACGTCATTACAGCACTTTATAACAGCAATAAAGGCGTTTATAAAAAACAAAAAATTGCGCATATTGGCAACTATTCAGATGCTAAATCGTGGTATCAGTTTTACTTCACATCGTTTAGAGGGGGCGTATTTTAATACACTTATTCCCACATGGGCTGTAAATATTGCGCGACTGGTCAAACAAACATGTGGTGCGGTCAGTTATTCAATTGCGCCGTATTTCCGTAAGTTTGGTTTTTATAGAATATTGGTTGCATCTACAATTGGAATGACAGTTATAAAATTGACAGCGGTTATATTAAATAATGTTGCCACCCCATTTATACAATCGTGTGTAAATATATTGTATGGAACATCATCAACTGCCGAGTCTGCATTGTTGCAGAAAGAACTATCGCCAAAGCAACGCGCAACAATGGGTTCAATTGTTGCATTGTTGGGTGGCATTTTGTCTGCGGTTGTATATTGGATTGTTGGTATTATTGCGGATATGTCATCTGTTTATTTTGCCATTATCGCACTAATATTGTGCAATGTATTCATCAGTGGCGGTTATTACTGGATGTTAAAAAAGTACAGATAGCAGTTTATTCGCACATCACACATCACCTCACAGTTTTTTTGCAAGTTGTATATGTTTTGGAAATATGCGTAATATAATCCAGGGATTTTTTATTCGCCTTGGATCGAGTCAAGATCAACAACAGTATATGTGCCAACCTCTTTTTCACTTATAGTTTTATATACTTTATAATCACCGACAATTGTTTTTCCATTTGTCAGCGTACCTTCAAAACGACAATAACGATATTTGCCTGTGGAGTCTACCATCCCTGGAATTTCAAATGTTTTAGTTATATTTTTAATGTGCCATTTTACACCATCTTCTACCCGGAAGATATCCTTTAAAACTTCGATGCTATCTTGATTCCAACATTTGGGAATATTAGTGTTATCACATGCGGTTAATAAAATCAGCGGTAATAAAAATAATAATTTTTTCATTGTCCTTCCCTCTCCGGCCAATAATACCAAAACGCACCAAACGGTGCGTTTTAAAACTGGTGCCGGTTGTCGGAATGCCAAGTCCAGTAAAAAGTCCCAGATTTCCAATAGTTTCAGACAGTCGATTTATCAGCCTGCATCACATATCGCATCGCATAGCATTTTAACAAGTCTTATTCTGTTTGTACACGTTTAT
>JAFTTY010000017.1 GCA_017466525.1 Alphaproteobacteria bacterium
CAGTATCTGGGGTAAAAATGTATTAAAACACGATTTCTTTGCAGATTCCGGTATGGTATGTGTATGTGAACTAAACGATAATGTCAGGAAAGTTATTGATTCTAGATTTATTGGTATGGCTGTATTCGAAACAGACAAAGATATTGAAATTGAATTTGACTGGTCTGATTCAGATTGGACAGTAGTCAGGATAATCGATAAAGATACCGGTCGTGAAATTATATCATCCCAAGAACCATATTCAGACGATGATGATTACGACGAATAAAGTTAAACCCGCTGATTTGTTTCAACGGGTTATTTTTTATTATTTAAAACGGCATCCCGAATTCATCTGTTGTTATTTTTTCTTGATTTAACACAGATTTTTCTTCAGGGAATTGTTTGTTTAGTTCTGCTTTAAACTTTTCCATATAGCCACTGGTCAGCATAGGTCCTTCTTCGCATTCAAACTTTTTTTGGCGTTCTTGTTTCTTTTGTTCGCGTTTTTCTTTTGCCCAAATTTTACGCTGTTCCAATTTTTCTTTGTGTTTACGACACTTAAAATCCCAACTACTTTCAATAGTCATACCATCTTTACATCCGCGTTGTATTTCAGACAATTTATATGGTTCAAACGCATACAGTGTGTTTTCATCAGTCAGTTCCAGTTTTTGCAGGTACAAATATTTCACAAATTGTTCGCAAGAATCATCAAATTCGTCAAAGTTATCGCGCAATTCCTGCACCAAAAAATTATAAGAAATCGTTTTGCACACATCTTTGGTTATATTCGACACCAGTACATTTTTAATTGGATATGTAGGATTCTTGCCTCTGTTGCCGTTTTCATCTGTGCCATTAACCAGACAATCAAGTTTTTTCATTAAAACATTATAAAGCATGGTGCCTTTGGCTTGTATGTCAGCGGACACAAGAATAGAATGTTCCTTTGCCAATCTTTCTTCTTCAAGCATTTGTTTTAATGGTTCCGCCCAAATATCGTTTGGATTTTTTTGTGATTTGTCATTATCTGGCATCGGTTCCAAATCAAAAAATGGTGCCAAAGCATTATAAAGGTCCATTTCTGAAACCTTAATATTTTCTTCATCTTTGGTGTTTTCATTATTATATTTAACCATAATTTTAATATATTGTTCACCGGTCACACGATAATTCTTGGTCGTGCAATTTTTGTAATCCAATAATTCCATCAAGTTTTCTTCAACCAAATAATCCAACGCTGTCCGAATTGCTTCTTTGCGTTCAGATGCAATCACCTGCTTGCTAAAAGTACCTTTGATACAATTATATATATCGTGGGGAGCGAAGGTTTTGCTTGTAGTTAATGTTCGTTCATCGGTTTCGTTTACAAAACCAAAATGTTCAGTCAAAAAAGTAATTATGTTTGATATCGCCAACGAATTAACACGATTTTCATTGTATACAGAAACAATATCATACAAATCATAATAATGGTCAAACCTTGGTAATGAATTAAAAATATTGGTTATTATTCTGGTCAAAGTTCCAGATTCCAACGGTCTGCCCCCCAATCTGTTGCCAAATTTGATAACAGAAACGCGGCGTTGTTTTAAACTTATCATGTCGTTTGATGTGAAAATATTGTTCGTATTAACATAATAATTGAACGGTTTTTTGTTTTTGGGATTGATTTCGACATTTCCACCGTTGACAATTGTTAATAATAATTCCCGGTCAATATCGGTTGGTTTTACTTCGTCAAAATAATTCAAATGACTTTTCCAAACCTGTTCTTCGTGGGTTGATTCCAAGATTTTACCTGATTGTGCCTTGAACACATTGCCATATTGCGCTTCCACATCACAAATCGCCCTGGCGGTTGCAGATTTACCATTTCGTGCCACTCCATTAAAAAACACACAGGTTTTATCATTGGTTGGAATTTCATTATCGCGTGAATATTTTAGTTGCATTAAAAAACAAACCAACGCCAAATAACTGTTTTTATCAACAATATTCAACCGGTATAAACTTGCAACCAAAGTATTAATATCTGGTGATGAATCAAGTTTCGCGTTTTGAATATTTGTTTGAATTTGTTTTTTATCAAATTCAATTTTTTTCAATTCTGCTTTATCCGCAATGCGTTCCACAGTGCGTGGTTGACATTCGATTAACCTGGCAATTCGCTCTGTTACGGTGCGCTCACCATCCTCGTCGACAATCGTAATAGGTTCGTCTTTAAATGTATTCATTACGACATCATATGCGATTGCTTGATTGAATTCGATATTATTTTTTGCACAATAGCCAGCAATTTTGCCTTCCATTGCATTGGTTAAACCAATTTGCTTATATGACATTTCAACAATTCCCTTTTTATAAAAGCAATCCCCAGAAGTCTCGGAAGCCGTTTGGGGGCAAACTTCTGGGGATTCATTGTTGAAACCTATAAAAGTCGTATCCAAACCATTTCCGTACCATTTAATCATCGCTTTTTCAACAATGCCCGATTAAACGGTATAAAATTTCTTTTACATCTGTGTTTTGCTTTTGTATTAATTACATTGATTCCCGGATTTTTCCCGTCTATATATAGAACTGTGCATTTTGAAAATTTTTTTTGATTTTTTTCTGTTTTTGTGTTTTTTTCGGAAAGAGCCGTTTTTTTATTTCCGATGTTTTTATTGTACAGATGAGTTTTTTATTCTTTTTCAAAAACAAAAAAACAACATATATATAATTAAAACAAGGGGTTATTTGATTTTTCTTTCCGGCTTTTTACACTATGCACTCCCATCTGCGAAAACGCATTACTGGTTTTACTTCGGGACACTTTGGAAAAAATCTCGGATGATAACCTTTTAAGTTTACATCAGCATAAAAATGGTCTAGAATAAGTTCTGTTCAGGAATCGTCCTAGACCACTAGTGCGATTTTAAGTTGGGGTTAACGGTTCCATATCGTTGCCTCTTCTTTTTTATTTGTTAATTTTTTTCACACAAACATGATTAAATAAATCGCAGAAATTCGCCATAATTTTATTTGCACTTTTTGCAAATAAATTTCAAAAATTTTTTTCAAAAAAACAGTTTGTGTTAATTTCAAAATTAAAATCCTTGATTTCTGGGATTTTTTAATTACGATATGTCGTATCACTACATATTTTTAATACCAGGTGTGCAAAATGGATGATTTTTTGAAAAAATTGTATAAATATTTAAATCTGTCGACAAGTTTTTTTGACACATGTTTGAAACAAAATCCGATTCGCAACCACACAATAACACCAATCGAAATGAAAATATTATATGGGTTAAAATACGAAAATTTAAAAACGCAACGGGATATCGAAAACCATTATAATATGTACCGTTCAACAATTATGACAGCATTAAAAAAATTAGAATCAGACGGATTGTTAAAAATTGACATAAAATCGCACAAAAATCGCCCCATAACACTTACTCAAGCAGGCAATGAAACCATCGAGTCTGCTTTTGTGCAATTGGCCGCGTATTATAAAAATATGGTAAAAAATGAAATGACCGCTTCTGATGAAGATGATATTACACACGAATGTATAACAACAGTCAAAAGTGCTTATTCAAGTCTTGGACGGTTTGCCAAATATTTGCCATACGGAAACAAAAAAATATAATGTTACATTTGATGATTTGTTTCCAGGTGTGCGCTTTTTTATTCGGGGTATTTTTTATTGCATGAATGATTTTTTATTCTTTTTGAAAAATAAAAAATACACATTTTATATTAAATACAAGGACTTATTTAATTTTTGTTCCGTGGTTTTGCACCGTCTGAACCTAGAACAGGCAATATTATTAAGGTAATAAACACCCCTATTACTGGTTTTGACTGTTTAAAAAATCCCACACACGCGTAAAGGGTTGATATAATAAACTGCCTTTTCAGTATGATTGCGTATCCGGTGTCCTGGTGGTGGTATGGGGCTATAGCGGGTGTGGCGATGAGCATATGGGGGGCTGGTATTATGTTCTGGGGTGTCTGGTTATACTGCTGCATGGAAAGAAAAAAAGCAGGAGCGGACTTTATGACATTGTTGGCGGGAAATGTATAAATAAACGTGTACAAACAGAATAAGACTTGTTAAAATGCTATGCGATGCGATATGTGATGCAGGCTGATAAATCG
>JAFTTY010000018.1 GCA_017466525.1 Alphaproteobacteria bacterium
CACGCCCCAACAGTCGCAACAACCATTTTGGTTTATTTTCAAAAAATTTGCTAACCTGTTCCTTGGTTGCAATCAAACCACGCCCCGGATTCATCCGTCGCAACATTGCTGGCACTGCATTGTGCATATATTCATCACGAACCCACGACCCATTTGTCTTTAACTGTAATCCCCACCCCCGATCTAAAACCTGATGCGAAATCCACTCGACATAACCGATTGGTGCGGTAAAGATTTCACCACCTGTCAAAACAACAGATTTCGTAAATTGTGGCACTTTTTCAAATTCTTTCAGATAAAATTCTGCATCATATGTCGGCAATACGTCCCCGGACACCTTTGGCGACGAGGCCATATAACAACCTGGACACGCCAAATTGCATTTTTTAGTCAAATAGAACTGCAAATCCAATTCATACCCAGAATCATCATAGATAACACTTGATGCGTAATCCGCAAATCTTTTTACAGACATCCACTTTTTCTCGTCCATCATAAACACCTTTTGTTCACTGGAAAATAGCACACCAAATTCATCAGTCAATAAAAAACAGCCCCAGACATATCTGCCTGGGACCATATTAAATATATAACAACAGATTATTCTGCGTCTGCCGCAACTTCTTCTGTTTTTTCTTCTGCGACTTCTGCCGCTGGTGCTTCTTCTGCTGCTTCTTCGACTTCTTCTACTTTCTTAGAACCAAATGTCAAAGATTTACCAGCCACCAACGCATCGATTTCGTCTTGTGTCTGCGCAACAAAGATTTTCACAGGCACAATAACATCTGGGTGCAGTGCGATTTTTGTATCGAATGCCCCAACAGATTTAATTGGCGCACCCAACAAAACCTGTGCAGATTCAACAGAAACATTTGCAATTTCTTTCAACATACGTGCAATATCACGTGTTGAAACAGAACCATACAGTTGACCTGTATCACCGGCCTGACGAATCATATGTAATTTTGCATTTTTAACTGCGTCAACATTTGCTTCTGCATTTTTCTTTGCAGCTTCCTGACGTGCGGTCAATTCTGCCTTTTGTGCTTCGAACAATGCAACATTTTCACGTGTATAACGCATTGCTTTACCGTTTGGCAACAAATAATTACGTGCATAACCTGTCTTTACTTCGACAGCATCACCAATATTGCCCAACTTTGTAATTTTTTCTGTTAAAATAACTTTCATTTTATCTGTCCTTATTTTTTAAGTTAGGGATAAATCCCAAATATTCTACCGAATCAAAAATTAAATTATGCGAGATGATGGGAAGTGTTTGATGGTTCGCCGTGTACAAATGCTACATAAGAACCAGCAAACACAACCAGCATCCACAGAATTTAATTTTAGCCCAGATTGTTGCGAACGAATGGCATCAACCCCAAATGACGTGCACGTTTGATGGCGGTTGCCAACGCACGTTGATCTTTCTGGGAAACACCACTGATACGACTTGGCACGATTTTACCACGTTCTGTGATATAGTGTGACAAAGTCTTAACATCTTTATAATCGATAACCTTGCCCTTTAACGGGTTAGATTTTTTACGATAAATTGCTGCACGAACTGCCATTATTCTGCCTCCTCTGTATTCTTTTTCATCATAATAGAAGGTGTTGTCGCCAATTCGTCAACACGAACGTTCAAGAAACGGATAACGTCTTCATCGATACGTGAACGACGTTCCAATTCTGTGATTTGATTGCCTGGCAATTCAATGTTCAACATAACATAATGTGCCTTGCGATTTTTACGGATGATATATGCCAAATTCTTCAAGCCCCAGAATTCTGTTGCCTTAACATCACCACCCAATTCTTTGATGATTTCTGTAAATTTAGCCGCTTTTTCTTTTACCTGCGGTTCGGTCAGGTCTTGACGAAACACCAAGACGCTTTCATAGTAAGCCATTTTATTTTCCTATGGTTTAATCATCCGACGACCCCATGTCATCAGCAGGAACGGCACTAATGATGGCAATTTTTTAACATAAATCAAGTGTTTTTTACACAAACAAAAATCCCGCTACGATTATATGGCGGGACATTCTGCTATCGATTTGTCAACTGCAACTCAATACGACGATTTTTTTGCAATGCGGCTGGACTGTTTCCCAATTCCACCGGATGCATATCACCAAATCCACTGGGGACCAGTCGACGTTTCGAAACCCCCGCATTTGCCAATTCATTGGCCACCGCCGTCGCACGCAACAAAGACAATTCCGTATTATTCTTATAATTTGCAGTACCTGCAATAACCTGCTTTTTATCCGTATGCCCATCGACACGAATAATCCAGTTAATATCAGACGGAATCTTGTCTTCCATGTCCTTGACAACATTTGCAATCAGATGCAACTGCTTTTTCCCTTCGGGCGACAGTTTATACGAACCACTGGGGAACAAAATATCACTGTTAACAATAAATCTGTCCCCATCCGCCTGAATTGTGGTACGATCGCCCATCGCAATCTTGACCGCCTTGTAAAATTCAGACTGATACTTTGACACGTCTTTCAGTTCCGCCACCTTGTCCGCCAATGCCTTGTTCAGGCGCGAAGACATCTCGACATACTGGATTTCCTGATTACGCGATTTTTCTTCTGCTGCATCCAACGCGGCCTGCAATTTTTCTAACTGTTCTGCCAACTTGACACGCTGCGCTTCCATCTCGTCCTGCAACATTTTGCGTTCCTGTTCCAGTTCCGCCGCCTTTTCCTTGTCCAATGTCGCCTGATTCAACTGCTGCGTCAGATTGGCCACCATCTGCTGCATTTCATTGCCCTGCTCCTGCAATTCTGCAACCTTGTTTTCATACGCCGTAATCAGGTCTTCGATACTGGCATCAATATCGGTCAATTCACTGGTCAACGCTGCATTATTCTGTTCCAGATTTTCCAATTCATTACGCGCCAAAATCAACAGGCGTTTGGCCTCTTGCTCGTCCGCCAACATTTGTTGAATCGTTTGGGTCTGTTCTGCATTTGCGGCCTTTAACTCTGCCACTGTTTTCGCCCCAGTAGACTTGTTAAAGACACTGGTTGTTGTCCACAAAAACACAAATACAATCAACAAGAATATCAAAATAATCACCAGATTCGAAAACAGGTCCACGAACCCTGGCCATGCATTCACCTGATTGCGATAACGAATATTCATCATATGCCCTTCTCTCTCTGCTCTAATAAAACGCCTTTAATCATCTGAAATTGTCTGTTCCAGACTATTAATACTGCGTGTCAATTCATGTGTTGCCAAATTTATCTGTGGCAATATTTTGGCCACATCATCCGCCGCGGAAACATGCGTATGTGCCGCCAAATAGTCTTCCAGTTCATGATAAATTGCATTCTGCGCCGTCTGCACCTGCAAAGACAAGAACCCAACCGTCAAACTGCCCCCCAGTCCCAACAAAGAACTGGTAAACGCAGTGGCCATCCCCGCCAACGGTCGCGATAATCCGGCCTGCATCGACTGCAACACCATTTCATCTGAAAAATTCAAATTACCAATCAATTCTGCAAACCCACCAACGGTCAAAATCAATCCCCAAAACGTCCCCAATAATCCTAGGAAAATCAAGGTATTAGTAATATATCTGACCGATTCGCGCGCATCTTCAAAACGCATCAAAATCATTTCCATAAAACCATTTAACGTTGTTGCCGATATACGACGTGGCCGCGCCCCCAACATCTGGGCAACCGGCCGCAACAAATACGGTGGCAATGTCAATCCACGTCGCCCTGTTGTATAACCATGCAGCCATTTATATTCTGGCAACAATGCAAAAATCTGAACAAAGCACAATCCAATACCAAACAGCGACGTACCAATAATAACCCCATTCAACCATATATTTGCGATTGAAATCTGCATAAAATCTGCCCAAAAATACAACACCCCCGCAACCAACAATGCGGTAAACAATGCCATACGATTAAGCGCACCATGAAAATGCTTTGTCATATTATCTAGACCCCTCGCTTAATCATAGAA
>JAFTTY010000002.1 GCA_017466525.1 Alphaproteobacteria bacterium
GTATAGTTGTGGCGGATAAGGACCCCAGGGTCCGGGGCGTCAGTTGGTGAAAACGAGTGTTAACGAAGTTTGAACCATACGTAGCGAAAGGGGCCCATAGAGCGAAAGCGAATATGGGAATCAGACAATCCCTCCGCTGCTACCAAGACGAACAGCCCCTATTTCGGGCTGTTTTTTATTTTTTGCATTATTTCTGTTTGCTATTCGCAAGTTGCCGAATGCCATCAAGATTTGTTTTCACAAATCTTGAATCGTTGTTGAAATATCCTAGCTTAGTAATACCATCGCAAGCACCATGATTTTCAAAGTAATTGAAAGAGCGAATGGCATCTGATTCTGCAGGAAGATAGTGGCCACTGCTTATTTCAAGATATTTAATAATACCATTGTCAATTACGAAAGAGCCGGCACCGATAATAGGCTTTCCTTTGGAAAGAGATGTGTGTTTTTGGCGTTCTGTATTAACACATGCTTTTAATGAGCCGTCATCGTTTATTACATATATTGTTTCGACGTCTGAACCTGTAGAATACGGAAGACCATCACGATATACAAAACCATTTTTAATAGTTAGATTGTGGGTTGTTTTTAACTCATAATCAACCATCGGAAGCCAGTCCCAAGTTGCTGATGATTCTAACCATACAAAAAATGGTAATTTAGAACCGCTTTTTTCCCAAATTTTTCTTAGACGACATATATTTAGGCGATGAGATGGGTCAATTATTTCCAGCCAATAATCGCCAAAGAACGAATTTGTTTCATAATCAAAATATGTTTTTTCAACAACGTTCAATCGTTCTGGATTATCTGATCTGCAATATTCTTGCATAATATCTCGGTCATATAATGGATTTTTGGAAGATATTACCTTATTATCTAGCAACCAAATAAGACAACTTAAATGCTTGAATTTTGCTGTACACAATCTTAGGAAATCACGTTTTTCATTAAAACTTAAACCTTGTATAGTGTCAATACCGTCTTCAAGCAATGCGTGTTTTTGTCTTATTGCGTCTGGGGTTTTGAACTGTGTGGAATGGTATTTTTCAAAAATTTTGAGGGCATTTGTCCCCTGCTGTCCCAATATGTTGGTCAGTTTCTTTATGGACGGTATATCGTAGTATGCCGCGCCGTGTGTCAAACTTATATAATCATCTATCATGGTCAATCAACGTCTGGGTTAAATTCTAGCAGTGCGTTGTCTAACACAGAAATTGTATAATCTTTTAATAGAAAGTCAATTATAAAAGGTAGAGATTTCAGCATTTCTTTTGGTCTGTCTGGCATCTCGTGTAATTTGTCGCTACCATCGTGAAATGTTAAAATAGAACCGTTTTGTACATTGTTTTTGCAGTTTGTTAAAATTTCTTTTGCGCTGATACCTGTATAATCATAAGTTCGTGCATCCCCTAAAATAATTGTACGATTATGAAAAAAGTGTTTATCTGTACAATATTTTGGGTCAAAATATGGTGGACGGACAAATTGGCTTTGTATGCCCTGCTGATTTAGTATTTGTTCGCACTTGTCAAAATCTGCCAAAGAATGAGAATATGTATGATTGCCTATCTCATGACCAGAATTTTTTATTTTACAAAGCAGGTCTGGATATTGTTGGGCACGTGCTCCTAGTATAAAAAACGTTGCTTTAACTCCAAATTCATCAAGTGTTTTTAATACTTGCTCGGTAAAATATGGATTAGGTCCATCATCAAAGGTTAAAAATACTATTTTTTGGGTTCTAAGACCATGTGATGAAATGCGCAACATATTTTATTTCCTTAATAACAGAAAAAAGTCCATACCAAAGAATTTAATTATAGGCAGTTTGCCAAGTAGAAAGCATGGGTGTTTATCCATGAATTTATAATTTTGATAAAGCCATGGTACCCATGATAGCCACGCATTATAGTAATCTGCACCACGTAATTTTTCTTTTTTGAATCCTTGGTGTTTGCATAATCTGTATAATTTCAATGCACTTATATAACTTTCATAGCTGGAATCCAAAGTATGTGTGCCCCATGCGTCCCAATTCTTTTTTGTAAATGTTTCATATATAAATTTGACCAGCGCAGAGGCATTCATATGATTTTGTGTGCTTAATATTAAATAACCACCAGGTTTTAATACCCTGTATAGCTCATGCACTGCTTTTTCTGGCGATTTGCAATGTTCCATTGCCTCTGTGCAAATAACTATATCAAACATATCTGATTGGGTTGTTATTTCTTCCAGATTAGACTTAAAAAAATTCACATTTTTATGTCGTTGTTTTGCGTATTTTAGTGGGATGTCAGATATATCAAATGCTGTAATATTTTTTGAAAAATGTTTAATTGTGTTCAAATTATTACCAATCCCACATGCCGCATCAAGTACATGGCTATCTTTATTGATATTTGTACATCTTAAATACTCTTGCAATATCTGTTGTTGCCATGGTGCAGATGTGTGTGGAATCAGCTCTTTTTTTAGCATGTTTATGACCTTTCTGTTTTATATAGTGTAATTCTGCCACATAACTTATACAAAATAATTTTCATTAGTCCTAAATATGTGCCAAGCCAATCTATCATGTACAATATTGGGGACAGAAAAATTGGAATAATAGCAGATAATATATTTATTTTGGCAATATGTATTTTATTGGTATATGCAACAATCATAATAGATGGTATAATAGTTCGTAGTAATAGAGAGCATATTATAATTGACAATATCGTTGTATCGTTTGCCCACAAAGCAATGATTATTATAATAAGATGTGCCAGTCCCTCGTTTAACCATCTAAATGTTTTAAATATTGCATAAATAATAAAGGCTAGATTTTTATAGGTTATATGCTTTACACCAATTGCTTTCATAGATTTATAATCTTTTATGAATAAAGATGTTCCAAAAAACCAAACAGATAATTGCTTTATCAAAATTGTTAGTCTGGGTGCGCTGTCTACATTTCCAAAATAAGGTATGATTCTGCTGCTAATATTTGCAAAACTGCATAATCTGCCAAATCGCGTGTCTTCAATTAGAGATGGAAATCCATTAAATTTTTTTAATACACTGCCACGGATAGTAATACCATTGCCAATAAAATGTCTGATTCTAATATGGTTAAACAATTGTTCTATCATTGGGATTTCGTACGCAATAGAAAAGTAGGTTTGCAACAAAGGAAAACTTTTAACCAATGAAAAATTAGATAATTGGTCAAAATTGCGCAACCAAGCAACAGGTTGCTGATATACTTGTATATTGGGAACAATTTGGTCGTTTATGTTGTGTAAATAGTTTTGTGGCACATCAGAGTCTGCATCCAATAACGCAAAAAATATAGAATCTATATTTTTATAGTTCCTAATTATATTTTTGTATGCGTAATTTAATTGTTCTGCTTTATATCCTTGTGTATATGGATAATGTATTATATGAAAATTGTTTGGCATTTTTAGTGCGTCAAGAATCTCAATTGTATTTTTACCAACGGCTGGTGTCAATTTTTCGCGTTCAGTTGTTATAAAGTAAATATCATATTTATTAGTGGGGTATTTTAGTTTTTTTAATTGATTGTAAAACCGTAAAATGTTTATTTCTTCGTGATAAACAGGACATAGCAAAATAAAACGGTTTTTATATGAATTATGACTTGTTGTACGTCTGTTTTTTATCAAACGCAGGGCATAACAGTATTTGAATAACAAAAACAATGTGTTTATAAGCAATACAACAGATATGATAAACAGTGTTGTTTGCATTAGTTTATCCCCATAACCCTAAGCATTTGTGTATGAACGTTTTCTGGTGTATCTTCGCCGTTAATTATATGCCAGTTATGCTTTTGTGCATATTTACGGTAAAAATCAACCGTTTTGATAAAGAAACCCATATCTTTTATAGGAATAGCAGATTTTTGTTTTTCTCTATCTATATAGCGCAGATAGGCTGTTTCTGGTGAAACATCTAGCAAAATACTTTTATCTGGCTGTGTGTTTTTAAACGTCAAGTTGTCTAATTTCTGTAAAAAATTATCACCCAATTCAGACAGTTCACCGAACATTGAATGATATGCTAAAAAAGATACATTCCATCTATCTGCAATTATCAAATCAGTATTATGAAGCGCGTCTACAACTTCTTTTTGCTGAATGCAATACAGAGCCTGGAATAAAAAAGTTATAGCTGTATCGTTATCTGTTAATGTATAATCGCGAACAAACTTATCAAATATTGATTTTTTATCTTTTTCATAGGCGGATGATACCAGACAGGAAATTCCTGAAGCGTTGCATTTTTTTAATATTAGGTCAGCCTGTGTGGTTTTTCCTGCGCCGGCAACCCCGTCTATTGCTACAAACATAGCATCACTTTTCTACACTCAATAACTTTGTTTTGGATTCGTACCAATCTGTCAGACCTTTTATCAAGAAATCTGGACGCATGTCCAGTGATGACAAATCGGCAATATTATGAAATTTGAATTCTAATTTTTCTTCCTTGGATGCGATTGTATCAGGAGTTTCGGCATTAACCGCGAATAAAATTGTGTACTCTTGATGACGTGAAGATTCAATATCGCCATAAATGTTTTCAAAAAAACCTATTGGTTCACCGATTGAATAAGTAGAACCAATGGTTTCTTCTTCTAATTCGCGCACCAATGCATTAGTTGCGGTTTCGCCAAATTCAACATGACCGCCAGGTAAAAAATACCAGTTTTTACCCTTTACATTAGCCAATAATACTTTGTCGCCATTGATAATTACCGCACGAGATAAAATTTCAAATTCTTTATTCATTATATTCTCCCAGCTTTTCATTGTACAAGGAATTGTATCTTGCAAAAGTTAAATTGTCAATTGAACATAACATTGACTTTTGCTTTTTTTATATTATGCTTTTTCTTGACTTAAGGGGATAAACATGGCTTTTGTTGCAGGTATTGATTTTGGAACAACGAATTCTTCGGCCGCAATATCAAATGGCGGTACACCAAAAATGGTGTCTTTGGAACAGTCTTTTGATACGATACCAACTGCCTTATATTTTCCAAACAACAAGCCAGGTGTTTATTATGGCCGAGATGCCATGGCACGTGCCATAGATAATGAATCAATTGCTGGTTATAACGACAAGGAAGAAGATAATGGTCGTTTTATGCGTAGTATTAAGCGAGCATTAGGAACAAATCTTATGACTAGTGGCACCCTTGTTAAAGGGAAAATGCTTACATTTGATAAAATCATATTGTATTTTATGCGACACTTGAAAGAAAAAATAGATATGGCAGCTAATGAATCTGTTGAAAGTGTTGTTGTTGGTCGCCCTGTGCATTTCGTAGATAATGACTTATCAGCAGATCAGCGCGCCCAAGATGAATTGAAAAAAATTGCAACAGATGCCGGTTTCAAAAATATTGAATTTCTGTATGAACCGATTGCCGCAGCATTTGCTCATGAACGCACATTAAATGAAGAACAATTGGCCGCAGTTATTGATATAGGTGGTGGCACATCTGATTTTACAATTATTAAATTAGGCGGTGATTTAAAAAATAAGTTTGACCGCAGTGATGATATTCTTGCAAATTCTGGTACTCGTATTGGTGGAAACGACTTTGATAAAAATTTGGCTTTGGCAGAGTTTATGCCAGAATTTGGCAAAGGAACGCTATACGGCGGACGAACTAAATATGAACCTGTTTTGACAGTTCCCGTAGGACATTTTCACGATTTGTCGGATTGGGGACGTGTGAATTTGTTATATACATATAAAAACATAAACAACATAAAAAAATGTTTGTGGCAAGCACATGACAAAGAACGTTATGGTCGTTTGTTAGAGGTTATTGAAAAACAGCTTGGACATAAGGTTTTATCTAGTGTAGAAAAGACGAAAATCCATCTGACCGATAATGATATGGCACATGTAGTATTAGATTTTCTATCAGATAGCCCTAAGTTTGCTGTTCAACGCACAAAATTAGAAGAATCAATAAGTCCATTGATTACAAAAATATCTGGCATTGCGAACGATTGCGTAACAATGGCAGGGATAAAGCCATCTGATGTTCGTTTGGTTGTATTAACTGGTGGCTCTACCGAAGTGCCGTATGTTCGTGATGTTTTGTGTAATTTGTTCCAAAATGCCAAAATTTCTGCTGAAAACAAATTGGCAAGTGTTGGATTAGGGCTTACATATGATGCGATGCGTAAGTTTAAGACTAGATAATACAAGGTCTGTCTTTTATTGATTTTTTTATCAAATTATGATATAATACTCAGTGTAAGAAAGACAGTTTTTGCCGGATTTTTTTATTTCGTGTTATTTGCCCGAATTCATGCGATTTTGCGACTTTACGCAGATTGTTTTACATATTCTAGACATAATTTCGGACATAGAAAATTGGTGTGCTGTGGAAGGTGGCCGGATTTCCGGGATTTTTTATTTGGCAAAAAATCTGCAATAATGTAATTAAAAACACCGCCCGGGTGGGCGGTGGGGTTATCGACTTTTTTGATTTTGGTTCAGGATTTTTTTGCGGACCTGATATGCCGCTGCGCAACCTGCCAATCCGGCGGCAACCAATGCCATGTATTCAACA
Source organism: Alphaproteobacteria bacterium (assembly GCA_017466525.1). Taxonomy (GTDB): domain Bacteria; phylum Pseudomonadota; class Alphaproteobacteria; order Rs-D84; family Rs-D84; genus Enterousia. Next base: position 6,608 of record JAFTTY010000002.1, read on the forward strand.
GTTTTGTTGTCGTTACTGTCTTTTGTGGCTGTGTGGTTGTTGTCGAACTGGGGCTGTGGTGCGTTTACACGTTTAGAGCTGTGGGCGCAAACGTCTTGCCAGATATATTCTGGAACGATGTCTTTGGTTAGTTTGCATGCAACCTCTACATGTTTATTATTTTTAATCCTTAAAGTTACGCATCTTGGTTGTTTTGCTTTTTCAATGTTTTTAGATATTTTTGAAAAATCCCATTCACAGAAATTGTCTTTGTCTTTTTTTAGTTTGCCATTTTTATAGACAAAAATATCTTTCCATTTCAGGTTATAGCAGCCGTCGGCGCGTAAATATAATAAATCAGAAAAGTCGATTGCGCCTGTTATTAATGCGGCAAAGAAATACAATCTTTTTGGTACGCCGTCTTGTTCGCGCCAGCCACTTAGGGTTTTTGCCAATTCTGGACCAGTTTTGCCCGCATTCAATGCTTTTAAATATTGTGACTTTTTGAAATTTGTTCTGCCGATACAAAATCTTAGCGCGCATGTCGCAATTAAGGTGTTTTGATCCATTGGTGCGGTGACCAGTTCTTGGATGTCTGGCAAGACTTCGAATGTTAAATAGCGGCCTTTATATATATCGGACTTTTTTATGTCTGGGGCAGGGGTGTTTGGTGTTACACGTTTGGATGTTCCGTCTGCGTTATACAGAATAGTTAACCCATGGCCAGTGGTCCAGGCCTTGCCGCAATAATATGTAAATGGATAATAATTTTCTACAAATGCAAGTGCGAATTTGATTTCGCTGCGTGAAAATTCAAACAATGCAGCGTTGTCTTCGTTTTTTTTGTGTTCGTTTGTTATGTTGATAGTTGTCTTTTCTTTGTGATCGTTATCGTAATCTTTTTCTTCTTGGGTACAACTGGACGTGACAGAGACCAAGCCACTAAGCATGGCAGAGCCAAGTAAAAAGTTTGTTAATTTTTCTTTCATTAATAATCCTTATTTACACACTTAAATATAGTACAAAATATAAAAATGTCAAGTGTGCTTTTGGTGTCAGTATTGGGGTGTTGACTTTTTTTTCTAGATTCACAATAATGTTAAAAGTTATAAAATAAAGGGAAAGGTATGCGAAAATTTTTAATGGCGTTGATTGCCATGTTGCCGGGGGCGGCGATTGCGAATCCTGCGTGTCCGGTGTGTACAATTGCAGTTGGGGCAGGCCTGGATATTGCGCGTCGTTTGGGTGTGCCAGACAGTATTGTCGGTTTGTGGGCTGGTGCGTTGTTGACATTGTTGGGGTACTGGTTCTTGAAATTTATGGACAAGAAAAATTGGCATTTCCGTGGTCGTGATACAATCGTGATTGTGTCATCTGTTGCCATGATTGGTTTTGTTTATCTGGGAACGGTTAAGTATAATCCGGTTGCAATTTGTGGCGCATTTACAATGGACCCTGTTTTGTTTGGGACAATTTGTGGTGCATTGATATTTATTCTGACATCTTGGTTATATCAATGGATGAAAAAGAAAAATGGTGGACATGCACATTTTCCATTTGAAAAGGTTGTTTTGCCAATTGTTGCATTGGCGTTGGCCAGTTGGGCAATGATGATTTGTTTTTAATTAGGAGAAAAAGTGATGAAAAAAATTGAAAGCGTTCAGGAATTTGTTGAAAAATTAGATGCTGCAAAAAAAGTTAATCCAAAGGATTTGTCATCTGATCAGGATTTAACAATTGGTATTATGAATCTGATTTCAATAGAAGAACACTTGATGTTTTCAGGCGCCAAGACTGGTAAGACAGAATTTTATGATCTGATTAATGAAGTGCGCGAAATGCGTAAAAACGCAATGTTGAAAATAATTCCATCATACGAAGGTGAAGTATGGTGTATTTCAAAGCACTTGTTGGCCGCATCTATGCGTGTATTCGAAGTGGGTACCAAAGCATTGGCCGCCGGTGATAAGCAGACTGCATATGATCTGTTTGATCAGTCTTATGCCCTGTATTCAATGTTCTGGGGGTTGAATATGGGGCTGTTGACGGGTGAAAAAAAAGAATCAAATTCATCAAAAAAATCGGTTCCCACAAAAACTAAAGACGCCCCAGTCGCCAAAGATTCTGGTAAAGTGTCTAAGTTAAAGAATTGGGTAAAGAACGCCGTTAACTGTTGTATCGAATAAAATAATTCATCTAAAAGTAAATCGGGCATCTTATGTGGCGTTTGTACACTGCGATGCCCGATTTGCTTTTATCTAAATCATTCTGTTAAGTTTTTCTGGTGGTATATCCACATCATTACTGTTTATTTTTAGTTCGGGTTTTACGTTTACTTTATTCTTGATTTTTGTTTATGTTCACGTATAATTGCGGAGAAGTTTCATTGCCCTAATAGTCTAGTGGTAAAACACGTCCTTGGTAAGGACGAGTCGCAAGTCCGATTCTTGCTTAGGGCACCAGAAATGCATCATCTGCTTGGTGTTTGTTTGATTTTTCTCGGGTCATGTATGTTTTATACACTCCCGTCAAAAAATCTGCACAATACACAGCATCTAATACATTTCTGTCGCCCCACGGGCACGAGAGTGAAATGCATCATCTGTTTTGCGTTGTGATGATATGACTGACAACCATGGAATAGCGCGGCAGAATATAAAAAGTTATAAATCGGGGTGGCACCGCGCAGCCATTTGACTTGCGCCCCTGAAGTTTAACATTAATGTGGGTGCCGAAAATCCAAATCTTTTTCGTTGCCCGATATAAAAAAGGGACCAAAAATGTTATCTTTGAAATCAAAGTATAGAACACATACATGTGGCGAATTAAATACATCAAATGTTGGTGCGGTTGTGACATTGTCAGGCTGGGTTCATCGTAAACGTGACCATGGCGCGTTATTGTTTGTCGATTTGCGCGATAATTATGGTATTACCCAGGTTGTATTTGATGGTGGAAACGAGGCGTTGGAAAAAGTGCGTCCGGAATCTGTTATTAAGGTGACCGGGACCGTTGTTGCGCGTGATGCGGCGGCAGTTAACGATAAAATCCCAACCGGGGGAATCGAAATCCAAGCAGATAAATTTGAAGTGCTGACAAACTGTGATGTTTTGCCATTCCAGGTGTTCGGTGATGATGATTCTGTTGCAGAAGATTTGCGTTTGAAACATCGTTATATCGACCTGCGTCGTGAATCGCTGCATAACAATATTTTAATGCGCAATCGTATTATTAAGTTTATGCGTGATAAAATGTGGGATATGGGATTTTCGGAATTTCAGACACCGGTTTTGACCGCGTCCAGCCCAGAAGGTGCACGTGACTTTATCGTCCCCAGTCGTAATCATCATGGCATGTTCTATGCATTGCCACAGGCACCACAGCAGTTTAAGCAGATTCTGCAAATCGCAGGATTTGATCGTTATTTCCAAATTGCGCCATGTTTCCGTGACGAAGATTTGCGCGCAGACAGATTGTTGGAATTCTATCAATTGGATATGGAAATGTCGTTTGTTGACCTGCCAGATATTCAGGCGGTGGGTGACGAATTAATGCCGGCGATGATACGTGAATTTGTCCCAGATGCAATTATCGCAGATGAAATTCCACATATTCCGTTTGATGAAGCAATGTTGAAATATGGGTCCGATAAACCAGATTTGCGTAATCCGATTATAATTCATGATGTAACGGAAATATTCCGTGGGTCTGATTTTGGAATCTTTGCAAATGCAATTGAAAACGGCAGTGTGGTTCGTGCAATCCCGGCCCCAAATTCATCGGATAAACCACGTTCTTGGTTTGATAAACTGGGCGATTATGCCGTCAAAGAATTGGGATTGGGCGGATTGGGTTATATCGTCTTTGCAGACGAGGCCAAGGGTCCTGTTGCCAAGAAATTAGATGCAGAACGTATTGTAAAATTGCGTGAAATCGCAGGTGATAATTCATCCTTGTTCTTTGTGTGTGACGTGGCGGATTCTGCGGCCAAGGCAGCAGGTAAACTGCGCACCAAGTTGGGTGAAGATTTGGGGCTGATTAATCCAAAAGAATTTCGTCTTTGCTGGATTGAATCGTTCCCATTCTTTGAAGCGGACGAAGAATCGCCAACAGGTATCGCGTTTACGCATAATCCATTTTCATACCCGATGGCGACATTGGAAGAATTGTCAACGAAAAATCCATTGGAAATTAAGGCTGCACAATTTGACATGGTGTTAAATGGTGCCGAAATTTGCAGTGGTGGTTTGCGCAACTATAACCCAGATGTGATGGTTAAATGCTTTGAAATCACGGGGTATAGTGAAGATATCGTCAAAGAAAAATTTGGTGGTATGTACACTGCGTTCAAATACGGTGCACCACCGCACGGTGGATGTGCGTTCGGTATCGACCGACTGGTGCAAATCATGTTGGCAGAACCAAATCTGCGCGGGGTGGTTGCATTCCCAACAAATCAGCGTGGCCAGGATTTAATGCTGGGGGCGCCGACAAATGTGACGGAACAGCAATTACGCGAAGTGCATATTCAGGTTCGCAAAAAGAACTAAAAATAAAATCCCCCAAAAAACGGGGGATTTTTTATGCGTGTGATTTCATACCTGTTGGCAATTTGGTTCTGTTGAATATAATTTCCTGCAAAATAACAAAGGGGGATTGATTATGCAGGAATATATAAACAGTTTGTCACAAAATTTGAATCTGAGCAATTATCAAACAAACAGATTAAAAAAAGATTATGATTTGTATAATATTTCACGCATACAAAAACGCGGTGGGGTTTTATATGTGCCTTATTTATCACATGGGTTCTGGGGACGTGTCGGGCGTGTTTTGTTTGGCGCGCGTGCGGATCTAATTGGACATGATAAAATTTTGTTGCGCGCACAACGTAATATTAAATTTTGTGCAAATGGATATCACTGTGTGCGCGTTGGAAAATATACATACTATGCCAATTCATATGGCCAGGTTATATCGCGCGATGAATTTTTGCGCGAAACAGGATGTTAAAATTTGTTGTGTGTTTTTACAAAGGCACGCATAAAACCGGGATCGATATTTTGCATTATTTCAGATAACGAATATTTCCGGTCGCCATTTGGCAGAACACTTAACGCAATGGTTGCGGGTTCTGGGGCTGTGCCACGCAGGGTTAAATCGAATTCTGCGGTCATCATGCCGTCTGTGATTGCCAGACCACCAATGCCGTCGGTATGTCGCATTGATAATTCAATTGGTTTGGTCGTTATAAAGTTATCGCGTTCATAGGTCCCAACCATATGCATCTTTTTTAGTCGTGTTTCGCCGGTTGTTAATGCGTTGACCAGTGCATATTCTGCGTTTAATGTTTTTATGTTTTTGGCAGACGCATAGAAATTATCAAATGACATTCCAATTATATATCCATCGTTAAATGTCATATCCAGTGTGCCGGTCATGTTATAGTAAATGTCGTGTGCAATTTGACCGTACGTCGACAGTGCAATTTCAGCCGTTATCATCGTGTCACGAATGTTTAGTGGCATGTCAGATGACAGCAATTTTCCATTAATTACAAATTGGTTTAATTGAATGAATATATCGTAATTTGTTTTGTCTTGTTCAATCGTTGCCAACAGATTACCACGTGCGATGTCTGTGATTGAAAATGTTTGACTGGCCGGTTTTAGTGCGTATACAAAGTTCTGATATTCGTTCCCGTTATAGATTAATGAATCTGCGGACAATGATATGTTTACTGGTAAATTGAATGGGATTAAAATTGGCGCATTGGTTAGAAATTCCAGTTCGGCAAAGTTATCTAGAAACGCCTGATTTGTAAATGTGTCCAGTGATAATGTTTTTGTGTGCAGTGTAATTGTTTTTCCGGATACGCTGCCGTTAAATTCGTGGCCTGAAACAGAAATATTCAGATTTGAGATTTTGTCGCCTTTGAAAAATCCAGATACGATGTATTCGTCATCATTGATAGATTGTAAATCTATGCCTGGTAACCATGCCTTGAAACTGTGTCCGATCAGATAAAAATAATTATCGTATGTTGATAGTTGCCATTGCTTGTTGTGTGGCGTGAATGTCAACATGCCGTTTGTCCATGAAAAATTACCAACGTCTGATAACATGAATTCTGGTAAAAAGGGCAGGTTGATATTTAGCCATTTTAATGTCTTGTTCTGGGCAAAGTTATATGATGGGGTTACACCGTTTGGGGTGATGGTATATGTGCCACCAATGTCAGAAAACTGAAACTTAATTGTGCCGCGTTTTCCAAAGCGCGATACGATATTCATTAATTTGTCATTTGTTGGCATCGGGTCATTTGATTTAACAGTAATGTCAAATTTGTCGCCGTTGACAGAAATGCTGCCACTTAAATTTCCGTATGTAAATTCAGAACATGACCATTTTTCAGGTGTCCCAGAAAATAGGCACATTACATTCGTGCCGTCATATGGCATCGTAATCATTATGTTTTCGGCGCCATTTTGGGTTATGGTTCCGCCGGTGATTGCGATGTCGTCTGCGATAATATTTGCGATTTGAAATTTGTCGGATGTGCCGACCGCATCAATTTTTAGGTGTTTAAAATCACGATCTGCAAATGTTAAATTGCCGTATAAATCCAGATTGAATTTCGTTTTGTGTAATATTCTGTTTGGTTTTAGTAAAAATGAAAAATCAAATGTCATGTCGTTGGACACCAGTTGAATGTCCTTGTCACCATTGGGCAGTATTTCAATATTCCCAGAAAAGTTATCTGATTCGATGTTCGTGAATTTATAGCCGGTACCACCATCCCATTCAAAGTTTGTTGTTAGTTTGATGGGGCGGTTTATTTTTGGTTCTTTGAATCCAAACCATTCGTTTATGTTTTTTGTTTCTATTGACATGTGACCGCGGATTGAACCGTCGGAATAAAACTGGCCAGTGATGTCCAGGTTGTTGTTTTTGTTTTTTATGTAAAAGGTGTCACCAATAAATTCGACGTCGTATTTGTGTTCCTTGGTGCGTATTGTGCCGTGGAATGCGCCATCGGTAAAGTCTGCACGGACAATGTGGAATTTACGACCCTTGAATTTTATATTGCTGTTATAAATTTCAATGTTGTGATTAAAGTTTGCAGGTTCCAGTTTATCAACAGTTATGTCGGCGTCGTATATGACAACAGGACCATTTAATTTTGCGTTTTCGATGTCAAAAAAACTGCGGAATGGGATTGAAAACATTACAGACCCAATTTTTGCCGTCGGAATAGTCACGTCATGTGCGACAATTGTGGCGCCGCCAACCAGACTGAAATGCAGACTGCCATTTAATTTTGCAGGTACGTGTGTTTGTTCATAAACAGACTTCTCAATCATTGGTCTGAATTTGTTTAACGTTATCATTGGTGGAACAATTATTGCCGCCAATACAAAGGCACATATTGTGCATAAAATTGTCCAAAAAATTCTGTGTTTGTGCTTGGGTTTTAATGCCATTCTCTCAGTCCTTGTTTTTTTATTATAATGGATTATATTAAGGTTGCGAATAAAAAAATGAAAAAAGCAGAATTTTATCTTGAAAGTGATTATAAGCCCATGGGGGACCAACCAACCGCAATTACAGAGTTGGTAGATGGCGTTAATTCCGGAAAACAATCCCAGGTTTTATTGGGGGTGACCGGGTCTGGTAAGACGTTTACAATGGCAAATGTGATTGAAAGACTTGGGCGGCCGGCGCTGATTATGGCACCTAATAAAATTCTGGCGGCACAATTGTATACGGAAATGAAGTCGTTCTTTCCGCGTAATCATGTCGAATATTTTGTGTCTTATTATGATTATTATCAGCCAGAGGCATACATGCCAACCACAGATACATATATCGATAAAGATGCGTCGATTAATGAACAACTGGACCGTATGCGACACAGTGCAACACGCGCAATGTTGGAAGAACGCGATGTCATCGTGGTGTCCAGTGTGTCTTCGATTTATGGTATGGGATCGCCAGAACAATATGCAGGTATGAAATTGGTATTAAATGCTGGCGATATGGTTTCGATGCGTGATGTGATGCGGGCGTTGGTTGATATTCAATATAAACGTAATGATACGGCGTTTGAACGTGGCGATTTCCGCGTGCGTGGTGATGTGTTAGATATATTCCCATCACACAGTCAAGACCGGGGGTGGAAGTTATCTTTCTGGGGGGACGAGATAGAAGAAATCTGGGAATTTGATATTTTAACGGGCGCAAAATTAAAAAAGATAGACAGGATTGCGGTCTATCCAAATACACACTATGCAACACCAATGCCCAGTGTTTTACAGGCGTTAACGCAAATTCGTGCGGATTTAAAGGAACGATTGGAATACTTTCATGAAAATATGAAATATATCGAAGAACAGCGTTTGCGTGAACGTGTGAACTTTGATATCGAAATGATGGAAAGCACAGGTACGTGTCGTGGGGTGGAAAATTATTCGCGATATTTATCGGGGCGATTGCCGGGTCAGCCACCGCCAACGTTATTTGAGTATTTGCCAAAAGATGCGGTATTATTTATCGATGAAAGCCATGTGACGGTTCCGCAAATTGGCGCGATGAGTCGCGGTGACCGTGCACGTAAAGAGACATTGTCGCAATATGGCTTTCGATTGCCGGCCTGTGTTGATAATCGACCCTTGACGTTTGAAGAGTGGGATAATTTACGTCCCCAGACAATATTTGTTTCTGCGACGCCTGCGGAATGGGAATTGACGCAATCGGGTGGCGTCGTTTCAGAACAGGTTATTCGACCCACAGGGCTGTTAGACCCGATATGTGACGTGCGACCAATTGAACATCAGGTTGATGATTTGCTGGGCCAGGTAAAACAGGTGTCGGGGCGTGTGTTGGTGACAACGCTGACCAAGAAAATGGCGGAACAGTTAACTGATTACTTTAATGAAAATGGTGTGCGTGCGCGATATCTGCATAGCGATATTGAAACGCTGGAACGTATTGAGTTATTGCGTGATTTGCGCCTTGGAAAGTTTGATGTGTTGGTTGGAATTAATTTATTGCGTGAAGGGTTAGACGTCCCAGAATGTGAATTGGTCGCAATTATGGATGCAGACAAAGAAGGGTTCTTGCGTTCGACGCGTTCACTTATTCAGACGATTGGTCGTGCAGCACGTAATGCAAATGGGCGTGTGATTCTGTATGCGGATAAAATTACGGATTCTATGCGGGCGGCGTTGGATGAAACGGCACGTCGACGCGAAAAACAAATGGCGTATAACACAGAACATGGTATAACACCAAAAACAGTTAGCAAGGCAATCTTTGCAGAGGTTGGTGACAAACAAGAAAAGACTGACAAAGCGCGCAGGTTTGTGTATGATAAGTCTGGTGGTGTTATGGACGCAGATTCAATTCGCAAGGAAATAAAACGTTTAACACGCGTAATGCATACACATGCGGAAAATTTGGAATTTGAAGATGCGGCCGCGGTTCGTGACGCAATCCATAAACTGGAAGATGATTTGTTGTTGGTGGAGTAGGGATATGAAAGAATTTATTTTAGAAAATGTTGAACAAATGCGCGGGTGGGCGCGTGAGTTTGCCAAGGGTTTGTCCGCACCGTGCGTTGTGGCATTGCATGGTGATTTAGGAATGGGAAAATCTGAAATTGCGCGCGCAGTAATTCAAACGTTGCGTGGGGCGGATACTGTGGTGCCCAGTCCGACATTTACAATTGTGCAATCGTATGATGGGATTTCGCATTTCGATTTATATCGTGTCGAAGATGCGTCTGAATTAACAGAAATTGGTTTGTGGTATGCGATTGAAAATGATATTACATTAATCGAATGGCCGGAAATTGCCGCAGATATGTTACCGGAAAATACGATTAATATTTTTATTACCCAGCATGGCGATGGACGCAGGATTGTAATTAAATAGTTTGGGAAAAAGTACCAATATGATTTGGGGGTGTGTTGCGCTATATTTATATACGCGGATACAATTCGCGATGCAGGCGTGCACGAAAATGGCCATTTATGGTCACGAACCCACATCCCTATATGCATGGTTTGCAAAAATACACCCCAGTTGGGGTGTGTTTTTTATGTGTTTGGAATATCTTTTTTTAACAGGCTGTGTACCGCCAATGGAAAATCTGGGGATTTTGCAAGGTATGAACCGCTGACCAACATGTCGGCACCTGCGTCCCAGCATAACTTTGCAGTTCTGTCGTTTATGCCACCGTCAACAGATATAACAAATTTTAATCCGTATTTCTTTCTGGTTGCTGCTAAAACAGAAATTTTATGCAGGGCGTCTGGTTCAAAACTTTGACCGGCGGCCCCTGGTTCGACGGACATAATCATAACCTCATCAATGTCGCGAAGAACAGGCTTTAATATAGATATAGAAGAACCAGGATTTAGCGCGATTCCAACACGACGACCGGCATTCTTTACAATTTTTATGGCAGCACGCAGACCAGATGTGTTGGTTGATAATATAATCGTATCTGCACCAGCAGCAATTGCGTCTGTTGCCCAGATGTTCGGGCTTTCTGTCATTAAATGTACATGCAGGTGCGCGTTTGTGTGTGCACGAATTGTTTTTAATTCTTCGATACTGCCGGCGATTCTGTCGACATAAAAGCCGTCCATAATATCGACATGTATCATGGATATGCCGCCAGATTTAAACAAGCTATACGTTTCGGGACGGCGCATATCAAAACACAATGTGCTGGGTAATATTGGGATAAAGCGGGTGTGCTGTTTTTGTTTGCGCTTAAATAATTTATGAACCCAATTTGTGCGTTTCTGCCAGCGGTTGTGACGTGCGATAAATGTTTCGCGTTTGGGTTGCAGACCACGCCATATATAGTCAGATAGGGCACGGACAGTCGCGTCTGTGGGCATTGCGTCGGTTAATACAGCAAATGCGTTTTCAATAAAGTCACGCAGACCCTCGATTTCTGCACCACCGCCGGTTAAAATTATTTTTGTTGGGTGATATTTTGTAAACGATTTCAGGCATTGGTCTTTGATTTGGCCAATAATATCAACCAATATTGGAATTATGATGTCGTTAACGTCGGCACGTGAAAAGTCATAGGCCGTATCTGCCGGTGTAAAACGGTCCATTTCTTTTGGAATTAGTGACGCAACTGCACGTTTAATTTGGTCGGCAGATTCAATCGATATATTTAATTTTTCAGAAATCGCGTTTGTTATATCTGCGCCACCCAGTTTTATTTTTGTATGAAAAACAGGACCGCGGTCTGTCCAGATTGATGCGCTGGTAAATTCTGCACCAAAATCGATAAATAATGTTGGCTGTTTTTCTGTGCGGTAAATTTCGTTTTGAATAAAGTGTGGGTCGTAGAATGCGGTCGGCTGAATATATGCGTCGCGCATGTGTTCATATATTTTATCAACCCCGGTGCGTGAATAAAATATTGCACCAAAAACAGATGCCAGCTGGTGGTCAATATGACCAATCGGCGACAACATATTGCGCGCGTGTGGTGTGTCATATCGTAATGGAACGATGTGCATCGGGAAATAACCGTCAGGTGATGCTATCCGTGAAATTTGCGCACGGATGTCAGACATCATAATTTTGTGTTCGCCAGACCATGCGTCATGTTGGGCAGACATTTCAAATGCAGATGGACCAAAGTTCCCAGTTATAAAGGCGTCGTCAAAATGTGAACCAATTTGTTTTTCCAGTTCATCAACAACAGACTTTATTGCAAATACGGTATCAAAACTGTCCATGCTGAAAAATGCAGAACGGTCAATTTGGGCATTGCGTATGCGATGCGCCATGCCACGTACACCATACGTGCCAATGTCCAGACACAAAAAAGATGAATCGTATAAGTTCATTTGCGTTTATTATTTTACATAAGTGCGTGCGCTGTCACGCATGTCGATGACAGTGATGTCTTTGTGTAAAATGTTGTGATTTTTGTTTAAGGTAATTAGACTTGTAACTGCAGATATCGGATCTGTTTCTGGTAACATAACGGTTATTCCGCCGGTTGTGTGCAGATTCCAACGACGGTCTTCAATCCATTCAAGATAGTCAAGGTCACCAATCAGATTGCGTGCAACGCGTGTGATTTCTGTTATATCGTTGGGCAATTTGCCACGAAATACAATGTTGCCCGCGTCGCGTGTATCTGTTGGTTTATTTACAATTGTGCCATCGCCAGATAAAGGGAAATAATTTTCGCCGTCTGTCCACAGGGCGACCGCCTGATATAAAGATACCTCAACAGAAATATTTCCGTTTGGCATGCGACGAACCGCAGATTTGCGTACGCCTGGGATTGCGCCAACGCGCGCGTTCATTGCGTTCAGGTCAACAGAATATGAATGTGTGCCGGGGGCAATTGTGGCCGCAGTCGCCAGACCAGATAAGTCTGCATTTTTTATGTCGGCAGATATGGATATATTTCGTACCAGTGATAATTTGCCGTGCCCAGTACCAGTCATAATAATACGTACAGAAAAATAGATTGCTAAGACAATAGCAATGATAAAACACAGCCAAAACCAGATTGAACGCTTCATGGGCTATATTATACCATAAAAAAGTGTGTTTCGCAAAGATTGATTATTACATTGCGCGTAATAAATAGCCGCGACGGAACATGCATTTGCGATAAGAGCCAACAGATTTTGATGTCGTGTTGCGGGGGACAGACATTAGACTGCGCTGGCCGACGTCACGATATTCGTTGGATTGAAATGTTACCCACAGACCGTCCCAGTCGGGCATCTGACCGCTTTGGTTCGGGGCCAATAATTTTGCAATGCGCGAACGTGGCTGATGTGCAGGTCTTGTAATGCCCAGGCAAGCCTTGTGGTCGCGAACGAATTGTTCGGTGGTGACGGCCTCATTCTCCCAATTCAAAATGGTGGCGTCATCAATACTGCCGCGATTGACGGACGCACATGATACCAGGACTAAAAATAATGGTAAAAATTTTATTCTCATGTTTTCTATTATAATTTATTTGCCTTTTGGTGGCAATAGTTTTTATAATGTATAAAAAAGAGAGAAAGGACAAAGGAATGGCTATTACCGTTCAACAATTTATTAAGTTGGCAAATTATTATAACCAAACTGTTATAACGATGTCTGCAATTTGCGTGCAAAAGGGCGGAATTGCAATGGAAAATTATGTTGGTCGTTTCTATGGCGCAGATGTGTTAGAATTCGTTGTGGAATATGGGCGGCGTTTGCAGGCACAAAATAACAATTTGCCACCAGAAATTGTTGCGCTGATTAACCGTTTTAGTGCACAATATGAACGGGTCAAGGATTTGGTAACGCCAACGCAAAAACCGTTCCATGAAATGACGTTGGAAGAATTTGAAAAGGTTATGAATATTTAATAACTTAGGGAGATGTTTTATGAAATTTGTTCAAAAGTGTTTGTGTGGTTTTATTGCGTTGGGGGTGTTGCTTGTTTGCGTGGGGTGCACAAAAAAACAACAGCAGGCGCCGTTGTATGATAATATAACTGTTGTTGATGAATTGGTGATTGATTCTAATTCTGTGCCAATCTTTCCAAAAAAGGCGGCGTTGACAACAGATACAGCGCGCAGGTTTTCGATTGAGTTGCCAAAACGGTGCGAAGTAGACTGGGATAATCAGAGTGTTGTTTCCGTCGTTCCGTCTGAAAAAATAGAAATTATTCGTCTGAATACTGGTGATAAATTGCCTGAATTACAGGTGTCTGATTATGAATTTAAAGATTTAACTGTAAAGCGTGCGTTGGATAAATTGCTGGATGGGACAGATATTTCTGTGGTCGAAGATGAAAGTCTGTACGAGAAGATTACAGGTACGATTTCGTCGGGCGAATTGTCAGATGCGGTTGAACTGATGACGAAAATGGGGCGGGTTTATTATTCGTATGATGAAAGTACGGGTGAATTGCATTTGGCGCATCGTGGTAAATGGCTGATAAAAATGCCACAAGATGAAACAATTATTATGGCACTGTTGGATGCAATGCATGGCGCAGATATGCGAAACCTGTTGGTCGATTGGGCAGACAAGACCGTTGTGTTCGAAGGCAATTATCAGACAGAACGTGAAGTGGCCAAGATAATCGCTGATATTTCTGGTAAAAAATATATGTTGGTGTGGGATATTGATGTGTATCGTGTGTATCCACGTACAGACAATCCAATTGTATGGATGAACTTGCTGCCGGCATTTGGTGCCCAGAATGTGAAGATGTCAATCCCAGGTGTTGTTGGGCGTGCGCTGGTTGTGGGGCCTGAAATTAACACAAAAACATTACAGGAATTCTTGGGGCAACAGGCAAATGTTGTCTTGGTATCACAGGGGACGTTTGCAATCCCAAATGGGTGGCAGTCGCGATTTGATATTGGACAATGCGGTCGTGAAGAACGTCTGGAAACGGATTTGATTATTGGTGCAACGGGTAAATATGCGGACTTTGCGGGGCGTAAAAAGATTGATGCGAAAATTGTTTTGCGTACGTCAAATGGCGAATTGTCGTCCTTTAATATTCCGTCCACGGTTGGCGATAACTATGTAATTGTTGGTATTCCAACGCATTCGTTTGTGACGACGCCGGAAACATTGGTTTCGCCGTTTGCGGAATTGGTTGTCTTTATGTCGCCGCGTATAATTTCAATTGTTGATGGTCCAACAGGGCATGATGATAATGCCACGGATTTGGTCGGTGATGCATTGCGTGATTTTTTAAGTGAAGAATAGGGTGGTTTAATTATGTTTTCAAAATTGGAAAGAAAGATTGCGTTTAGATATTTGGGGGCTAAAAAGCGTGGCTTTGGTTCGGTAATTTCATGGGTGTCGCTGATTGGTATTATGCTGGGGGTGGCGACGCTGATTGTGGTTATGTCTGTTATGGGCGGGTTTCATGATACGCTGTTGGGGCGTATTGTTGGAATGAATGGGCATGTGGTTGTTTATCACCAAGATGGTGCGATTTCTGATTTTGATTTCTTGATTGATAAAATGAAGCAGAACAAGGTTGTCGCCCAACGTGCAACGTCAATTGTGCCAATTGCCGAAGGCCAGGTTATGGCAACCGCCAATGGTAAAAATACAGGCGCAATGATACGTGGGATTCGAATGAACGATTTGGCGGCAAAAACGCAAACAGGAACACGTATATATGGCAAAAGTTTGTCTGAAATCAAAGATGGCGAATTGGTTGGTGGGTCGTCTTTGACACGCGCATTGAATGTGACAATGGGGGACAAGATTTCGTTGGTGTCTGCCAATGGTGCAACGCCCACACCATTTGGTTCAATGCCACGTATTATGTCGTATCCGGTGATGAGTTCGTTTTTTATGGGTATGTATGAATATGATTCTGGTTATATCTTTATGCCGTTGGAAACCGCGCAAAAGTATTTAAATATTGGTAATGGCGTGACGCATATCGATTTGTTCTTGGACAATCCAGAAGATACAACAGCGGTGGTGGAAAGTTTGTCGCGTTTATTACCAGAAGGTTTTGTCGTGCGTGATTGGCGCGATTTAAATCGTGGCTTTGTCGGGGCATTACAGGTTGAATCAAATGTGATGTTTTTAATCTTGATGTTAATTGTTATTGTTGCGGCGTTTAATATTGTTTCTAGTCTGGTTATGTTGGTAAAGGACAAGAATAAAGATATCGCGGTTTTGCGTACGTTTGGTGTGTCGCGCAAATCGATGATGAAGATATTTATTTTGTCAGGAACATCAATTGGTGTGATTGGGGCGTTCTTTGGTACGATACTGGGTGTGTTGATTGCGATATATGTTGAACCGATACGTCAGTTTTTCCAATGGATAACAGGTCGTGATTTGTTTCCGTCAGAATTATATTATCTGTCTGAATTGCCATCAAAGTTGGTCATAGGCGAGGTTGTTGGTATTGCCCTGATTGCGATTTTATTGGCATTCTTGGCAACATTGTATCCGGCATGGAAGGCGGCAAAAACCGACCCGGTAGAGGTGTTGAGGAATGAATAAGAAGAATGATTTTTTATTGACTATGATGTATGCTGATGTATCTGGTGTCAGTTTAAAAGAGTATCAGTCGAGTGCGTTAGATGCAGAGAAAATGTTTGCGTCTTATGGTATTAAGTTGCCATTTAAGATTTATTATAAATATAAATTGCCGGGTGGGTTGAGGCCTCTTGGGCTGTTGTCTAAATACGGACGTATGTATATGGCGCAAGTATATCAAGAATATAAAAGGTTTATTAATTTTGATGCTTATAGTAAGCAGGAAATTGAAGAACTTGAAAAATATATTTCACAAAAGAAAGATTCTTGGAAGTCTGAGATGGTGCAAATTGTACAAGAAATTAAACGTTTGAATCCTGAATTAGCGAATATTTCAATAAATACAGACTCTAAAGAAGAAGATTTTGTTCGTGGTGTGGTGTTTGGTTTTTCGCCAGAAGATATTAATTATTTTCTAAACCGGACAGGCGAACAAGCGTGTATGGATAATTCCAATAAAGAATATTATGGTGTTGGGCATATTGTTGCGCCACAGTTTCGTGATGCATTAAAAAAAGCAGTGGTGCAGATAGAAGCGATAAAATCAAAACAAAATAATGGGAAAGAATAAATGTCGAAGATTTTGGATTCTTTATCAAAGGTAAATCGTGGCGATGTGGTTATGTCGGTGCGTGATATAAAGCGGACGTTCGTCGAAGGGGGGCAGCCATTACATATTCTGCGCGGGGGTGGTTTTGATTTGCATCGTGGCGAAATTATTGCCTTGGTTGGTGCGTCGGGGTCTGGGAAATCGACACTGTTGCAGTGTGTGGGGTTGCTGGACAGACCCAGTGGGGGCAGTATTATGATTGGTGGTGCGCCTGTGCAGAAAATGGACGAAGATATGCGTACGCAAATTCGTCGTAAAAAAATTGGATTTGTTTATCAGCGTCATAATTTGCTGTCTGATTTTACGGCCTTGGAAAATGTTATGTTGCCAATGTTGGCAAATGGTATGGGCGAAGATGCGGCACGTGCGCGCGCGATTAAATTGTTAAAGTCTGCAAATGTTGCGCATCGTGCATCGCATGTGCCGGGGGAAATGAGTGGCGGCGAACAACAGCGTACCGCCGTTGCGCGTGCGTTGGCGAATAATCCGGATATCTTGTTGGCGGACGAGCCAACGGGCAGTTTGGACCCAATGCATGCAGGGGCGGTGTTTGATTTATTGTTGGATTTGGTGCGTAAAAACAAAATGGCAATGCTGTTTGTGACGCATGATATGAATTTGGCATCGCGTGCAGATCGCAGAATAACAATTAATAATGGTATTGTTGAATCAATGCACTAATTTATGATATAATGGTAAAAAATAGGGAAGGGGAAGAGAGATGAAAAAAGTCAAAAAAGTAATTAAGTGTGATAGTAATATGGTTTGCTATACACGCAGTCAGCGCATTCGTGGATATATCGCGTTTGTGGGTTTGCTGGCGTGTGGGGTTATGATTGGCTGGGGATTTGGTAGTGAGCCTGCGAAAAAAATAAGTTCAGGTAATGATGATGTTTTGATTTTGTCGTCTGATAAGATTGATTTGACGGGTACAAAAGTGGGACAATATAGAGAAAATCCTATTAAAATCACAGCGAAAAAACCGATTTGGATCAAGTCAGTGGTAACAATGGGGCAACCTGGTGATAATGTAAATAGTGTTAACATAAGATCGAATTGTGAGGAAGTGGGTAGAATTGATTCAGAACATGGTTGTGGGTTTAATATCTTTTTTGTGCCGGATGAAGAAAGTGCAGTCGAAACAAAGTCTGTTTCTATTAGATGGGAAGATGAATATAATAATGCTGGTGAATCTTTTGTAGAGGTTAATTATAGCGCAAAAGGTTATACAAGAAATGTAAAGGATTGTATTGAGAAAGAAGAATTAATGTTGGCTTCGTTGCCGGATAAAAGTGAGTATGACAGTTTGGCAGACTATCACCGTGCGCGTGTTGGTGCATATAGAACTTTGTGTTCATTTTGTTTATACGAAGCAGAGAGATATTGTAGACAGAAACTAGACGCAGAAGAATCAAAAGCTCATATGTTGAATGAAGTGAAAAATAAATTAGAAAACATTCGTTAAATAAAAAGGAATAAAAAATGAAAAAGTCAGAGGGAAAATTTGTAAAAGTTTTATGCTATGTCGCGACGTTTGTTGTTGGGGCGGGTATTGGTTTTTTTGCGTCGGAAATAACAGCAAAAAAAGGTATGCAATTATCTGATGCGCAGTGTGCGGTTGTGCAAGAAAAAATCATTGAAAATGCAAAGTGTTATAGTTCGGTTTGTACAGAACACTTAAAGGAATTGTATGCGATTTATCGTGCCGATTGTGCTGGTCGTATTATGCCAGAAGAAACATATGAAATGCGGTCTTGCGCACAGATGGAAAAAATTATAAAAAAGCGTTTCGATGCGTCTAAGGAAACAAGTTCGTCTTATCGTGATCATATCAGCCTGGCCAGTTATTTTGTAAAATTGGCTGTGCATGCATGTCCGGAACATGTTGAAATGTACAATAATCTGGCGTGGCGCGAAATTGAAATTGTAGGGGCGTTGACGTCTGTGGAATATATGGATGTGGCAGATAAACAAGAATTAAACCGTGTGTTGAAAACACTGGGTGAACATAATAAATAAAAATATAAGAAAGGGGAGAGATGATGAAAAAAGCAGAAAAGCAAGTTCGGGTTGTGCATAGTCGTTCACAAAAAGTTTGGGGCGTTGTGGCACTGGTTGGGTTGTTTACATGTGGATTGCTGGTTGGTTGGGGTATTAATGAAAAACGCAGTGCGCCAAAACAGTTGGAAATGGAACAGGTTGCAAATCCAGCACCACAGGTTGATGGTGATGTAAAGCCAGCCACAGAACAAAATTCTGAGCCAAAAGAAACATGTCAGATTATCGAAGATTTGCTGATGGAACAGTTGGCGCCGGTTGATAGTCAGGATATTGAACTGCATGAATACAATATTACTCTGTATGAAAAATTGGTGATGAATGGATGTTCAGAAAATCAAATGAAATATCACAAGGCGGCGCAGCGTGAACGTGAAATTGTAAATGCGTTGCAACAGACAAACAGTTCACAGCAAACATGTGAACAGATTGAAACGCTGTTGTTGGGGCAGATGCCATATGCAGATGGAAATTCAGATTATCGTATTGACCGTGCAAAAATCTATGCAAATCTGTCGGAACGTGGCTGTCCAGAAAATAGTGCGAAATATGTTGAATTGGCAAAGCAAGAATTGGATATTGCGCGTGCGTTGGAAGATGATAAATTTGATAATGATGAAACAATCGAAGTGGTCGAAACGTATAAACGTTTGAATATGCAGGCGGCTGCCGAAGAAATTTTTGAAACGGCGAAAAAACTGACCAACCCGGCGATTGATTTTATCTTGGAAGTTGAAAAAATAATTAATGAATAAAAATTGAGGAACAAAGAATGAAATTCTGGGTGGTTTTATTCGGATTGGTTTTAACAACAGGTGCATTTGCCACAGATGATACAACTGATGATGTCGTTGAAGAGGAAATAGTTGAAGAAGAAGTTGTCGAAGAAGAGGTAGAAGCATCTGTTGTAGAACGTGTATCGTGTACAGATATTCAGGCGCAGATAACAGAACTGAGTGCCATAGAAGAACCGGATGAAGAAACACTGGAAGAATTGGCAAATCTAAGGGCAACACATCGGTCAAAGTGTGTGCGCAAGGCGGGAAATCGACGTGTTGCCCCAGGACGTAAAGCCTTGATTGCCGCGGCAGAGGCCACAGTCGCCCCAGAAGAGGAACTTGTAACAGAAGAGATTGTCGAAGAAGAACCTGTTGAAGAAGAAAAGCCAAAGAAAACAAAAAAGAAGAAGAAAAAAGAAAAAAACGATGCGCCGGTCGAAGAAGCTGCCCCGGAATTAACAGCAGAACAGGTTCAATCAAATCTGGACGCGGGCTTATGTGCCGACGGGACAAAACCAAATCGTTTTGGCTGTTGTGGTGATGAAATATTCAAAGATCTGGGGAATATGGTTTTTGCGTGTTGTCCAAAATCTGGGGGTGATTGTTTGCCGCCAATAAAGAAATAGGTGATTAATCTATGAAAAAATGTGTCAGTTCTTGTACCGCGATAGTAATTGCTTTTTTTGTTGGTTTTGGCCTGGGGATATTAACTTGGGCAAATCGTGATGCGATGTCTGCTGCGTCTGCCATCTGTACCGATGGTTCGCGACCAGATAAACATGGTTGTTGCCCTGGCGAGGTTTACACCGACATGGGTGACTTAGGGTTCAACTGTTGCCCGGGGGATAGTGAGGATAGCGACTGTTTCCCACCACTAAAATAAAATCTAATGGCATATCTAAAGCGGGTTAGCAATGGCTCATGTACGTTTGTGTACACTACGCCATTTCCAACCCGTTTATCTATACCATTATCTTTTATTTTGCTTTCGTTACAAAATGGGGCAGGGCGAATTAATTATTCGCTTGATTTTGTTTTCATTTAGTATATAATCACAGGGCTTTGAATTTGTTGCGGGCATAGTACAAAGGCTAGTATGCAAGCCTTCCAAGCTTGAAATGCGGGTTCGATTCCCGCTGCCCGCACCAAGGATTGGGCGTGCGCCGGAGTTGGAGAGCCGGGGCAGACTGTAAATCTGTTGGCTTAAGCCTGAGCTGGTTCGAATCCAGCCACTCCCACCAGAAATAAAAACACCCCGTTTGGGGTGTTTTTTATTTTGGTAGGGTGGGGTGGCTGGATACGCCAGAGCGTCAGCGCATGGCGAATACGAGAATAGACAATTAGAAAAATCACAAAAATTGCAGGAACAAAATTTTTGAAGATTTTTATTATTGTGTATCGAGGCACCAGCCACTCCCACCAAAAGATGCACCGCACTTTAAAAGTGCGGTTTTTCTTTAGATTTCTAATATTTGCACAGGTTCGAAAATATCATATTTAAAAAATACTAATTTTTACCAATCTTCGAACGGCCTGGATTTCCAAGTGTTTGCTCTGTTCAAATTTATCGAGGCGGTTTTGGATTAATAAATACTGTTACTATTGATGCTTATATGATATAATTATCAGCATCATCAAAGAAAAAATTATGAAAACAAATTCTGTAAATATACATTATAAAAAAATACGGTATTTAGTCATTTTCACTATTATCGCATTATTTGGAATTTTTGTTGGTTTATATCATATAAACACAAAAAATGTATTTCAAATTAATAAAGATGCTCCCATGTTAGATAAAGAAAAACCCATGGTTGTCATACCAAATTTTTCTGATAATGAACAAAATATCCGATTTAATTGGTTTGATGTTTTTTCCACAGATATTTCAAACATTGATTTGCGTGAAGCCAGTGACAAAATAAAATACATGAGTTTTGATGATAAAACTGTTTTTCCATCAGATGACAAAATGCCAAGTGATTTTAACCCGAAAGTTTTGTTAGAAAAAGGTAAAAATCCAGGGCTTGGTATCAAAAATTTGCACACAAAGGGTATAACGGGTAAAGGTGTTACGGTTGCAATAATAGACAATGCACTTAATATAGACCACAAAGAAATAAAAGATAATATTGTTCATTATGAAAAACTGGGACACCCAGTAGAAAATTATCATGGACCAGCGGTATCAAGTTTATTATGCGGAAAAACTGTTGGTGTTGCACCTGATGTAAAATTGGTTTATTTTGCTTCCAGTTTCTTACCGAAAGAAAATGAAAACAAACAATTTTCGTTTGATAATGATATACTCGCATTAAATAAAATTTTAGAAATGAATTCTCACTTACCAAAAGACAAAAAAATATCTGCTGTCTCTATTAGCCGCGGATGGTACGGGGATGACAAAGAATTTAAAGAAGTTGTGTCCAAATTAATAGATTCTGGCGTGTTTGTTTTTACAGCCAATGCTAATGATTATTATGCTGGATTTTCGGGCACAATGTTTTTAGCTAGGAATCCGGATTCTGACCCAGATGATGTGCAATCGTATTTTGCCGCATTTGATTATCCAGCAAATGAATTCTTGTTTGTACCTTCTGGTAATCGAACCACAGCAAGCCATATGGCAAATGATAGTTATATGTATTGGGGAGCCCGTAATGGCGGAATATCTTGGCAAATGCCATATGTTGTAGGAATGTGGGCATTAGCAAAACAAGTGTATCCTGATTTACAGCCAAAACAGTTTATTGAAATTATGATGCGAACAGTATACAAAACATACAAAGGAGAAAATATTATCAATCCAACCAAGATAATTGAATATTTAAAAATCAAACAATAATATTCAATTTTCACCATCTGGTGAAATTAAGCATTTCTCTTTAAACTCTTTTACCCGTTGCATTAAATCGATAAATTCTTGTTTGTTTTCTGATCGATTAATGCAAGCTGATTCCCACCAGAAATAAAAACACCCCCGTTTGGGGTGTTTTTATTCTTCTATTTCATACTCATCGATGTATGAACGGCTGACTGATTCGCGTTTGATTGGTTTATAGTTTTCAGAGGTTATTGGGTCACCAACATCTTCGGGTAAAATTGCAACCAATGTACTTTTTTCAATTGTTGTGGTTGGGGTGATGTTCGTGCCGATTGTTTTGCTGCGATACTTGTCACGCAGGCGTTCGGGCAGGTTGATATAATCGTCAGGGTCAATGCCCGGTGTCTGCAATTCCATCGCATCTGCCGGTGATACATAATGTTCAGTAATCCGGTATAATGGTGTTATGAAACTGGTTGGTGCGGACTTGATTATTCGTGGTGTGCCGGAACCATTTAGTTCAACAATGTTTAAACCACGTTCTGATGTACCGTTTGGCATCAGACGGAACAGACCATCGGTGCCGATATAACCACTGGGGTTTAATAAGTACGCGCCGGCAGATTGCCCAGAATAAATCATATCAATTGCGATGTTTGTGGCGTCGTATCCAAATGTTGCCATGCGATTTGGAATTGTGCCAGATACCAGTTCATAAACATTGGCAAAGTTTTGATTCATTTCTGGCAGTGTTGCAAATTTTGCGCCAGACATTGTAAAGTCTGATGCAATGTCAGAACCATCCCACATGGTTGTACCATAAAAACGTGCGTCGCGTGCGCCAACATTATAATAACGCAAGAATGATGCCAATGACTTTGTATCATTCCCGTTGCCCAAGAATAATATTGCATCATAGGGCAGGGGGCCTAAAGCCTCGGTCCTGGATAGTTTGCCCAGTTGCGAATTTAGGTTTGATTTTTCAATCGCAGTCAGGCGTTCGTTGGTCAAGATATCTGATAATACATGGCGCGCACGTGTGTGTGCCGTTGTACGCGCGTTGTTCATTGATGCCGCCGCACTGGTTGCTTTTATAGAATCAGTGTCGCCTTCGTTATAAAAGAAAATACCGTTTAATGTTATATCGTATGCGTTTGATATATTCTGGGCGGTGCCTGCCATCAGGTGGCCAGACTTGGTATCTGGGGCGATAATGATAAAGCGTTTTGTACCATCATTTTTCATTTCATTCATTATCGTTTCAATGCCATTCGATGGCATTAATGCCATTGTCATAACGCCGTCACCAATTGCAGTTGCGTCAGATGTAAATGACAAGACGGGTAAATTTGATGGCTTTGATTCACGTACCAGGCGTGCATTATCTGCAAAAACAGGGCCGATAATGATTTTTGGATTTGTCGCCAAAACAGTATTTATTGTTTCGGATAAATTGTTGTTCGTATCATAAAAATGTACAGACAGACCAGATGGGGCGCGTTGCAAAACAGCCGTTTCAACAGATGCGCGAATCGTTTTGCCAATTTGTGCGTTTTGCCCAGATAGCGGTAATAGTACCGCCATGTTTTCTGTGCCGTCGGATGTTGCACCATATCCGTCAGATGGGCGACCGTATTGTAATGTCGCAGGTGTGCCGGTAATCATTGAATCATAGTCGCCAAACCATCCGTCATCGGATGAAACAATTTTTTGTGTGCCGGCGCAACCACTTAAAAGAACTGTTGCGGTAAAGTATTTTAAAAATCTGTTCATAAACATTGAAAAATCCATTTTATTCTGTATCATTTTACTATAAAAGGAATCTAAATGCAATCAGGGCTTTATATTGTTGGTACGCCAATTGGTAATTTGTCTGATATGTCGCCACGTGCGATTGCTGTTTTGCAGGATGTGGACTTAATTGCCGCCGAAGATACGCGCGTGTTTGGCAAGTTGGCAAATCATTTTGATATCAAAACAAAACGTGTGTCATGTCATGAGCATAATGAACGCGATGTCGTGCCGGATTTAATCGAAAAAATTCAAGGTGGTATGGCAATCGCTGTGGTCAGCGATGCAGGTATGCCGGGTATCAGTGACCCTGGATTTCGTATCGTGCGTGCCGCGCGTGATGCGGGTGTTGATGTGTTTGTTGTGCCGGGACCGGTCGCAGCGATATCTGCCTTGGTTTTGTCTGGATTTCCAACAGACAGGTTTACGTTCTGTGGATTCGTGGACGAAAAAAAATTGCGTGATGATAATAAAATTCCGCATACGATTATCTATTATGAAAGTCCGAATCGGGTTATGGCAACGATTGCAAAAATGGCCCAGATTATGCCAGAACGAAAAATTGCAATTGTGCGTGAAATTACAAAAATACATGAACAGGCAATTATTGGCTATCCGGCTGAATTAATGTCTATGACACCGCCACGTGGGGAAATTGTTATTGTTGTTGCACCACGACCAGAACATAAAATGTCAGATAGTGAAATTTCAGAAATTGTTAATGATATTGCTGCGACGTCTATGAAGTCTGCCGCGGCGGATTTGGCGGCGCGCACGGGAATTTCGAAAAAAGAAGCGTATAAACGACTGTTGGAAAAAGGGGGCGATGTTGATTAAATTTGTGGGCAGTTTTGAAACCGTAAAATCGTTGCCTAATTCGCATTTCGCAGAATATGCATTTATTGGGCGCAGTAATGTTGGAAAATCGTCACTAATTAACGCGGTTGTCGGCGCGCCAATCGCGCGTACGTCAAATACGCCGGGGCGTACACAAAGTTTAAATCTGTTTAATCTGGATGACCGTGTAATGATTGTTGATTTGCCAGGCTATGGATATGCACGTGTGTCAAAGGTTGATGCAATGCGTTGGTTAAAGCGATTGGAAGAATATCTGTTAACGCGTCGTCAATTAAAGCGTCTGTTTATTTTGATTGATTCACGAATTGGTGCGCGGGATTCTGACTTGGATTTGATGGATTTTTGTGATGCGAATGCAATTCAATATCAGATTGTTTATACAAAAAAAGATAAGCGTGTGCGTGAAGAAAAACAACATGAAATAAAGCATACGGATCACGGGGCAATGTTACCAGAAATATTGCAAACGTCTGCGGAAAAGAAAACAGGTTTGGATTCGATAAGGGTGACACTTGGCATCAAATAAAAATATTTTTTATGCAACAAATTCGGCAAAAATTACAGATGCGTTATGGCAGGTGATGTGTGATGCAGGTGTTGATGTCGCGGATATGTTGATTTTTTTGCCCAGTCGTCGTGCAGTCAGAACTGTTGAAAAAATGATTGCAGAAAAGTCTGGTGGTGTTGCGATATTGCCAACGCTGGTTGCATTGGGCGAAGGCGTCGATGACCCAGACACAGATGAAATTGTTGCAGATGATGTTATTTCAAATACAGAACGTGTCGTTGTGTTGGCAAAATTATTAAGCGCAGATTCAAATGTTGGAAATTTATCAACCGCATTGCCTGTGGCCCGCGATTTGGTGCGTATGCAGGATTATTTAGAGAACGAGGGGATTGATGCGCGTGATATTTGTTGGGCTGAATTGATTGATGAAAAATATGCAACTCATTTCCAAAACAAGGCAAAGATATTAAATATATTGTCTGAATTTATGCCGGCATATGCAAATGGGCGAATTACATCGACCCAGGCGCGTAATCGCGATATTCGTGAATGGATTAAATATTTAGATAAGTATCGTTTGGTGATCGTTTGTTCATCAACCGCCAGTGTGCCTGCGACGGCTGATTTAATGGTGGCGGTTGCAGAACGTGAAAATGGGCGAATAATATTGCCTGGTAAAATTTCGGGGCGGGTGGTTGATTTTGAATTAAGTACAAATCCGTATAATTCTGAATATAAATTTTTGCAACGTATTGGTGTGGCGCCAGATGACGTTCGTGAAATTGATGTTGGTGCGTCTGCGATTGATTTTATGAATTATGCATTTGGTAATGATACAGCGTTGTTAGATATAAATTGCGAATTGTCACATTGTCATTTGATTGAATGTCCACGTGAAGCGGTTGAGGCAGAAACCGTTGCAGAAATCGCAACGCGTGCAATTGCAGATAAAAAATCTGTGTTGGTAATAACGCCGGATGCCGCTGGAAATCAGCGTATTGCCGTGTCGTTGGCGGCACGTGGAATTGATGCAGATTTTTCGGGTGGGCAATCTGGTGCAATGACAGATGCCGGACGTGCGGTGCTAAATTTACTTGATTCATGGATAGAAAACGAATCGAAATTGTTTGATAAAATATATGCAGAATCAGGTTTTGATTTATTTAATACAATTTCAAAAATTGTTGAATTGTATGGTGAAAACTTTATGCCGTCGGTTGTCATTGATGATAGTGTGTCAATTCCAATTTGGGCGGCGATTAAGGAATATTCAGATGCGTTGGTGTGTGCGGATGTTCGTTTGAATTTGTTGGATGCGCGTGCGTTCATTGCAGATGCGATTTCTGGGGTGTCGATACGTGGCGTGATGAATGATGGTGCGTCGGTTGTTGTGTTGGGGACAATCGAATCGCGTATGCAGACCGCAGATGTCGTGATTTTAACCGGTTTGAACGAGGGGATGTTTCCCGCACGTGGATATGAAAACGCGTGGTTGCCACGGCATTTGTCAGAAAAGATTGGATTACCGTCGCCAGACAGAAAGGTGTCTTTGCAGGCATTGGATTTTATGAATTTGTCATGTGGCGCGAATGTGTTTTGGTTGCGCAGTATGGTTGCGGGCTCTGTTCAGACGACCGAATCGCGATTTTTATCACGCGTGATTGCGCGGCGTGGGCAATTTAAGACAGACACAGAAATATTAAACGGTGTTTTGGCGCGTGATGATGTGCCGTATATGCCGTTGGATAATTCTGCGCCGAATCCGCCGTCTGATTGGTCAGATGTTTATGTGACGGCATTAGAATTGTTGATTCATAATCCATATGCGTTTTATGTGCGGCATATTTTGCGGTTAAAGGTTTTGGATGATTATTGGGTTGCACCTGATGCAAGAAAGTTTGGGGATTTGGTGCATTCTGTGATTGAAAACGGACATGGTTCTTCGCCAGATGCGCTGGTGCATGAAATGGATAGGCGTGCATTGGATGTCTTGGGACAGGGCGGTATTGCATTTCATTTCTGGCATAAAAGGTTTGTTGAAATTGCGCCAATTATTGCGCGTGAATTGAATGCGATGCCGAATATGAAATCTGAAATCGCAGGCGCTGTTAAAATCGCAGGACGTACGGTTCGTGCACGTGCCGACGGTGTTTGGGAATCTGGGGTTATGGATATCAAGACGGGTGCTGCGCCATCTAAATCACAGTTAGAGCAGGGAAATATGCCACAATTACCGTTAGAGGCATTTATGTTGCAATCAGGTGGTTTTGTGGGCGTGTCGTCTGTTGCACGGCCGATTATGCGTTTCTTGCAGTTAAAAAACAATGATGTTCGGATTATTGAATATGATGCCGATACCACTGCACAAATGATGAATGCCGCAATTGATAAGGTGACAGAATTATTTAATATTTATTCCGTGGGAAATGCACCATATGAATATCGTGAAACCAGTGAACAAAAATATAAAGCTTATGATGATTTAGCGCGGGTGTTTTGAATTTAATAATTTTTGTGATATAATACGCCAGATATGGCGAGAGATAGATATATTTCAGTAGGAAAGAGAGTTAGTGGGTTTTCGTTTGCAAATCTGGGGTTCTTTACAGGTTTTGCAGACGGTATTTATAATGCCGTATATTCCCTGGTTATTTTAGAGATATTTAAATCATCTGCAATTGTTGGTTTGTATGTTGGTTTGTATTCAATCTTTTGTTTTATTGTTGGGTTGTTTGCAAATGAAATATTTCATCAGTTTTCAAAGGTGCGGGTGTTTTACTTTGTAATGCTGATGTTGGCGGTTTGTTACACGATGATGAGTTTTTCAATTCTGCCACGTACGTTTATTATATTGGACTATACAACAGGTATTGCGATTACGTTGGTTGCGGTATTAATCCCATTGTTTATGTCAGACTTTTCAAAAAATATTGGCATGGCGCGGCTGAATTCGCGATATCATTTATGGATGAATATTGGCGCTGTTTTTGCGCCAACAGTTGCGGTGTTGATTGCAAATCATTTTGGAAATAGGGCGGCATTCTTTGGATCTGCATTGATTTATTTTGCGGGTTGGGTTCTGTTCAAATGTTTGCGCGTTGTTCAAGAAGATAAACAGATAAAGTCGGTGAATCCGCGAAAAACATTTGTTGGTTTGTGGAAGAATACCAAGGATTTCTTTCGACTGCCGGGCATGACACGCGCGTATTTGGTTAATTTTGGTTATTATTCATTGCGTGCGATGCGTGTTTTATATGTGCCGATTTTGGTGATTGAAAACGGTTTTAGTAAGGATACGCTTGGTTGGGTTTTGACGTTGGGAATTGTGCCGTATTTGATATTAAGTGAATTTATGGGACGTGCGGTTCGTAAATATGGAAAAACCATTTGGTTGGTTTTGGGGTTTGGGTCGTTTGCAGTGTTGTCTGCGATTGCGACATTTGTGACGGGTGTGCCGTTGTTGGCGATATTTGTTGCGTGGCAGGTTTCGGGTGCATTGATGGAATCTGTGCATGATTTGTTATTCTTTGATGGTACACAAAAATCACAACAGACAAAGTATTATGGTGTGTTCAGAACCAGTTCTAACCTGCCAAATGTTGTTGCACCAATCTTGGGTGCGGGTATTATCGCGTTTTTTGGTACAACGTCGGCCGTGTGGACGGTGACGGCGTTGGTTGGTGCGTTTAGTATTTTGGTGCTGGTGACCAAAAAACGGTAAAATTCTGGTTGCTTTATAACACTTGCATTTTGTTGGGTTTATTTGTATGATTTTCCTGAGATTAAAGGGGAAATATATATGGCAAAGAAAGATACGGTAAAGGATGCAGGGGCTGGGAAAAATCCGGCGTTGGAATCTGCGTTGGCACAAATTCAAAAACAATTCGGTAAAGAAGCCATCATGAAAATGGGTGATGGGTCACAGCAAAATATAGAAGCGATTTCTTCGGGTTCGCTGGGGTTGGATATTGCGTTGGGTATCGGTGGTTATCCAAAGGGGCGTATTGTTGAAATTTATGGACCTGAAAGTTCTGGTAAAACAACGTTGGCGTTGCATGCGGTTGCAGAATCTCAGAAAAAGGGTGGTACGTGTGCATATATCGATGCGGAAAATGCGCTGGACCCCAGTTATGCAAAAAAATTAGGCGTTGATGTTGCAAATTTAATTATTTCACAGCCTGATTCCGGGGAACAGGCGTTGGAAATTGCAGATACGCTGATTAAATCTGGTGCGGTTGATGTTGTGGTTATCGATTCTGTTGCAGCATTGGTGCCAAAGGCAGAATTAGAAGGTAATATTGGTGATTCTTTTGTTGGGACAACCGCGCGTTTGATGTCACAATCGTTAAAAAAGTTGGCGGGTTCTGTATCGCGCAGTAATACATTACTTATCTTTATCAATCAGATTCGTATGAAGATTGGTGTTATGTTTGGAAATCCAGAAACAACATCTGGTGGTAATGCGTTAAAGTTCTATGCGTCTGTACGTCTTGATATCCGCCGTACAGGGCAGATTAAAGATAAAGAAAATATTATCGGTAATGAAACGCGGGTCAAGGTTGTAAAAAATAAAGTTGCACCACCATTCCGTACGGTTGACTTTAAGATTATGTATGGCGAAGGAATTTCAAGAATCAGTGAAATTCTGGATATGGGTGTGAAATATGACCTGATTGAAAAAGCCGGCAGTTTCTATTCTTATAATAGTGAACGTATGGGACAGGGCGAGGCGAACGCCCGTGCGTGGTTAAAAGACCATCCGGATGTTCAGCAGGCGTTGCTGGATAAGATTATGGCCCGGGCATCTGGTATCGCAGAGGAGATGACAACCGGACCGATTGATGACGATGATGATTCAGTCGAAGTGACGGAGGAATAAAATGACAGAAGTTGATGAATAACTTTTTATCGAAATCCGGGCGCAGGTGTTGCGTTCGGATTTTGTTTCTTTTGTAAAACATAAAAAAGGGATGTGAGTATGAATTTGGGACGTACATGGGCATTAACAAAAATTTTATTTCAATCGCATATATTTAACTGGCCGTGGCGGTCGCGCGAACACAGACGTGACGTCAGAACAGATGTATTGTCACGTGTCGCACCAGAATATTTTAAGCGGTATTTGCCGGCGGTAAAATCTGTTCAGGAAACAGAGGTTATAAAAGACGACAAAAATGAAAAGATTTTTACAATTTGGCAACAGGGTGAAGAAAATGCCCCAGAACTGGTGAAGTCTTGTTTTCGCAGTATTCGTAAGCATTGTAAGCAAGAACTGGTTGTGTTGGATGACAAGACAATTTTTGATTATATAACGTTGCCGGATGTAATTGTTGAAAAGTACAAGGCAGGAAAAATTCGTCGTGCGCATTTTGCAGATATTTGTCGTGTTGAATTGTTGTATCAATATGGCGGTATTTGGTTGGATTCAACAGACTTTGTTGTATCGCCAATTCCAAAATGGATAATCGATGAAGACTTCTTTATGTATTTGGTTGGTGATAAAGTAGGGCAGAAGTATATGTTCTGTCAAAATTGTTTTATTCGTGGACGTCGTGGGTCTTATTTGTTGGGGGCGTGGCGTGCAATGATTTTGGAATACTGGAAAAACGAAAATAAAAGTTTTGATTACTTTATGCATCAGATGTTGTTCCAGACGTTGGTTCAGAATGATGAACGGGCAAAAAAGTATTTTGCCAAAATGCCACATGTTGACCAATATCCAACACATACATTATGGCATGAATATAAATATCAGCCATTTGACCAGAAAAAGTTTGATGAATTGACTGCGGATGCTTTCTTTCAGAAAACAGCCTATGCGGATGCGCCAAAGCCAGGCACGTTTTCAGAGGCAATCTGTAATATGAACAAATAAAAAAAATAAAAAGGGGTACAAGATGCCTGCGATTTCGATAATTATTCCAGTTTATAACGTTGAAAAATATTTACGTAGATGTCTGGATAGTGTATTAAATCAGACTTTTGCCAATTGGGAGGCAATTTGTGTCAACGACGGCAGTCCAGATGAAAGTTATAAAATCTTGGACGAATATGCCGCCCGTGACAAGCGATTTAAAATCGTAAACAAAGAAAATGGTGGTTTGTCTGATGCACGTAATGCAGGTATGGCGGTCGCAACAGGTGATTATATTCTGTATTTAGATAGTGATGATTTTATTCATCCGCAAACAATGGAAATTGCATATTTCCTGGCAAAGCGTGATGGGTCAGATATTGTGTCGTTTACATATGACAGAATTTATCGTCCACAATTGATGGTGCGTCATGTTTTGGGACGTGATACAGATAATGTTATCCCGGGGCGTATTCACAAAAAATATAATCTGGGGCGTATCAAGACATTGGTGACAGATGATATTTATGAATATGCAACAGAGCGTACACATAATGCCCCAGGGCGTAAGAAAAAGTGGCTGGTAAAGCATTGTCAGGTTTGGAAAAATATGTATAAACGTGAACTGATTGCAGATATTCCATTTATAAAGGGAATTTTGTTTGAAGACTTCCCATGGTGGAGCCAGGTCATGTTACGTAATCCACGTACAACGATTGCGCCACTGCCGTTGTATTTCTATATACCAAACTTTGGCGGGATTGTGTTAAGCGCAAAACAATTGCGTATAATGCAAAGTTTATGTGTTGGAATAAAGACAGCCTATACAATTTATATGGAACGTGCGACAAAATACCAGATGCAAAAGTGGTCTGAAAATTTCCAATGGTATTTTATCAAATGGGCGTTTCGTAAAATAAAGTATATTGATTCAGATGGAGATATGGAGGCTGCACGCGAATGTTTCCGTGAACTGGAACGTATTGGTGCGTTGGATCGGCCACCATACAGATGGGCAAAAAAACTGCGTATGGAAATATGCAAGTTTATTAAAACGTGTAGATATGAATAAAAAAAATCCCGCATTCGCGGGATTTTTTATTTTTCAAATTTGGATTTTTCTGGAAATCTTTCTGCCATAAATTTTGCATTGTCGCGCAGTATTGTTTCATCTGTGTCATACGAATCGTTTATACAGAATGTTGGTGCGCGTAACAGGGCGCTGCGTGCACTGGATGTGTCTGTGCAACAAACGGGTGAATTTTTTATCCACGGCATAAATATTGTATTATAAATAAAATCTGTAATTTTATGTCGTGTATGCTTGCGCGCGCGACTGTGTATAAATACGGCACGGTCGTTTATTAAGTCGTACAGATTGAACAGCCAACGTTGAACTTCGTTATTAGTTCTGAATTTATTTCTGATTTGTTGGTCAATCATTCCGGTTATCATCGGGTGGTTGCGACACGCAATCCATGTTGATTTTAGGTATGGATCAATGCCGTGCGATGGACGATACTTGTAAACTTTTTTCCCGAAAATTCGTTCTATGAATTGTGCAGATAGTATCAATGTTTGGGTGTATTCATCGACGCGACCCATCCATGTCCCGATGTTTTTGCTGCGGTTTGAGTGGTTGCTGTATAGCACACGGGCGCGACCGTATTTGTCGTAAAAGAAATCCGGTGTCAGTGGGCGGTTAAAGAACATGTCGTCGTTCATTAATAGAAAGTGTTCTGATAGCCCCGGAATGTTTGGTATACACATTTCGATTGCGGTCGCGTTAAATGTTGGTATCGCGTCGGCCGGCATAATTTGTTCGTGTGGAACAATTGTGATTTTGGGATGTTTTGTATTCAGCCATTTTGGAACCTGGTTAAAACCGGTTACGATATAAATATGATTTACCCAAGGGGCGAATTTATCAACGCTGCGCAGAGAATATAAAAATTCACCGTTGTCGCGCCAGCGTGCCTCTATTGCGGCGTCTTTATAAACAGGGCGTTTGCCTTTGATAATTTTTAGCCATTTATCTTTTTCAGCGCGCCATTTTTTGTCGCGGTCGTCAACCCATAAATAAACGATGTCGATTTTCATGTCTGGTATCATGGTTAAACCCCTGATTTTTTAAATCTGGTTGGAATTTTTACAATGCGTTTTATGCCCAGCATGCCAGGCTTGTCCCAGGCATAAATTGGGCGAAATATGCGTTGCATAACGCGTGCAATTGTCAGCCATTTTTCACCATGCGCACGACGGTTTGTCACGTCGTTTATTGTGCCGTTGCCACGACGCTTTAAGTGGTTTAGCCAGTCGGCGCCACGGGATGCAGCCTTTGTCACCAGCATGTCCATGTCAACCGCACCAAAATGTAATAGATATAGGTTTTTATCAATATGAAAATTATGACCGTGGATACTGTGAAAACCGGAACCCCAGCGGACAGGGCGGTTTATAACAACGGGTTTGGTGTATCTGGTTGATAGTAATGCGTACGAACGTTGGGTTAAAAATGGTTCAGACTGATTTAGTGTTTTTTCGTGTTTTAAATGTTGACCAACGTCCAGCCCCAGACCAGATACGGTTGTCTTTATTTTTGTTTCAGATAAATATTGGGACAATGTTTTGTTCAGGGCAGGGTCAACAATTAAAAATTCGTCACAATCGCAACCGATAACAATGTCGTATTCGTTTAGCAGTTTATTCGCCAAATCAGACATTAATCCAATGCGATATTTGTCGCCGGCACTGCGTGACATGTCGGTGTGTGGCAATTTTGTGACGTGTGCAGAACCAACGTTTTTTGGTGTCTTTTGGTCCGTGCCGTCCAGATAAATATACAGGTTTTCTGTACCAAACTGATTGCCGTAATAGCGTATCCAACGGGACAGAAAGAATTCATCGTTTCGTGCCATGGTTATGGCGCAAATGCGTTTGTGAAGATTCTTTTTATTTTTGCTTGTCATATTCCCTCTATAAATAATTTATGAAATGCGTGGTTAATGTTTCTGAATATAATTTTTATCGGGTTGCGTGTTATCAGCCATTTAATATGATTTTCACCATATGATTCGTATGCAGACGATAATATTGCATCACGTGTATCAGAATCAATTTTTCGCAGTATGTATGAAATCTGGCGACCCAGTGCGCCATGATTGCGTGTAAATGCAACGCGTTTTATAAATGGCATGCCGATTTTATAAAACTTCTTTACATTGTTGTATACGCTGCGTCCTGGGGCGTTGAACAGACAGCACCATGATAAATTATTTTCGGTGACCAGTTTTGAAAAGCCTTGTTCATATTTGCGTGTGATTTCACCCTTGTGCGGTAATTTTGTAATTTGGTGCATAAATTGGTCATACCATCTGGATAAAAACACCGTTGGTGTCATGCCGATAAACCATGATTGAATATGTGGGTGGTGGCGGTGTGGGTTCGCAACCAGACCAAATGCATCGCATGGCAGTGATTCCATGCGGGTAAAATAAGAATCCAATGGATACAGTGGACCATAAACCGAATCGTTTACCATATAGAGATAGTCGTATTCAGACAGGTCTAGATTTTCAATCGCCCATATGTATGCACGTTTGTAAGAGCCAAAATCATATTCGCCATGGCGCGCGCCGGTGGCGTATATGGTGATGTTTTTTAATTTTGATAGTTCTGTTTTTTTACAATCAGAATCCATGACCAAAATGATATCGCCAAATTTAGATAATTTTTTTGTATAATTTAATAATGCATTGTCGATTTTGCCCGCTTTGTCATAGCCGGCGAATAAGAACAGGCGTTTTATCCTAGAATTCTTTGGTTTCATATTATATAATTTACATAAAATATAATCATTTTGCAACCAAGGACTTTATTTTATGTCAGTTAAGATTTATGCGCCAGATTCTTATAAGAAATATTTCGAAAAAAAAACCGCGGGGCAGTCTATTGTGTCGGGGCTGGATATAACCGTTGTGGATAATGGGGCGATTGTTATTGACCCGCGCGATCATGGTTTTGGTGTTTTTGATGAACAGGGGCAATTTGTTAAGGCATCGCTGCAAATGCGTAAAAATAATGGGCAATTTATTCCAAAGGTTCCAGAAAATATGCCGTATGTTGATGATGATGTTTTATATTTTGGGAATGTATATCCGGCGTTTGGACATTTCTTGTTGGAACATATGAATCGTGGTTGGGGCTGGTTGCGTGACGAATATAGGCATTGCAAGGTTGTGCTGGTTAATAATAAGTTAATAAAAGATGTCCCAGGGTATATGTTCGATTTGATTGAAATATTGGGTGTAAAACGTGAAAATATAATTGTGTTAAATGAAAGTACAAAGTTTCGTCGTGTTGTTATTCCGCAACAGGCGTTTAATATTCCAATTATGTCGTCAATTGAATTTGGTGAAACGTTTTCTGAAATGGCAGATAATGCACATGGTCCATCGTATGACAAGGTATATTTGTCCCGTGACAAGTTAAATATGCGACGCACATTGGGCGAGGCGCAAATTCAGAAAATCTTTGAAAAAAATGGTTTTAAGATAATTTATCCAGAAACATTGCCGTTGGAACAGCAGATTGCGGCGGTGAAAAACTGTCGCATGTTGGCGGGGTGTGCGGGAACCGCAATGCATTTGGCGCTGTTTATGCCACGTGGTGGAACTGTGATTCAGTTAAAGCGAAATTCAAAAGATGATTGCAGTGCGCCAACACAATATATGATAAATAACACATTGGATTTAAAATCTGTCTTTATTTCGCCGTCGGTCGAAGAAACACCAACAGGGCATTTTACAAATGCACCACAAATTATCGCAGTAAATAAGTATATGAAGCAATTCCTGGATGATTATGGATTTAAATATACAGATGAAGATATTGCAGAAAACAAGGAAGTGTTGGCAGAATATCGTGCGCAAATGGTGGAATATAAAAAGACCCAGGGCAGTGTGCGCGCAAATAAAATAAAACATGCATTGATTAAATATTCTGCATGTCTGATACCGGGGCGCGAAAGACGTGGACGCTATCGTGCGTATTTAAAGTCGCGTTTTGTTGCGAAATAAAAAACCGCCATTTGGCGGTTCTTTTTTGTTTCTTTATTATTTTGATTGTGCCTGCTTTTGTTCATACAGTTGTGCAAAATCAACAGGTTGCATTGTGAACGCAGGGAATCCTGATTCAGATGTCAAACGTGTAATCAAACTGCGGACCGCAGGGAACAACAATGTTGGAACATCAATCAATAATGTGCGTTTTTTCGCTTCTTCGTCTTTTTCTTCTTCCATTTGAACCAAGCCAGAATATGTTGATTCAATCAAGAAAATAGATTTTTCGTCTTTTTCTAATTTAGAATGTGTTTTTACAATTAAATCAACCATGAACAGGTTGTTTTCTGCGCCCTTGATCTGAATATCGATGTTGATTTCCAATTTTGCCTGGCCATTGTCTTGTTTAAAGAACAATTCTGGTACATTTGGGCTTTCAAAAGAAATGTCTTTTAAAAATTGAGAGATGATATTAAATTTTGCCATTCTATTTTTCTCCTTCGGTCATATTATTGGCGAATGTAAGGTCTGGACTTGTGTCCTGGTTTTATGTTAATATAGCATTATAAAAAGGTTTTACAAGTGGGGGGATTGATAAAAAATGCGAATTTTTGAAAAAAACTTTGTTATGCGTGGTTTTTTAATGCTGGTTGGGGCATTTGCGTTGGCGTCGTGCGACCTGTCCAGCCCCAGTGTCGTGGGTGACAATTCCGTAATCCCATCGAATTTTAAGCGGGTGTCGTATGCGCAATTGCCGGGGTGGCGCGATGATGATGTACGATATGCATTACAGGCGTTTCGTAATTCGTGCAAGGCAAAGATTCAATATACGGGGCGTTTGATCCCAGACAGGGCATTGTTCGAAGAAAAGTGTAATCGTTTGCCGTCGGCATCGGCAGATGTTGCGACAGTGCGTGCGTGGTTCGAATCTAATTTCCAGCCGTATCAGATTTATACTGATGTTGGTGGTGACAGCGGTACATATACAGGGTATTATTCCCCAATTATTCCGGCGTGTCGTACCAAGACCGCGCAGTGTAACGAACCATTGATGGGTGTGCCACGTGATGGACGTAATTATAAGGGGGTTCCAAAAAAAGATATTGTTGAAAAGCAAATAGGGCGTGTGTTGTACTGGGCAAATATTGTCGATGTGCAAAACTTGCAAATTCAAGGGTCCGGAAATTTAAGACTGGAAGATGGCACAGATGTAAAACTGAATTTTGGTGCGGTTAATGATATGCCGTTTAAGTCCATTGGGGAAGAATTGCGTAAACGCGGAATTCGCCCCGCCGGTGGTTATTCGTCAGAGGCAGTATGGCAACACTTAAAAGCAAATCCGACGTTGGCAAAAGACGTGATTTATAAAAATCCACGATATGTTTATTTTTATGAATCTGTGCCACCAGATGTAATTGGTAAATTGGGTACGCCGTTGTCAAAAATACGCAGTATCGCGATGGATGATGACCTGTATACGTTGGGATTGCCGGTGTACGTCAGTACGAGTTTGTCAGACGGTCGTCCGTTCCGTCGTCTGATGATTGCCCAAGATACAGGCAGTGCAATTCGTGGATGGATTCGTGCCGATATCTTCTTTGGCAAGGGGGACGAAGCATACAAGTTTGCCCAGGGACAACATGCACAGGGTCAGATGTTCATCTTGATGCCCAAAGAATATAGTTATGTCAAACCACGATAAAGATTTTTCAAAGCGTATCGCACGCCCCCAAACGTTGGGTGGGGCGCTGGGGGGATTGATTAAAATATTTGGTGTGCGTGCATCGGATGCAGATTTGGCGACGCGTTGGGCGGAAATTATGGGCGCAGATATCGCGATGATTGCAACGCTTGCCGCGATAAAGAAAAATCGTGACGGGACATTTAATGTTGTAATTAGACCAACAAATCCGGCGTATACATTGCAATTGTCGTATCAAAAAGATGAAATAATATCGCGTATCAATAAATATTTTGGTTATGATGCAGTTGGTAAAATAAGTTTTAGAAAATAAAAAAGAGGGATGAATTATGGGTGGAAATGAAATAAAAGGAATGCTGGTTCTTTTGGCAATGGTTGTTGTTGGTGGTTTTATTCGTTTTTTATATCAGTATTCAACGATTGAAACACAACGTATAACTATACAAAAACTGAAGTTTGGTGCGGATAATAGCAAGGCGCAATATATGATTTATACAAAAGATGGTCAGGTAATCCGAAATTCAAATTTATTGTTTTTTGGTAAATTTAAATCTGATGAAATATTTGCTAAATTAAAGGTAGGAAAATCGTATATGGTAAAAACGTGTGGGATTCGTGTGCCTTTCTTGGGATGGTATAAGAATGTTATAACGATAACAGAAATAAAATCGTCTGTACGCAAGAAAACTGGGAAAAAATCGAAAAAATAAAGTTTCAGGATATAATAGGTTAGTAGAATATTATTTTAGAGAATAAGGAGGATAGTATGAGATGGGTTTTATATTTTCTTTTTTGGTTTTGTGTGATTTGGGCAATTGATGCTTTGTTAAGATTGCTGGGTATGTCGATTGCTTTGGAATGCTTGTTTTATTTTTTGGTAATTGTTGCGGTTTATATTTGGATTGCTGTATTTACCAAACGAACGGAAATTATTACAGTTGCAAGTAAGGCAATATTGGTAAAAAAAATTGGTAAATTAAAATTAATAAAATCGTCTGATGGTCGCGTTTTTATTAATAACAATGATTGGTTAGTGAAGTGGAATTCAAAAGATTTGGATAGAAAGTTAAAGGAAGGTCATAAATATAAAATTGTATCGTATTGTTCTGGTTTCGGTAAAGAAAGAATAATTTTATATGCACATGAAATAAAATCGTCTGTACGCAAGAAAACCGGGAAAAAATCGAAATGACAACACGTGTTTTGGGGATTGATCCGGGGTTGTTACATACAGGCTGGGCGGTCGTTGAATCGCATGGACAATCACGTAAATATATCGCCAGTGGTGTAATTTTGCCAAAGCCGAAGTTAGAGATGTCCGTGCGTTTGGCAACAATTTTTCAAGAGCTGACGAAAATTTGTGAAACTTTTGACCCCGATGAATGCAGTATTGAAATTATATTTGTAAATAAAAACCCAAAGACAACATTGTTGCTGGGTCAGGCGCGTGCCGCTGCAATTGTTGCAGTTGCAAATAGGGGGGTGCCTGTGTATGAATATGAACCAAATGTTATAAAAAAAGCCCTGACTGGGGCAGGGCATGCTGATAAAACAGCGGTTGATAAAATGGTGCGGATGTTGTTGCCGAATGCGCGTCCAAAGACACCGGACGAGGCAGACGCAATTGCAATCGCGTTGGCGCATACAAATATGCTTAAAATATTAAAATAACGTATTGCGTTATTTCTTGCCAAAGTGTTTCTTTAATATTTCGTATGCAGTGGAAATGCGCGCAAATTCTGTGGTGGCGTTTTTTTTGTCTGTTGCAGTGTCGGGGTGGTATTTTTTTGCCAGCGCGCGGTATTTAACGCCAACTTCGCGCCAGGTGGCAGAAATGCCTAAATCGAACACCTTTAATGCAGAAACAACATTTGTTGGCAGTTTTGATTTTGCAGGTATCTTGTCAAATTTGCTGCGCCCGGTAATAAAATCATTTATAAATTTTGCGTAATCTGTTGCGTCATTGTTTGCAGATTCTTTATCTTTTAATGGTGCGCCAAATGTTTGACGTTCCCAGTCGGCCTCAATCTCGTCCGGGGTCATGTCGGCATAATAATTCCAGTTTTTATTATATTCGGCGGCGTGTTCTTGGCAAAAAAACCAATAATCTTTTAGGTCGCGCGATTTTGGGGCGCGACATGTTCCTGCCTTGCCACAGCCGGGTTTGTCACATTTTTTTATCATTTTTTATTCTACCTTTGTATTTGCCAGGGGGTGATGATTTTCAACCGTTTGTTTCAAGCGTTCCGGTAATACATGTGTGTATATTTGTGTCGTTGAAATATCTTCGTGCCCCAGCATTGTTTGTATCGCGCGCAGGTTCGCGCCACCCGCCAACAGGTGTGACGCAAACGAATGGCGCAGAAC
The DNA here is from genome assembly GCA_017466525.1 of Alphaproteobacteria bacterium. Classification (GTDB taxonomy): domain Bacteria; phylum Pseudomonadota; class Alphaproteobacteria; order Rs-D84; family Rs-D84; genus Enterousia. The sequence goes on from JAFTTY010000002.1 coordinate 47,063, forward strand.
GTGTGGGCTGACCCGGTCTGGGTCAATGCCAGATAATATTGCGCATTTTTTTAGAATCTTGAAAAATCCATCGCGTGTGATATGACCGGATTTTCCGTTGGATGGAAATACGTATTTGGATTCAATATCGCCACGCAGGTTTAGCCATTTGTTCAATGCGGTTATTGCGCCGTCGTGCATTGGTACCAGGCGTTCTTTGGCGCCTTTGCCATGAATTAATAGTTTGTCGCCCAGGATTGCCGTCATTGGTAATTCGCATAATTCTGATACACGCAGGCCAGACGCATACAGCAGTTCAATCATTGCACGCAGACGTGTTGAATTTTTTATGTCACCCGCAGATGATATTAATAAATCGATTTCGTCAATAGATAAAAATTTGGGCAGGACGCGTTCGCGCTTTGGTAATTCCAGATTTTTTGTCGGATTGGTTTTTATGATTTTTTCCAACATTAAAAATTTATAAAAACCACGCAGGGCAGATGCCTTGCGCGCAATGGATGATGCCTTGTCTGGCAGATTTGATAGATAGTTTTGTATCGCGGTTTCGTCTGCATTCATAAGTCCACCGTCAATTGCGTCATTTGCCAAACGCAGGTCTGATTCATAACTGCTCAGCGTTTTGTCACTGCAACCTTTTTCGGCAGAAAGTGCTTCTAAAAATATATCTATATAGTTCATGGATACACCACGATTTCTGTCATGTGTTGGGGCGCGGGAAATGATATTATCATCAATACCAGCAGGGCGGCAATTAATGCCCATATTAAAATTTTGCGAAAATTTGTTTTTTTCTTGCGCTTTAATGGCATGAAAGATGTCCTATGTTTTATATTGTGTCAAAACTGGTGATGAATATGCCGGCACCAGCAATGATAATTAGTGGTGGTGCAATTATAGATAGCATTGGTGGCAGTGTGCCAGTCGCCCCCAGTGCATTAAACATGTTTATCAGGAAATATACTGCAAAACATGTGATAATGCCCAGGCTGAATTTTACACCAAAACTGTAATTGCGGCGTTGTTTTGTCTGGGAAAATGCAATTCCCAACATTGCCATTGATATCATTGTCAGAGGTAAAAATAATAGCGTCCATAATTGTACCATGTGACCGCGGACAGGGGCGCCAATCGTTTCCATGCGTTTTATAAATTCAGGTAATTCCCAGAAAGATATTTGGTCCGGTTGCAGATATCTGTCCAAGACGGTTTGTGGATTTAATAATGTTTTTGCAGACCAATCCTTGATTCGCAATATTCCATTTGCGTCCCAGGTTTGTGCATTGTGCGCAGATAGTCCTGCATCAGACAGGGTGACGGTGTCGGCCTGAATGCGTTCGGTTAATTTAAATTTTTTGTCTTGGGTGTATATCGTTGCATCTTCGAATATTAAAAGTTCGCCGGATTTATGTACGTCTTGGGCATTCATTGTGATAATGCCATTGTCTGATTCTTCGCGCAACCAAATTACTTCGTCAACAGATTGCAGTTTTTCAATTGTTATGTTTTCGGTGCTGACACTGACAGAATATGGATTTATTACGGTTGTTGCAAATACGCCAATTAAAAATGCGCCAACCAAGAATGGACGTGCGGATTGAAATGGTGAAAGCCCCGCGCTGGATACAATAATGCTTTCGCTGGATTTTGTTAAATTATAAGACGTTAACAATGTTCCCATAAATACAGCCAATGGCAAGAACATCGGTACATATTCCAACAGACGTATCCAGGAATCGTAAAGTGCGCTGATTGCGTCTGGGTTTGACGGCAGGCGTTCAACAAATGTGACCGCCAAGATTATGCCACATACGACCAGCATAACAAGACCAACGCCGGAAAAAAATCGGCGCATTAAAAAGCGGGTTAAGATATTTAGCCTAAACATATCAATGAAACTATACCCTGTAAATTTGACAATTGCAAAATTAAAATGTATGCGTATAATCTGAAAAATAAAGGAATAGGGTAAAATTATGGAAAAAAAACCAATTTCGCGTGCAGGATTTGACACGCTGTTGAAAGAATTAAAGGATTTAAAAGAGGTTCAACGCCCAGAAATACTGAAAACTGTTCAGTGGGCACGTTCCTTGGGCGATTTGTCTGAAAATGCGGATTATAGCGCGGCGCGTGAAAAACAGCGTCAGATTGATAATCGTATTCGGTTTATCGAAGGCGTAATTGAAAATGCGGCGGTGATTGATATTGATTCGCTGTCTGGAAATCGTGTCGTGTTTGGTGCGCGCGTCATTGCAGAAGACGAAGATGGTAATAAAATGCAATGTCGTATTTTGTCTGATATCGAATCGGATGGGCGTACGGTTATTTCGTGTACGTCGCCGGTTGGACGGGCGATGATTGGGCGTTGTGTGGGTGATACATGTATTGTAAAATTGCCCAGTGGTGAAAAAGAATATGAAATCTTGGAAGTGACGTTCAAAGAATAAGGTGTTTCTGTCGTGGCTGTTCGCATATTGCCGGATTATCTGATTAATCAAATTGCCGCAGGCGAGGTGGTAGAACGACCCGCCAGTGTGGTCAAGGAACTGGTGGAAAATGCGCTGGACGCGGGTGCAGACCAGATTGTTATTGATGTTGTTGATGGTGGGCGTACGTCAATCAGTATAATTGATAATGGGTGTGGGATGTCGCGTGATGATTTGGCGCGCGCGATTACACGTCATGCAACATCAAAATTACCCACAGATGATTTGTTGAATATTAATTTTATGGGGTTCCGTGGCGAAGCGTTGCCGTCAATCGCATCTGTGTCTGATATGACAATTGATACGTGTAATGGCATGGACGCAAATGGTTGGCAAATTGATTGCACCACGCATGAAATAAAGCCGTCTGATTGGGAAAGTGGGACCAGAATACGTGTTCAAAATTTATTTGCAAAAACGCCAGCGCGGTTAAAGTTTCTGCGTGGTGACAGGGCAGAAATGATGTCTGTCTTGGATGTTGTAAAACGTTTAGCAATGGCGCGACCTGATGTTGGCTTTATATTGAATAACAAGTGGCGTTTCCCAAAAAATGAAGATATGTTGGCGCGTATCGAAAGTGTTATGGGTGATGATGTTCGTGGGCGCATGCTGGATGTGGATGCAGCGTCACGGTCGGTATCTGATATGAAATTGTCGGGTTTTATTTCAGAACCAACATTACGACGCGCGTCATCAATTGACCAATTTTTGTTTGTAAATGGTCGGCCGGTAAAGGACAAAGTCTTGGTCGGGGCATTGCGTGCCGCATATATGGATGTTATGCATGCCCGTGAATTTCCGTTGTGTGCGCTGTATTTGACGGTGCCAACAGGGGCGGTTGATGTTAATGTGTCGCCTGCAAAAACCGAAGTACATTTTCTGGAACCAACACATGTGCGTTCGTTTATAATAAAGACACTGCGCGATAGGTTGTCGCAAACAATGGTTGCACCCCAGGTTGTTGTGTCACAACAGTCAAGTGTAAATAACGTGCCGATGCCAACAAAATTTGATTTTGGAATTAAGCGTGATGTTTTTCAGGTTCGTGATAGTGTTGCGCCAATCATGCCAAATATGTTTGCAAGTTCGACGGCCAAGCCTGTGGTGCGTGACGTTTCCGAACATAACATCCCCATACCAAATGATACGGTTGTTGTTGATATGCCGTTGGGGCGCGTGGTGGGGCAGGTTGGAAATAAATATATAATTGCCCAGAAAGATGACAATATGGTTATTGTTGATCAACATGCCGGGCATGAGCGTATAACATATGAAAAATTGCGTGCGTATAAAATAAAGTCACAACCATTGTTGACGCCAATTATCGTAAAGTTACGCGATGAAGATGTGGTGGCGGTTTTATCTATCGCGGATGAATTAAAGAAATCAGGATTGCATGTCGATGCATTTGGTGATGACGCGGTTGCAATTTTTGAAAAGCCGGCAGATTGGGATATGAACTGGTCGGATGTGTTACGTGCCATCGCGGACGAGGTTCGTGAAAATGGACATTCGTCACAATTGAATGAAAAGTTGCATTTAAAGTTGGCAAACTATGCATGTCATCATTCTGTGCGTGCAGGACAAAAGTTGGATTGGGGACAAATGGATGCGTTGCTGCGTGATATTGAGCGGACAGAGCGCGCGGGACAATGTAATCATGGGCGACCTGTGTATAAATTTATTCCAATGACAGAAATTGATGCCTGGTTCGAACGGTTGTGAATTTTCTGTATTTTTTCTTTACTTTTGGGGTCTTATTTACTATCGTGGACGTATTAAATAAGGAGAAATATATGGAAGAAACAGCAGTTGTTGTTGAAAATGTTGCGCAGAATGTGCCTGCAAATGCACCGCAGGGCAGTATGTGGGGCATGATTTTATACTGTATCGTTGTAGTTGCGGTTATCTATTTCTTGATGGTGCGACCAAATAAAAAACGTATGGCAGAATACCAGAAAATGCTGGATTCGTTACAGGTCGGTAATCGTGTAATGGCGGCTGGTATTTATGGTGTTATCAAAAAAATTAACGAAAAAACAATTGAATTAGAAGTTGCCAAGGGCGTTGTTATCGAAGTTAATAAAAACGCAGTGGCAGGGGTTGAAGAATAATAAAAGGGTTGTGGTATGTTTAAAAAGTTGGCGATTGTATTTGTCGCGGTGTTTTGTGTATTGTTGGCAGTACCAACAATGTCGCCAAAGTTGGCACCTTATTTTCCATCTTGGATTCAGCCGGTTCCATTGGGGTTGGATTTGAAAGGTGGGGCACAATTGTTGTTAGAGGTTGATACAACAACAATGTTCCAAGAAAAGTCAGAACAGTTATATGAAGAAACGCGTTCTGCATTGATTGATAGAAACAAGGGTGTTATTCGTTTCTCTAATTTGCATAACAATGATGGTGTTGTGTCGTTGGTCGTGCGTAATGAAGATGAAGTGTCAGATGCCAAGGGGCGTTTAAAGAGTACGTTCGGAAATACGGTTGATATTACGTCTGACGGGAAAAAGATAACGCTGTCTTATTCTGATAAGCAAAAAGAAGAAATAGTAAAGGATGCATTGGCGCGCAGTATTGAAATCGTTCGTCGTCGTATTGATGCGCTGGGGACCAAGGAACCGTCAATTCAAAGTCAGGGTGGAAAATATATCTTGGTTCAGTTGCCGGGTGTTGACAATCCAGAACGTATCAAGGAATTGATTGGTCAGACCGCGAAAATGACATTCCATTTGGTTAATGAAAATGTTAGCCAGGAACAGGTTGCGTCTGGTCGTGCGCCAAGTGGTACAGAATTCTTGCCGTATATCGATTCGCCAGGGTCTGTGATACCGGTTTATTCCAGGGTAGAAGTGTCGGGTGAATCATTGAAAGATTCCCAGGCAGAATTTGATCAAAATAATATGCCGGTTGTGTCCACTGTGTTTGATGCATCGGGGGCGCGTCGTTTTGCAAAGTTGACAACAGAACATGTTAATGAACGCTTTGCAATTGTTTTGGACGGCAAGGTTTTGTCTGCGCCGGTAATTCGTGAACCAATCCCAGGTGGGCGTGGTCAGATTTCTGGCGGATTTACATTGCAGGGTGCAAAAGATTTGGCGGTGTTGTTGCGTTCAGGTGCATTGCCGGCCCCATTACAGGTTATCGAAGAACGCGTTGTTGGTGCGGGATTGGGTGCCGACACAATTGCCGGTGGTAAAATCGGTGCGATTGCAGGTGTTTGTTTAATCTTTATTTTCTTGCTGTTGGTGTATCGTGGATTCGGTGTAATTGCGATGATATCACTGATGGTGAACTTAGGCATGATTGTTGGATTGACAGCATTGTTTGGTGCAACATTAACATTGCCTGGTATTGCGGGTATTGTGTTAACGTTGGGTATGGCGGTGGACGCAAACGTGTTGCCGTTTGAACGTATCCGTGACGAAGTACGACAAGGAACGCCGACGTTGCGTGCAACAAATCTGGGATTTGATCGTGCGATGAAGGCGGTGTTGGACGGGAACTTAACAACATTGATTTGTGGTTTGGTGCTGTTCCAGTTCGGTGCCGGTCCAATTCGTGGGTTCGCGGTGACATTGTCAATCGGTATTCTGACAACATTGTTCACGTGTGTATGCTTGACCAAGGTATTGGTGGATTGGTACATGAATGGCAAAAATAAAAAGATTGGTTTTGTCGGTGGCGGCAAATAAAGAATGCAAAGGGGAAGTATTATGAAATTGCAGGTTATGAAATATCGTAAGGTATCGTACATTGTTTCAGGGTTATTTATTCTGTTGTCGATATTTTCATTGTTGGTACGTGGTTTGAATTATGGTATTGACTTTTCAGGCGGTATCGCGATGGAGGTTAAACCAATCGTTCAGAACTATGGTATTGAACAAATGCGTTCTGCATTGGACGAATTTAATCCAGAATTACAGACCGTTGATGGTGATGCAATTCTGATTCGTGTCGGGTTGCCAAAGGGGTCGACAGATGCACAGCAAAATGAACGCGTGACAGAAATTAAAAATATTCTGGGCGAAAATGTTCAGTATGAACAGGTGCAAATCGTTGGACCAAAAATTGGTGGCGAATTGGTACGTGGTGGTATCTTGGCCATATTGTTTGCATTTGTCATGATGGCAATCTATGTATGGATTCGATACAAGGGTGGATATGCGGTTGGTGCGTTTGTATCGTTGTTCTTGGACTTTGTGTTGATGTTTGGTTTCTTTTCAATTACAGGATTGGAATTTAATCAGACGGCGATTGCGGTTATCTTGACAGGTATTGGTTATTCAATTAATGACAAGATTGTTAACTATGACCGAATTGATGAAAACGTGAAAAAATATCACAAAATGCCAATGGGTGATTTGATCGACTTGTCGGTTAATGAAATGTTGCGTCGTACAATGTTGACCAGTGTTTCAACATTGCTGGCGATGATTGGTTTGTCTATATTCGGTGGTCAATTGTTGCGTGAATTTGCATATGCAATGGCATTTAGTGTAATTATGGGTACGTTTACCAGTATTTATATTTCAAATATTATGCTGTATCACTTTAATTTGCGTGATACAGATAAATAAAAATACTGCACCGCAATCAGGGGGAGGAAGCGCGTATGAGAATGAAAAATTTCTTGGTATGGATGTCAATTATCCTGGGGGCGGTGCCGTGCGCATATGCAGACAGTTTGTTCTTTGAAGATGAGCCGGTCCAAGATGGTTTGCGTGTGTTTGATGTTTCAAAAACATTTGCAGAAATTTATGAAAAATTAGATGGTATTAATTGGGCGGGCAAAAGTCTGAATGTTGCGATTGAAAGTCTGGAAAACTTAAATCCAAATGCGCATATTGCCGCGACAGATGAACGTGTTGTCTTGGTTTGGGGTGATAATATAATTGCAAATTATCCACGGCCTGAAAATAAAGACTGGAATGGGTTTGGCGAAATTACAACTGCACTGATATTGAAAATGCGCGCAAATGATATGGGATTGCGCAGATTATCAGAAAGTGAAATGTATCAGGTTGTTGTTGATAGCTTGATGCGTGGTGTTGATGAAAATGGTCGCTATATATTTTCTAAAAAGGCAGAAATTGCCGAAGATGGCAGAATTTTAACCAGTGTTGGACTGGAAGGGGCACGTGATAATCGTGGTAATTTTCGTGTCACAGGTGTTTACAAAGGTGCGCCTGCGGATACCGCAGGAATTCGTGCAGGCGATTTGATTGCGCAAATTAATGGTCGTGCAGTTCCAGAAATGTCGGATGCAGAATTGGCCGCAGTGATGAGTGGATTTAATTCTGGTACATCAAAAATAAAATTGTTAACACCGTCTGGGAACAAGGATGTTGTTTTGCGTCGTGCGACAATTGTGTTGGCGGATGCAGACGTTGTTCATCGCAGTGACCCAGATACGGGTGGTGTACTGGAAATTGTTGTACATGAAATTACACCTGGTGCGGTTGATATTGTGAACGAGGCATTGGCACGTTTCCCTGATATATCTGGGATTGTATTGGATTTGCGTGCAACAACCGGTGATGATGAACGTGCCGCAGCAAAATTTGGTGGGCTGTTTATTGGCAAGACGCCGGTAATGCGTATCGTCGAAACAGCCCGAGACGAAGTAGAGGTTGTCCCAGGCGGTGACGCAGTTACTGATGTTCCGGTGGTTGTTTTGGTATCAGATATGACGCGTGGCACGGCCGAGGCATTAGCAGCCGCGTTTTATGAAAATCAGCGCGGTGTATTGGTGGGTACACCAACCGCAGGCAGTGCCCGTATCGCATCGCGTATTGATTTGGATAATGGTGGGGCGTTGGAATTGTTGAATAAATCAATTAAGACAGGGCAGGGACGTGTTATTGATGGACGTGGCATTTTCCCGATTGTATGCTTGTCAAATATCAGAACCAGTCAGCAGCAAAATGCGTTTTTCTTGAATGTTATTAATAATGACTTTAATGCCCAAGATTTAAATAAAAGAACAGATTTAAAACCAGCAGATATTCGTCGGGGATGTCCGGTGATTACAAATGGCGCAGACGAAGATGCGGTTGCAACTGCGGTTTCAGTTAAAATTTTAACCGATAAAAAAGTTTATAATAAATTAATCGCAGAATGATACAAAGGGGGATGTGGTTATGTTTTTAACAAAAAATAATAAAATTTTGTGGGGGCGTATGGCGTTGGGCGCGTTGGTGACGGCGGCTTTGGTTGCGTCTGGGATTTTGTGGTTTGATAAACCTGTGTTTTTGTTCATGCGTCAATTTGATTGTGCGGCATGGTCAATCTTGGGAAAAATTACAGATGGCAAGGTTTGGATTATCGCGTCATTTATTGCGGTGTTGGTATTTTGTGCCAGAAAGTGTGTAAAGACAGATTGTGAATTTTTAGTTAATAAAAAGCATAGAGGGGTTTGGGCATATATTCGTAATTTATTTGCAAATATGCGTACAAATAATGCGTTCTTGATTTTTTGCAGCGTGTTAAGTGCCGGCTTGATTGCAAATGTGTTAAAGTATTGTATTGGTCGCGCGCGTCCTGTGTTTTTCGAAGCGTTAGATATGACGGGTTTTTTCCCACCAGCAACAGAGTGGGCATTTCGTTCAATGCCATCGGGGCATGCAACGGTTGGTTTTGCAGGGTTGGTTATGATTGGAATGTTGGCGCCAAAGTATAAACCATTGACATGGACGTTTGCGATTATTATTGGTTTTTCACGCGTTGCAATGGGTGTACATTGGCCGTCAGATGTTATATTTGGTGCCTTTATTGGTATGGTTGTTGCAGATATCGTAAAGGGAACATTGTTAAAGAAATAAAAAAATCCGCCATTTGGCGGTTTTTTTTTGTTCTTTTTTATGATAAAATACATACGTTATGGCAGGAGAATCTAAATTTTTACCACAGCGCGTATCTGATGCGTTAAAGAGTTTGTTGGTCCGTATGTTTGGGGCCGTTGTTTCTATATTGGGAATTTGGGCAACGTTTGCATTGCTGTTTTATGACCCGTATTTAGATGGTTTTGGTGTCGCCAGTTCGTTCGGTGACCAATCATTGATGGGGCATGTTGTTGGCATGGTGCGATATGCTGTTGGTGTTATTCCAGGGTTGTTTGTATTCTTGTGTGTCGCACGTTGGGGGGCTGCAACCTTGATTGGGTTAGATAGTGGTGATGCACCGGAATATAATTTCTTGCGTGGGTTTATTGCGGTATGTTTGGGTGCGGCAGGTTTCGGATTATTAGTTCCGTCGGCATCGTTTGGTGGTTTGTTTGGTGCGATTGTGGCCAGTGATGTTAGTTCATTGATTGGTTCCTGGGCGGTGGTGTTGGGAATCTTTTGTGTATTGGGTTTCTTGGTTATGGGTGGAATGTTGTTACATGTTCGTTGGGCGCATGTTCGTGGCGCGTTGCGTATGTTTGTGCGTTGGTTGCGCTGGATTGCGTCTGCGTTCCATTTGGTGCGTATCGAACAGAATGCTGGTGAAGAGCCTGTTGACGAAGATACAGACGAAGGATATGACGAAGAAGAACCCGAAGAGGAAGGTGAAGAGGAAGAAGAAAAACCAAAACGTGGTTTGTTACGTAAAAAGGTGACAAAACCTGTTAAAGCTGCGACAGCGGTTGCTGCGGTTAAGGTTCGTAATGCAGGTGCATATGAATTGCCAGATCCAAAATTTTTGGAACGTTCTAATTTCAGTAAATGTTCAGTCACAAATGATTTGAAACAAAATGCCAAGAATATGGAGGTGCATTTTGCCCAATATGGTGTCTATGGCAAAGTGGTTGGTATTAAGCCGGGACCTGTGGTGACATTGTATGAATTTATGCCAGACGATGGTACGCGTATGACGGATGTTAACAAGACTGTGACGGATATGGTGCGTGCAATGGCCACAGAAAATATTCGTATTGCGCATATTCCACGTACACAATTGATTGGCGTTGAAATGGTAAATCTTAACCGTCAGACGGTACGCTATCGTGGGTTGGTTGAAAATCCACTGTTTACAGAATCAAAGTACAAGATTCCATTGGCGTTGGGTGTGGATATTGGCGGAAATCCAATGTATTTTGATTTGGCAAAAATGCCACATATGCTGATTGCAGGGCGTACTGGGTCTGGTAAATCTGTATTTGTTCAGTCGTTGATTACGTCAATTGTTTATCATTTTACACCAGATAAGTGCAAGTTGATGATTATCGACCCAAAGGGTGTTGATTTCGGATTCTGGGACGATATTCCACACTTGATTACGCCGATTGTAAAGTTAGACCCAGGGGCGGCGGTGAATGCACTGAAATGGGCGGTACGGGAAATGGAAGAACGTTATAAACAACTGCAATTATTAAATGCGCGAAATATCGAAAGTTATAATGAAATGGCGGCGGCAAAACGGGCATCTGGTGAAAAACTGACTAAACAAGTTGCTGTTGGTACAGATGAAGAGACGGGTGAATTGTTATTCGAAACCCAAGAAGTCGATTTGTCTGATATGTCGTACATCGTAATCATTATTGATGAGGTGGCAGACCTGATGAGTTTGGCGCGTAAGGAGGTTGAATCCTGTGTTCAACGTATTGCGCAAAAGGCGCGTGCCGCGGGTATTCACTTAATTATGGCAACGCAAAGACCAGACGCGACAACAATTACTGGTGTTATCAAGGCGAATTTCCCAACGCGTGTTTCGTTCCAGGCACGCAGTCGTATCGACAGTACAACATGTCTGGGCGAAGGTGGCGCAGAAAATCTGTTGGCGATGGGTGACATGTTGTTTAGCGAGGCAGGACGTATCCCAGTTCGTATCCATGGTGCGTTTATCGCAGATGACGAATTGACAAAGATTGGTAATTTCCTGCGTGCCCAGGGTGAACCAGAATATGCATCTGGCGTCACAGATGGCGAAGATGCGGGTGCTGCACCGGCACCGTCTGCATCAGAAGTTAGGGCAGAAAAAAATGCTGACGAATATGAACGGGCCAAAGAAATTGTCATTCGTGATAAAAAGCCAACAATTTCATATATTCAACGCAGGCTGGGTATCGGTTATAACAAGGCGGCTGGATTCATAGAACGTATGGAACAAGAAGGTATTGTGTCTGCGCCGGACGCGAATAACAAACGCCACATCCTCTAAAATAAAATCTAATGGCATATCTAAAGCGGGTTGGCAATGGCTCATGTACGTTTGTGTACACTACGCCATTTCCAACCCGTTTATCTATACCATTATCTTTTATTTTTTCCCATTGCGGGGGGGCGATTATTTTTTATTTTTGTCTTTTATTCTTTTTGTTTTTGTGTTAGAATTAATGGCAAGAGAGAAAATGAAACGTTTTATCTATGTGTTTTTGTTGGTTTTCTGCACTGTGCCGGGTGTGTCGTTGGCACAGGTTGCGACCACTGCGGGCAATAATTTGACCGCGTTTAACAGTAATATTGGTGCGACAAATAATAATCAATGGAATCAGATGATGAATCCGCGTGCCGGTGGTTCGGGTGCTGCGAATGCGCCGGTGGCAGATTTTGGTAACTGTAATTCGTTGATTTTGCGTTGTGCCCAGCCAAAGTGTTCTGGGTGTACAACAATGGATGTTGCGCGTCCAATTGTTGCGGGGTGCGTGAACAGCAATGCAACATGTAAAAAACATGGTGATGCGTTGATTGATTCTATTGCGGCACAAATGGTGTCAACCGCCCAGGCCAAGGCGCAACAGGCGCAAATACAGGCCCAGGCCGCTGCTGCCCAGGCTCAGGCCGCCGAAAGTAATGCCCAAATGCAACAGATGCAGGCCCAAATGCAACAGATGCAGGCACAAATGGCGGAACAGAATAAGCAGCAGATGGAACAAATGCAGGCGGCGTTGGCAGAACAAAAAGCAATGACAGAGGCCGCATTGGCAGAGGCGGCAACCGCAAAACAAGAAAGTGAATCTTCGTCATCTGATTCTGAAGATAAATCATCTGATGCCGAAAAGGGTGATAGTTCAATGTCCAGTGACGGTTCTGTGGTTGGTGGTTTGACTGCTGCACAAAAAAAAGCGATAGAGTTAGGGGTTGATGCTGATATAATAGCGCGCAAACAGATTTCTGGTGAGATTTTGACCAAGATTGAAGAGGCTGAAGTTGCGATGGATAAATTGCACGCAGCGATGAAGGATGCGTTTGATTACGCCGGGTGCGATATATATGGAAATAATTGCGCGGGGCCAAAACGTGTAAAGCGATTTAAAGAAAAAGCGTTGCTTTTTTTCCGTCCATATGACGAGGTTGTTGATAATGCGTATGAAAGTTTAGAAAGGGCGTTGGCGGTTGGTGTTGACGTGTCTGATGTTATTATGATGTTAAGTGGTGCGTGTAACCGTTGGGCAAAGTATCTGTGTGTTGGTATGGATGAGGAAGGAGAAAATGGTACAGTAACGCGAAATCAGGCGTTTTATTGTGATGGGCGGTCGACACAAGGTGTGTGTGCAGACGGTATAAATTGTCGTAATGGTAAGTCTATAAAGTCTGGGTATGTCAGGGGTGGTTTTGAATGTACGCATGGTATGGTTGTGCCACCACAAGATGATGTGCGCTGTACCCCGACAGAATTTATTGGCGGGACCGGTGATGAAGACAAGGTTTTGCGTGAATGGGTGAATGAAAATGATAGCGATTCTGGTTTGGTTCGTGTTGGTTGTGCGACATCTGTGTTGGATACATTGGCAATCTTTGGCCGTCGTACCAGTCGTCGTGATACGGGCGCAACGTTGGATTTGGATACGTTGGAACGCATTATTGTACAGGATGCACCGGAAATGGGTGGGACCAATCGGTTTATGCGTAATACAGGCGAAGATGAAACAGTGTCGCGTGTAAAATATTGTTCGATGACACCAAATGGCTATGAGGCATTGCGTGCGGCAATATTAAATAAAAAATTGCCAAAAAATATTTGTGTTTCGAATGATGTTTTAACACGTACTGCGATTTTGGGCGGCGGGATTAGTATGGCCGGTTATTCGAAATTCTTGGGGGCCAGTGGTGTTATGCCTGGTGTTACAAAGGCAGGGTGTGATTTCTTGATTAAAAATTCATTGGCGCCGGATGTTTGTTTGGTCAATTATCGTGATGGTGCCTGCAGATATAACGAGGTTGAATGTAAATTAGATTTAGATGATAACAACGATGTTCGACGGGTTCTGCGTATGTCAGACGAAGACAGAAAGAAACAAGGTTGTGAAAGCGGCTATTCTGGCGGTATATGGGATAACACGGCCAAAAAGTGTGACTGTCAATCCGATGAAAAAATTGTGGATCCATATACAGGTGAATGTTTTCATAAGGGTGATATTTCATATAATGAGTGTAAGGCTATGTGTAGTAATGCCGGCGCGGGTACAGTTGCCAAGGTAGAAGAAGCAGGCAAAAAATGTTTGTGTGACGGGGAAGAATTGTTTGATGTTCGTAATTGTGATATGCGTCTGTGTGACGACCAGGGGGGGCGTGTACGCCTTAAGGAAGAAAAATTCTTTAAAAGTCGTGAGGATTTTGAAAATGATAACGAGCTGACAGGGCATGATTATAGTTCACATTGTTGTACGTGTCAGTCGAATTCATCCACGTATGTGGGGGATAGTAAAGGCAAAAAGAAAGGCAAGACAGTGCCGGTGATGCAACCATTTAAGCCAGAACAAGATAAGTGTAATAAGGATGCTACTAACTTTAAAGAGCTTGTTGTGCATTTGGGCAGATCGATGAGCCGTGGAGAGACTAACACAGCGTTAAGTTCTTCTTTGGCGAATACTAGCCCTCCCGACCATATCGAAGGAGCTGTAAGTACGAAAAAGGACACGTCAGAAAAGACTGATGAAAACTAAATTGATGAAAACGAAAAAAAATGAATAGTTTTATAAATGCGATTTTAATCGGGCGACGGTTGTTGATTGCCATGCTGATTGCGTGTGTGGTTTGTTCTATGCCTGCGTTTTCAGCAGATAACGGTTGCGATAATCCAGATAATGATATGATTTCTTCGGAATTGGCGCTGTGTTCAACGCATGCGTATAATATTGGTGTAATACAAAATCCAACCGGTGCAGACAGGGAACTAATGCGTGATGTTGTCGCAATGAAAACGACCCTGATTACACAGCAAATGTATAAACAATATCAGCAAATGGAATCTATGTTGCGCCGATTAAAAACACAGTTGGAAAAGGCTGTGCTGACTACTAAATTACAGGCCGCCGGCGCAGAGAGCAGTTCGGGCGGTTCTGGTGGTGGCGATGATGGTTTTGAGTCAGATAATCGTAGTATACATATATCGGGTGCCAAGGATTGTAATAGTGAACTGTCTACGTTAAAGGTCTTTGAATGTTTAAATAGCAACTTAAATATTGTTTATGATCGTTCTGGTAATGGAACAAATCTGACGTCAGAATTGCGCAAGCAGTTGGCGGGGGACTATAATGTTATGGCGACTAATGGTGGTGCAAACGATACCAAAACTAAAGATAAAGATGGCAAGGAAGTTGATTGTGCCAAGCCAAAAGAATTGTCGAAAAAGAAGGCATTCCAGGCGTGTCTTGATGCGTTGCGTTCCGGTGTGCGCAGGGGGTATGAGGCAGCACAAGAAAAAGAAAGAGCGAAAAAAAATAAAGATGATGATTAGTTCTTTTCCCCCGTTTGGGGGATTTGTTTTTGTATTTTAAAAACTGTATCTGAATCCGGTGCCGATAAAGTTAAATCCGTGATTTGTTTCTGTAAAGTCGCCGTTCGAAAAGTGCAGGGTGAATATTTCTGCGTTAATTCGGTCGTTAAATCGATAGCCAATAAATACGCGTTCGCCAAAGACCAGACGACTGGTGACATAGTCGTCGCCACTGTCACGCATGTATGGCCCCAGACCTGCGCCCAGGTAAAAATCACACCATGATAAAAATGCAATGTCCCACGATATGCCAATCGCGCCAAACGAACGGCCGTCGGAACTGTTATAGGCAAAGTTTTGCAGTGCGTGTATGTTTATGCGTCCGGGCAGGCGAAGGAATCGTATTGGTTGACTATATTCCAGCATTATTGTGGTCATGGGTTCAATTCGCCAATCTGCCGGTATTATCAAGTGTCCCAGGTCGCCGTGACCGGTGCTTTGCGCGATATGTATGCCGATTGAATTTTGTTTGTCGTCGCCAAACATTGGATTGGCAAATGTGTAAAATGGAAATAGTGTCATGAAAATGTATGCAAATTTTTTCATAATAAGAATTATATATTTTTATGTGCCTGTTTTGCAATTTGACAAAAAGCCTATGAAAAACAATTGCGTATTGTAAATAAACGTGTTTACAGGGCGCGAAAAAATTGATATAATTAAGTAAATAGAAGGTGTATTTTGCATGGTGCAAGTATGCTGAAAGGTTGGGTTTCTTGGCGTTTCCCAGAACACAGGGAGAGTTTTATGAGAAGTCAAAAAATCGCAAATTCTATCAAGAATGCAATGGGGACGGTTTTCCTGTTGGCGGGGGCGTTTTTTGTTTGTTCAACTTTATTGTCAATGCGTGCGGTCTTGGCGGACCCAATTGCGCCGGTAAATGCCACGGTTATGGCACCCCAGGCGACGGTTGCAGGTGCGACATCGCGTGCGACGTCTGGACGTGCAACAAATGGGCGCGCGACGGCAACGCGTGCAAATCCGCGTGGTAATGGCGCAACATCGCGTACAACGGTTGCGCGTACAACGGCAAATGTAAGTAATTCACGTGCGACAACGGCGCGTAATGTGTCAAATGCCCGTGCGACAAATGCGCGTGCGGTTTCAAATCGTGCGGTCGCGTCGCGTGGCAATGTTACAACGCGTGGTAATGTGTCATCGCGTAATGTTGTGTCGCGTGGCAATGCGGCTGCAAATCGTGCAAATGCGGTAAATACACGTTCTGTGCGTGCGCGTACGGCAACGACGGATGCCGCGTCAAATGCGCGTATTTCATTGCAGGGCAGTGCAATCCGTGGCAGCAAATCAACCCCAACAACATCGTATTCATATTTGACCAGCAAATTGTATACGGGTAATTATTCAAATATTATTGATTCCAGCACAGGTCTGATTTCGAATGAGGCATTTACAAACTGTATGGAATCGTATTATACATGTATGGACGAAATTTGTACGGCACGTAATTCTGCACAGCGTCGTTGTGCGTGCGCCGGTCGTGTAAAGGCATTTGCAGAGGCGGAATCTGCCCTGGAATCTGCAAATGAAGAACTGATTAAGGTGTCTGGTGAATTGGCATTGCTGATCGCAAACAAGGGTAAAGATGTATCAGAGGCGTTCCAGTTAACAGAAGCAGAACAGGTTATGAACTGTGTTTCATGGCAGGATGTCACAAATCAATATGGCGCAAATTCAGAAGAGGCAATTGAATGGTGCTATGCGCACGGGATTTATGGTTCAAATGGTGCGAATTTAAGTTCTTGTGCAAAACCGTCATATTGTTCGTCGTCGGGTAATAATTTTAATTTTGATGTTTCAAATCTGGATGGCAGTGGTTCTGATATCTTGGCATCATTGCAATCATGGGCAGATGCCAAAGAGCAGACGCTGACAATCATGACAGATGATACAGATTCTTTGACCAGTGCGTTTGATAATTTGTCATCTGTGGTCAGTGGTATGGCGGGTATTAGTGGCGCATTGTCAAATTCAGAAGATTTAAAGGATTCGTTGGCAGAAACATGGGGTTATGAATTATTTGAATATGCGCACAATAACGTTTGTGGCCGTGTATTGGATTCATGCTTTAATGGTATTTTCGAAGCGTGTGGCACACCACCTTCTGGCGGGCGTAAGTGTTCAAATGGTGCATCGCAGTGTCCGTATAATTATAACAGTACAATTACAGTAAATAATACGGGTGCATATGAATTGAATTTTGTAACCGCAAGCAATGGTTATACATCTTCAAATTCTGCGACTTGTTTTGGTTATGCGTCGGCGTCGGGCGATCCATATTCTAACCTGCGTGGGCCGGTTGCGGATGCGCGTCGCAGTATTATGCAAAAGTATGCGTTGGATGCAAATGCAGACTGTGATGCGTATGGGGAACAATTGCGTACAACCGCACAGAATATTGGTTATCAAAAGGTTGCAGCGCAACAGGCATTACAGCAAAAACGTCTGGAATTTGCCCAGGAAGAAGAAGAAACAACATTAAGTGCCGCGATAGAGGCAGGTACGAACTTTAACGAATGTTTAAGTGAAATCTTTGATTGTTACGAAACACAATCTTCTTCGAATCCAAACTGGCCGGATGCGCGTGTCAAGACGTACTGTGCCCAGATTGCAAATGTTCCACATTGCTATGAAGAAATGATTTGTAATCCATCAACGGCCCAGTTCAAGGCGGTTATCGATGATGCGGACAGTGAACAATGCAACAATACCCAAGATTACACAACAAATACATGTCGCAATATCGTGACATTGAACGAAATCTTGAATGGTACAGGCGCAGGAACGCTTGGGGCTGGCTTTAACCCACGTACCAGCACGGTTTCTGCCGCAATACGTGAACAATGTCTGTTGGATGCAGGCGTCGAAGATATTCGCAGATGGTCAACGGATATCGCAACATCTGTTCGTTGTTCGGTTTCAGAAACACGTACTGTGGACGCAAATGCGGCGATTGCATATCGTGATGCCAAGGGTGGTTCATGTTATATCACAGAATGTAATCCGGGCTTTACGCTTGAAAATGGCAAATGCGTATCGACGGCCATTGATTGTAGGTCTGAAATAAGACATGCAACCAAGGCAACACGTACGGTATCTGATGGTAAAATGAATACATGTTATGTTTCAGAATGTGAAGAAAATTGGACGCCAAATGCAGATAAGACAGCGTGCGAAGGCGTGACGCGTCCATGTTCTGATGCGGAATTAAATGCAGTTGGTGCCTTGTCTGGTACAACAACATGGGGTGAAAATGGTTGGGAGGCGTGTGTGCCAGATTCTGTGTGCGGAGATGGGAAAGTTGCGTATGATGATACCTGTCTGCCATTGGTTGAAACATGTATGCTTGCCAATGCAACTAGAGCGGAACAGGAATACATTGGTAATGGTAAATATGGTCCTTGTAATGCAGTTCAGTGTCGGGAAGGTTACGGTTTGCTTGAAAATGGAACTGGGACGACAACGTGTGCTGTGAACCGTATTTCGTGTGATTGTAGTGAGTTGAGTATGAATAATTATGATAAGTTTGCAGAAACGTGTGCGAAATATCTTTTAGGGAGAAGTTATGGTGAATGTGAGGTAGCAACGTGTAAAGAAGGCTTTACGCTAGATGCTTTAACGGGAAAATGTGTAAATAGTGGTTTAACGCCTCCTTCAACAGATGGCGGCGGGGACATAACGCCGACAGGGTGTTCGTCTGGTCGATATTTAAAGACTTCTGGTGACTGTGTTGGTGTGAGTGAACTGACCAAAGAAGATTGTGAAGCAAACAACCTTGTCTATTATGGTGGCGTCTGTCAAACTCCTGTCGCTTGTCCCGCTGGAACATATTGGGCTTTTGAAAATGTGCAATGCGAATCAGCCGACTACTTAAGCGAACTCTCTTGCAAGGCACATAATTTGAATTGGTCTAATAATTATTGTACTGAATAAAAATTCCCACCGCACGGTGGGAATTTTCGTTTTCTGGGGGAACTTAAAAAATCTCCTTGTCACTCCTGCGCAGGCAGGAGTGGGGCTATACAGTGTGAGCAACGCGAACCAAATAAAAATCATAAAATAGTGACGAATGTAAATTTAAAAGACCCTATTCCTGCCTGGTATCACCCACAAAAATTTTTCAATTTTTGCGGGACCCGAAGCAGGAATGACAAAAATTACACAATAATTTTTGTTTTGGTTGTTGTGTTTAATATTAAATAAACTAATTATATTTATCTTTTTTTTACAATGACATTATGGTATAATTTTTAGCAAAAGGAGAACTATACAATGATGAAAAAATTATCTTTGTTTGCTGTGTTGGCCGTGGTTGCAATGCCGGCGGGGGCATATACAAATTGGGGAACGCGTGCCGGTTCCAGTGCAGATTTATCAAGTGCACCCGCAACACGTACGCGTCAAAATGTTAACTATGAAAAATATCAAACACGTACGTTGACCAAAACGTATGAGTCAAAAGATGCAGGGGATTTGTATTACACAAAACCACAAAATCGCAGTGCGTTATATAGACAGTACGAAGGGGCAAATTCTTCGTCTGCGCGTGCAACGAAAACAACAACACGTACAACGCGCAGTGAACAGGTCATTAATCGTATGAAACGTAAGTACTATCTGGCGCACCCATTCTTTCAACCATTAGAAGGGATGTTCGGTTCTGTGACAGATATTTCTTATACCGATACATCATATGATATTATGTTGCCAAGTGGTCCATCTGGGATATTTGCAGATATTGATGGCGCCATGACAGAATTAAGCTTTAATGGTGCAACTGGCAGCTGGGATGCGACATCAATCACAATCAAGGAAGATTTTAGTTATGGTATCACAGACCGTATCGCATTGGTGGCAATGGCACAATATAATATGAGTGACTATGAATTCAAATGGGATGATGGTTCACCGGCAGATAAAATGGAAGATGATGATTTAAATCTGTTCGGTATCGGTGCCCAGTGGCGTTTCGTCGATAACGAAAAATGGATTGGGACCGCGTCTGCATACTATCAGCATCAGAAAGATATTTCAAATAATGTCTTGCTGGAATTAAAGGGCGGATATAAAGTTTCAAGATCAACAATTTATGCGTTGGCACGTGGTTGGTATTTGGACTATGACGGCGAAGTCTATGGAAACGGCGTCAGTGGCAAAGATGCATTTGGGTACGATTCTGCATTGATCTTGGCGTATGGTGATGAAGGTGACGCCATGTATCTGGAAGCGGGTCTGGGTGTATTTAGTGTCTTGAACGAAGATTGGACATTGAATGTCGAAGGTGTCTTTGGCGACTATGATTGGTTCAATCAGGCAACGATTAAGGGCGCAATTGGCTGGCAACCAAATGATTGGTTCGCGTTGAATCTGTATGCGCGTGCATCGATATACAGCAGTGCAGACGGTAAAGAATTGGATACATATTATTGGCTTGCAGATGCGTATTTAGATGACGCGGCAGAATATCCGTTAAATGGGTTAAAGTATATTGGCAAGACAGAATTGGATAAGTATTCTGAATACACAATTGGTGCACAGGTTATTTTCCAGTTCTAATTAATACAAAAAAACTGGTGTTGCCCCCGGTAATGGGGGCAACATATTTGGGATAAAGTGGGAGGACTTTTTATGCGTAAATTTTTGTCTGTATTTGTGTTGATTGGTTTGTTCGCGATGCCGTCTGTTGCAAATGACTTGGCGCGTGATACATCAGACCCAATGTTCTTGGAACAAGATAATGAAATTTTTACAAAGACGTCTTTGACATATTGGGACCATATTTTGCGTGGTGGTCAGTCTGTGTCGTATGGATTAAATGACAGATTAAGTATCGGTGCAACTGTTCATTATCAGCACGACTTTAATGGTGATGAAGATGGTTTTTCTGCGATTGATTTAGGCGGTATTTATCGTATCGGATTGGCGGCAAATAATGACGCGCATGTAATTTCAGACGTGTTGTTCGGATTTAAATTTGGTGGCAGTTCGCAGGTGCGTACCCCAGATTATGCGGATTCGACATATTATGTTGGTTTGCGTATCGGACGTCAGTGGGCGGGTATGACATTGGCTGCAACAATTAAATCTACATGGGTTTTTGATGATGAACGTGGTGTCGCATTCTTGGACTTTAACCCAGAATCTTATTTCCGCATTGCGCCAGATTGGCGTATCGGTGCCGGATTCACAATTCGCAAGGCAACACACAAAGACCCAATCTATCATACTGACTATGATCAAGAATGGTTGCATTTCAAATTGGTTCGTCAATATGGACGCACCCAATACATTGGACATGTTGACTATGAATTTGAATCAGATGATGCCCAGGTTGGTGTGCGCGTCAATATTCTATTCTAAAA
This sequence comes from Alphaproteobacteria bacterium, assembly GCA_017466525.1. GTDB lineage: Bacteria > Pseudomonadota > Alphaproteobacteria > Rs-D84 > Rs-D84 > Enterousia. The sequence continues at coordinate 68,625 of JAFTTY010000002.1, forward strand.
AATTAAATATAATAATTCATCTAAAATCAAATCGGGAATCTCATGTAGCGTCTGTACACTACGATTCCCGCTTTGTTTTTATCTAAATCATTCTATTTAATTTTTCCCATGGCAAGGGGTGTGGGCAATGGCTCATGTACGTTTGTGTACACTACGCCATTTCCAACCCGTTTATCTATATCATTATCTTTTATTTTTTTACTGCAAGGGAGTGGGGCTTTAATCTTTATTGTTTATTTTTTCACGTAAGCCGTCCCAATAATCTAAACGCTTTTTTATTTCGCGTTCAAAGCCGCGTTCAATAGGATAATAGAATTTTTGACGTCCCATACTTTCTGGGAAACAGTTTTGACCAGAAAAACCATTCGGTGTGTCAGGGTCATAGATATAACCGGCATTGTATCCCATGTCGCGCATCATCTTTGTCGGTGCGTTTAAGATGTTTTTTGGGGGTGGAACGCTGCCTGTTTCACGGGCGGCGGCGTATGCAGCCTTTTGTGCTTTGTAATTTCCAATACTTTTTGGTGCCGTGCCCAGGTATATAACCAATTCTGTTAATGCCAGGTCGCCTTCGGGACTGCCCAGTCTTTCGTAAACCTGCCATGCGGAAATTGCCATGTGCATTGCGTTGGGATCGGCCAATCCGATGTCTTCAACGGCAAATCGCGTTAAACGGCGAAATATGTACATTGGATCCTGGCCAGATGTCATCATGCGCGCGACCCAGTATAGGGCCGCATCGGTATCGCTGGCACGCAAGGATTTATGTACGGCGGATATTAAATTATAGTGTTCGTCGCCATGCTTGTCAGACATGGGCGCCCGCTTGTGTACGGCGGAAATCAACGTGTCCGGCGTTAATGGTGTTTTAAAATTTGCATTAATAAGGTATTCAACAGTATTTAATAAAAAGCGTGCGTCGCCGTCTGACATCTGTGCCAAATGTATGCGTGCATCGTTGTCCAGTGGTAATTTTTTATTCAAAAATTCTTCGGCACGTGACATCAGTGTTAATAAGTCTTCACTGGCCAATGGTTGTAAAACGCCAATGTGGCAACGCGATAATAAGGCGTTGTTTAAATTAAAACTGGGGTTTTCGGTTGTGGCGCCCATAAAGACAACAGTGCCATCTTCTAAATAGGGTAAAAGTGTGTCTTGTTGTGTTTTATTAAAACGATGAATTTCGTCGATAAATAGTAATGTATTGCGGCCAATGTCACGGTTCATACGTGCGGCATCCATCGCCTTTTTTATGTCGGCCGTGCCAGAAAATACAGCAGACATTGGAACAAAGTCCATATCAACAGAATTTGCCAATGCGCGTGCAATTGTGGTCTTGCCACAGCCCGGGGGACCCCATAAAATCAAATTAGATAACTTTTTATTATCGACCATACGACGAACCAGACCGTTTTCGCCCAATAATGATGTCTGACCCACGACATCATTAATCGTGTTCGGGCGCATTAAATCGGCAAGTGGTCGTGTCATTTGGCTTTGCTTTTATTTACAGTTTATTTGTGATATAATCATATTATTAAATTATAAGAGAATTGGCAAGTTGGTAAAGAGAAATTTGAAACTGTATTTTGATAAAGGAAGCAGGAATGAAAGTCTGTGTTGATGTTCGTGATAAGCGTTGGAAAAAGTATAAAGTTGATTTTAATAAAATTGTCTATACGGCGGTTTCTGGCGTATACAAGGATTCTGAGGTTTCGATTATTCTGACTGATGATAAAGAAATTCATGCGATTAATCGTGAGTATCGTGGGGTTGATAAACCAACCAATGTTTTGTCGTTTGAATTGGGTGATGATATTTTGTTGGGGGATATTTATATCTCGTTAGATACTGTCGTGCGAGAAGCAGCAGCGGCAAATATATCTGTCGAAGATCATGTAGCGCATATGGTTGTGCATGGTGTGTTGCATTTGTTGGGATATGACCATATAACAGATGACGAGGCACAGATTATGGAATTTAAAGAAGTTGGAATCTTGAAAAAGTTGGGAATTAAAAATCCGTACATGGATGATGATGTGTGTTGTTGTGATGCAAAATGTTGTCCAGGTGGGCGTTTTCTTGCGTGGGTTAAAAATATAAAATTGCGTAAAAATAGTTTGTGGCAATACTTGCTATACGGCGGATTTGGCTGTATAGCGGCGTTTGGGTTCGCGCCGTTTTATCAGTGGTGGTGGACAGTTGTTGGTGTCGGTGGTGCGTATTGGTTGACGGTTCGTAATGATAAAATCGGTGGCTTTTGGAAAAGTTTATTGCGCGTTTCGCCGTTTGGGGCAATGTATTCGGTGTGTATGTTTTGGTGGGTCTTGCATTCGATATATGTTGTGCCAGAATTGACCGCGCAGTTTGCAATTTGGACCGTGCCTGGATTAATAGGATTGGGACTGGCAGGGGCGTTGATATTTTCGTTGCCGTTTGTTGTAGTTGCGCAAAAGAAAATTAGTTCGTCGGCCCAAGTGTTTTTGTTTGCATGCGTTTGGACATTGGTTTTATGGGCGCGCGAATGGGTGTTTACAGGATTCCCTTGGAACCCAATTGCAAATATAACAATGCCAATGCCGATTGTGGCAAATTCTATGTCGTTGTGGGGTGCAGTTGGGTTGACGTTTGTGATTGTTGGATTGGTTGCGGGATTGGTTAATGTTTTGCGAAATAGACGTGATTGGGTTGCGTGGTTGGTGTTGGTGTTCTTTGTGTTACTGATGTCTGTTGGTTGTGTGTTTGGCTATAAAAATATGGTGCGTTCTGATGAGGGGGCGGAATCGTCCTATACGTTGATACGTGTCGTACAGCCGGCAATTTCACAATCGCAAAAGGCAACGCATAGTCGTGAACAAGCCTTGCAAAATGCAGAATATAATTTGCGCAATTTGATGGCCTTGGCAATGCAGCCGGGGGACGTGGATGTCGTTGTTTTGCCAGAGACGGCATATCCATTTGTTTTGGTTGATGGCGACACAGTGCCGATGGCAGGTGCGATAAACCGACCGGTGATTTTCGGGGCGAATACATTTGGTGATGGCGGATTGTATAATTCAATGATTGTTGCCGATGATAATGGTAATGTTGATACGGTTTATAGCAAATCGCATTTGGTTCCGTTTGGTGAATATCGTCCGTTGGGTATCTTGCCAGCGCCGGTAAATTTATCACGCGGTTCGGGTCCAGAATTAATTGCGGTTGGTGATTTTGTTTTTGCACCTGCGATTTGTTATGAAATTATCTTTTCAGATAGTTTGTTGCCACGTGGGGCAGGGGAACTGGATGCGATTGTAAACATAACAAATGATAATTGGTTTGGTGATACGCCGGGGACGTATCAGCATTTGGATATGGTGCGTCGTTATGCAATTGAATCAGGATTGCCAATTGTGCGTGCAAATTATTCTGGTATTAGTGCATTTGTTGCGTCTGATGGTTCAATTGTATCCAGTTTGCCGGTCGGTGCGACAGGTATATTAGATGGTTATGTTTGGGGTGCGCATAATACACAGTATCGTGTAATGGGATTGAATGTGTGGGTTATTCTAATTTTGCTGGTTTCGATTGTGGGTGTGACACTGACATATCGGCGTGATTAGTGTTGTGCTGGGTGGAAAACTCTGTTAGAATGTACAGTAGTTTTGGAGAGATTTTTTTGAGAAAGTTTATCGCATTTTTGTTGATGGTTGTTCCGGTATGTATCGCCACGCCTGTGTTTGGGGCGAACGTGACGGTGACGGGGACTGTTGTGTGCGAGGATGGAAAAGGACAAAATGAACCTTGTGAGATGTTAACTATACAGGAGTTTGAGGGAGAAAAAGCATTGACCAATAGTGCTGTTACCGATTTGGCTGGAAAATTTAGTTTGAAAGTGAAAGTGGGGAATAGAATAAAATTTACTTATGTTGGTATGGAAGATAAGTGGATTGATGTTAAGGCTGGTGTCACAGATCTTGGAACAATTGAAATGAAGACTTCTTCACAAAACTTAAGTGAAGTTATGGTGGTCGAGTGTTCTATGAAGGATGCCAAGGAATTGGGGATAAAGGCGCGTGATAAATATAATGATTGTGTGCCAACGGCATGTATTGAACCGCGTTGGAAATTAAAAGGCGAGGGCAAAAAGGCCAAATGTGAAGAACAAAAATGTAAAATTGAAAACGGAACTGGGGAATGGGTAAAAGATGGTGATAGTTGGGCCTGTAAGGTAAAGTCGTGTAAAAAAGGCTATGATAAGACAGATGACCAAACGGGGTGTCGCGAAATGCTGAAAAAATGTACAGATGCCCAGGTAAAAGAGCATCCAAATGCGACAAAAACAGGGATAAAAAAAGGGACGGAAATATGTATCGCCCAAGATTGTAAGTGTGGTTTTGAACTGAAAGATGAAAAATGTGTTGCGTGGCCTGAAAATAAGGAGTGTACGGCAGATACAAAACCGCGTTTGCCAGATGACGCAGCCAGTGCAAAGATGGTCTGTGAAAACGACAAGGCAGTATGTAAGATAGATAAATGCGTCAGTGATGATTACGAATTAAAAGACAATAAGTGCGAAAGTAAAAATAAACAGCCGTGTACACCAGAAGACAAGAATGCGACCGCTGGTGAATATAAAAAACGTGATGGGAAATTGGTTTGTGTGATTACGTCTTGCAAGGAAAATTACAGTGTTGATAAAGACAATAACAAGTGTGTTGCAGGTATGGTTCTGAGCGAAGAAGATCAAAAGGCGCGTATCGCGGAACTGGAAGAAAACGCGAAAAAGATGAAAGACAAAGAACAGTCTATGGAAAATAAACTGTTGGGTGCGGCCGGTATGGGTATGACAGGCGCGGGATTAAGCAAGTCGTTATCTGCGGGTGCGGAACAAA